>NZ_CALGPY010000014.1 GCF_937959485.1 uncultured Campylobacter sp.
TAGTCGGATTAGTCGGATTAGTCGGATTAGTCGGATTAGTCGGATTAGTCGGATTAGTCGGATTAGTCGGATTAGTCGGATTAGTCGGATTAGTCGGATTTTGGTGCGCCGGGTTCGGCCCGCGAAATTTCATTAAATTCTGCGTAAAATTCTACGCAGAATTCGGCGCAAAATTTGCTCGGGTTTGGCATTTGAAATTTCGCGAGCGAAATTCCGCGCAAAACCGGGCGCAAGATCTTAAACCGAGCCGCTCGCGAGTTTGCGAGCTCATCGCGGCAAGATTTAAAATTTCATAATGCATAAGCTCGCCGTGAAATTTAAAATTTCACGCGGCTGCGCACAGTGTCATGTGTCGCTACGAGATTCTAAATTTCATGTCGAGCGCACCGTGAAATTAATCCGTCGGTCGCGCAGCAGATCGCAGCACGATCTAAAATTCGCGCTTGCGCCGCGACATGCACCGCCGTGAGTTAAATTATGCGGCATTGCAAGCTAAATTTTACGCTCGTGCGATCAGTCATGTTGGCGGAGGTTTGCAGAGCCTAGATTAAATTTTACGCACCGCCGTGTATCGCCTGCGGTGGGCGCGGATGTCTGATCTGCTCTGCTTGCAAAGGCGCAGGCGGCTATAACTGCGCGGTAACAGGATTAAATTTTACGAGCTGACACGTCGCGGCAATGAAATTTCGCGCCGTGCTGCCCGCTGCGAACTGAATTTGTGCGACGACTATATGCCGCTGCGCGCTTATAAATTAAATTGCACTCCACGCGCCCGTCGCCTGATTGTAGCGCGGGATTGAAATTTGCGAACTGCCCTTGTCATAAAATTTAGATCGCTGCACGCCGCGCTGTAGCTGTCGTAAAATTTTAAATTTCATGCTGTGCGTACGTACGAGCTAGCTGTGAAATTTAAAATTCTATGCAGGCGTGAAATTTACTTCGCGTTACTCTGTATCGCGCATCGTCGCGAGCCAAATTATGCGCTGCTGCGGGATTAAAGTCTTGCATGTTCCATGCTATTACTCGGACGCTGTATGCCTGGAGACTCCGTTTTGCGATCCGTTCGCGCCGTATTTGTTGCGATCAGTTACGCGCGTCGCCGTCGCAGTGCGAGATTTTGCGTCGAGCTCTATTTTAGAGCTTTGATTTGCAGCGAGATTTTACGGCGCGCAATGGCGCTAAATTCCATCCTGCGTGAGATTTTGGAATTTTAAAATTCCCTTTCGCGGTATAATTATATGAAATGCTAAAATTTGCGGGATCTTAATAAAGGAATTTTAAAATTTATGCGGCGCGGCTTTATGGCGTGCCTGCAAGAAAGGAGCGATCATGGACAAGCTGGATAAAGAGGAGCTTGCAGAGGCGTTTGTCGCTAGACTCAAAGCTTTAACGCGTAGCGGTGGCGCCGATCTGCGTGAGCTTGATCGCGAGTTTTACGGATTTAGCGTGAGGCTTGGTGTGCGTTACGACTTCGCCGGCAAGTTTAGCGTCTCGCAGATAAGTGGCGGCGAGCGCGCGCAGCTGCATTTCGCAGATATCGCGCAGTTCGAGGCTCATGCGCGCGAGTGCCTGCGCGCGGCAAGCGCAGATGCGGAGCTAAGCGAGGCCTTTATGCTACGCCTGCGTGCAGATCCCCAAAAAGCCGCTATGAATGCGGATCAAATCATAAAATTTCACGATTTTAAGCCCTTTAGCGTTCAGCTGCGTTGTGAGCATTGCGGCGGATCTGGTAGGAGACGCTGCAAAGGCTGCGAAGGCGCAGGCAAGGCGCCGTGCGCTAACTGCGGCGGGCGCGGGCGCTTGATCTGCCCCGATTGCAAGGGCGCCGGTGGCTATAGCCGCGCGGCGTTAAGCTCTACGGACGCTCATGCGCGCGGCCTTTCTGGAGGCGACTCTGCAGGCCCTGCGTCAAATTCTATGGGCTATCGCTTCATTCCCTGCGCTAGCTGCGGCGGTAGCGGCTCGCGCATTTGTCCCGCTTGCGGCGGTGCGGGTGATTTTCGCTGCGAGCATTGCGATGGGCGCGGGTATTTCACTCGCACTGGCAAAGTATCCGTTTATGCCCGTCCGAGCGTCAGCATAGGTGCTAGCTCGCAGGTTTTTGGGCGCGAGCTGCTGGAGTTTTTATGCAGCAAGGGCGTAGGCTTTGCTGCGCGCAGACTTTTATTTCGTCTAAGCTCGCTGCGAGCGGTACAGGGCGGCTGCAAAGCGGTATTTAGCGCGGAGGAGGAGTTTTTGCGCTTGAGTTTTGCCGTCTGCGGTAAGGCTTACGATGCGGCGTGCTTCGGTGGCGTAACATTCGTAAGACCTAATTTTTTGGACGAAGTTTTTGCGCCGGAGCTTGCGGCGGTGCACGGCGTGCCCGCTAGGCTAGGGCAGAACGATGCGCAAAGCCTTTTTGCGCTATTTCGCGCAAAGCCTGTGCTGGATGCGGCGATGCGCCTAGCTAGTGCTAAACTGCGCGGCGAGACGCTAGATCTCGAGCAGTTGCGCGGCGCGGATAGACATTTTAACCCTGTAAATTCTACCTGCGGCACGGCTGATCGCGACGCTTTGAGCCTTGCAAAAGACGCTTCTCGCAAAGAAAATCTCGAGGGCGGCGCGAGCGTAAAATTTGCGGGCACGAAATTCGCGAGCGCTTCGGCAAATTCTATGGGCACGGAAGATAATCGCTTGGGGTTGCGCGGAGAGCAAGGCAGGTTCGCAGGAGGAGTGAGCGGTGGCATAAAATTTGCCGGGGCGGATCTTTTGGAAGGTGGAGAGAATTCTGCCAGCGATTTTGAGGCTAGGCAGCAAAACAGCGAAGCTCTCGCGCAGAATGGACCTAATTTTGCCGGCTCGCAAGAGAGCTTAAGCGGCACTTCTGATCGCGCCGCGGAGGATCTTTGTGAATTATACGGCGAGCGAGATTACCGAGATTTAAGCGCCTTGGGTGCTGAAAATTCCACAAATTCCATAGACTCCGCCGCAATCAATTCCGCAAATTCCAAAAACCTCGCCGCTGCAAAATTTAAAAATCGCGCGAATACGCAAAGCCCTGCCTCGTCAAATTCTAAAATTTCGCCTTTTGCGCGATTAAAGAAGTTCTTTTTCCCACGTTCTTTGCGCGAGGATTGCGCGCAGAGTTTTGCCGCGGCGATTATGCGCGTTTGCGAGGGCTCTATTTCGCAGCAATGCGCTCGTGATTTGGGCGGAGCGATGGCTGGGGCGCTTGGCGTGCTAAGCCCACGCTATGATCGCGCGGTGTGGTGCATAGGCGGAGGCGCGCTCATCGCAGCGGCTGCGCTGGCGTGCGAGGGCTGCTTCGAGATGATCTTTGCGGAGCATTATTTTTGGGCACTTGCATGCGGCGCGGTAATCGCTGCTGCAGGGCTGCTGGGCGGTGTGGCGCTGTGGCTGGCAAGCGCAGTGCGGTGCACCGTAAAAGCTCGTAAAATTCCGCGAGAGTATCGCTGCGGCAGGGGCGGCGCGGCGTTTGCTCGCTTTTGCAAAGCTCTGCTCTGCGCCGTTTTAGCTAGCGCAATCTACGGAGGCGCGGCAAATACGGGCTACGTGCCGAAAACCGGCGCAGCAGGGCTACTGCGAGGGTGGATGCCTGCATTTTTTGAGGACGAAAATTCCGCTTCCGCGAGTGATGGCGTAAATTCTGTAGACGAAAATTCTACGAGTGCAAGCTCTAGCGGCTCTGAAAGCCCTGCTTCAAATTCCGCTTCCGGGGCGACTAAGGATTCCGCTGCGATGCAAAAGAATAAAATTTTATATATCCAAAAAAGCATCGGAGCCAAGCAGGATGGGATTTTTGGCGCACGCACGCTAAAAAAGGCGAGAGAGGTTTTGGATCAAAATCTAAGCGGCGTCGATGAAATTTACGAGGCTCTAAAAAGCAAAGAGCGTGCGAGAACGAACCCGAACTCTAGCGATCAAACTGCGCCTTAACGGTAAATCCGCGACTTAGGCTTGGCGGGCGATCTTAAAAAATCAAAAAGGACGAAAATGAAAAATAAAATTTTAATTCTAGTATTCGCTGCGGCGCTTTCCGCAAATTTCGCGCTAGCCGAAAATTTTGAAATCACCGCAGACGATATAAGCTGGGCTACAAAATCCTGCGATAAGGGCGATGTGAAGGCGTGCGGGGCCTTGGCACAGATTTATAATTATGGCTGGGGCGTGCCGCAAGATCTGCTAAAGGCTGCGCCGTTATACGTCAAAGCTTGCAAAGGCGGCGATGTGGAGTCGTGCGTAAATTTAGGCATTTTGTATCAAAGCGGAGAGGGGATGCCGCGCGATGAGGCGAAGGCGGCGGAGCTGTTCGACAAAGCCTGCGATGACGGGCACGCGATAGGCTGCAGTAACGCAGGCTCTGCGTATATCAGAGGTAGAGGCGTGCGCAAAGACGCTATAAAGGGCGTAGGTTACTATGTGCGCGGTTGCGATATGGATATCGCGGATAGCTGGGCTGCGTGCTTAAATTTAGCGCGTCTTTACGAGGGCGCAGATAATGCAAAAGCCATGCAGTACTACAAAAAGGCCTGCGAGCTGGGCGGCAAGGATAGATTTATGAGCTCGGTAGCGGAGCATGAGCAGATATGGAAAAGCTCATGCGAAAGCTACGAGAGGCTTAAATAGCCGCGCAAGCCCTTACATGCTCGTATTTTAGGAGGCAAGATCATGACGTTAGCGCTGATCCGCCACGTTACGCCGCTGATCGATCGCGGCGTATGCGACGCCGCAGAAGCGGCACGGCGCGCGATCCTGTATGACGCTACGCTAAGCTTAGCTTTGTGGCAAACCGATAAATTTAAAAGCAGCGCCGCATACGAAAAGCTCGCTCGCATAAGCCGAGTATGTTCCTCTCCGCTGCCGCGCGCCGCACTTACGGCGCAAAAGCTATTCCCGCAGCGGGGCATAGAGTACCTAGAGGCTTTGCGCGAGTTTAATCTACGAATATTCCCCATGCCGCTAATAAAAATGCCGTTTGATTGTTGGCTCGTGCTCTCGCGCCTGCTGTGGCTGTGCGGCACGAACCCTAGCGGCGCAAGCGCAGGAGCGGAACGGCGGCGCGCGCTTGATCTGGCGCCGTCTTTGCTAGAGACGGACACTGCGGTGATCGCGCACGGCTTCGTGCTGCGCGTAATACGCCATAGCGCGCGGCGGGCAGGCTACCGCCTGATATATCGCTTTTGTGAGGGCTGCTTCTGCGTAGAAATTTGGCAGCGCGCCGCCTAAAGATACAGCTCTGCGCGAAATTTTGAAATTTTGCGCAGCTAAGAGATTATGAAATTTCGTAAAAGGGATTTGCAATCGGAATTTCGCGCCGCAAAATCGAAAAGACGGAGCTTTGCTAGATTAAATTTACAGGTCAAATTTATCGGAAGCTACTTTGAAATTTTGCGGAATTTTATTTCAGCGCAAAGATAGCGCCGTTTTAAAAGGTGGGAGATTCTTGAAATTTATGCACGCGCCATGATAAACGCGAGCTGCATCGATTTGCGTAGGTAAATCGTGCTGAGTTAAAATTTAGAATTTATGACGCAAAATTTTAAAATTCTACGAACCGTAAATTTACGGCTTAAATCCAAAATTCCGTTATGATGAAATTTAAAAATTTTACGTTGCTTTAAATTTGCCTGCAAATTTGAAATTTCATGTTATTTAACGAGTTACGCGCTGCACCGATAAATCTGCGAGGATTTAAAAATCCTCGCTTCGCACCACCGTTCTTCGCACCACCGAATTTATGCTAGTAGGTGTAGAACCTCTCTAAAACACCACTAGATACGCATTTAATAGCTTGTGCATTTTTTATAAACTTAGAGGCAGTAACTATAGGAGTAATTTTCGCAATTCTTCTCTATATAATTCTAGCAAAAGGTTACTTATATAACTATCATTTATAAGTTGTTATTATTTTTACAATATTTTTTAGCATGGGTTTAAAATTTATAAAATCTATATCTTTATAGTTCTTTGAAACATATTTTGAAAAAATTTCCTTACTATAGTGCTTTTGTTTATCAAAAATAGCCGAGTCCCTACAAAATACTTTTCCATCCATCTTATGATTAAGCGTCTTATCATCAAACAAATCTTCTATTTCACACTCTTCTTTATCTCTTACTAGCTGATTTGTTATCATAAATAAGTTGTCTACAATATTTGCATATAGCTCTTTATCTAATATATTCTCAAATTCTTTCTTATTGGTAAAATTTATAAATTTCCTTACAGGCTTCTTATTATTAGGTATTTCATTGTCAAAAATAAGAATGACTGGATTTGCAGCTATATCTTTTGTTATTTTTTTAAAATACTCAGAATAATTTACAACTTCTCGTCCTACAAAAAACCTATAGATATTTTGAATTGAATCCGCTCCATCTTTTACAAAATTTAAAAAATATTCAAGCCTCTTTGTTCTTCTTAAAAATGATACTTTAAATTCAAATTCGTCATTACTATTTTTTTTAATCAAATCTGGAAAATATGCATATAGACTTTTTATTGCGGATTTCAAATACAATATATCCGTTTTTCCTTCTGTAATAATGAGTGGTTTTTGATTAGCAAAGAAATACTTATAAAAAATAAATTTTTGATATTCTTTTTCTCTGCAATTTAACTTTTTATCATTACTTTTCTTACCATCGTTATGTTTATTATCATTAATATTGATTATATTGTTATACCGATCAATTTGATTAATAAAAGCAAATCTTCCTTCAAGTTGATTCATGGTGGCATCTTTGCCATCAATATTAAAGGATTTATTCTTATAAAGAGAATTGGCCATAGCTCTTGTATATTTACAATAACTATGATTTATACTTATTTTTTTATTAACAACCAATCCAGTAACTTCTTGTCTTGAATCTTTATAGAAAAGCCTAGTCTTCTTCTGGTTAATGCAAAAGCCCGCCTTTTCTACTTCTTTCGAAATACACAATAAAAACTCATTATATATATTCAAAAAATCTTTATTATTGGTAGAAAATGTTAAATCATCTGCGTATCTTGTATAATCAAGCTTATATTTTTTAGCAAGTTTTAATATTCGCATATCAAATATATTACATATTATGTTTGATATAATTGGAGAAGTCGGGGCTCCTTGCGGAAGAGAACCCTTGTAACAACATAATTGAGCTATAATAATTGCTATATCTTTTGGGATTCTGAAATTTATATTTTTTTCAAAAAACCCAACAACTCTACCGAAATGAAAGCTAGCGAAAAAGTCCTTTAAATCTATATTTAAAACAAACCGCTTATTTCTGTGGATTCTAGCATTAGTTATTATGCTTTTGCCTTTTTCAAAACCGTGAGAGATATTAATTTTTATATTTTCATCTTTTTTGATCTTATTTTGATAGTTATACAGCTTATTCATTAGTCTATTTTGTATTTTTTTTAAAATCTTCTTATCAGGCGCATTAATGATTCTAGTGCCACCATTCTTCTTTGGTATTTCAAATGTAGTATATAAATTCTCCACTTTAATGTGATAAAGTATGTAGGTTAATAATTTAAGTTCAATTCCCAAAAAAACAGCAAAATCTTTTCTTGTTTTTACATCTTTTAAACTAAGCATAACTATCCAAAGGAAAAATCAGAATGTGTGGCAACTCATTATACAAAATAATTGCATTATTGTAAGCATGTAGCAAAGTTTGCCAACATTTTAGTCAACGTTTGCGAAACACAAACACAAAATCTAGCCACACATCTTTGAAATTGTAAATACTTTTAGCTTAATTAACTATTAAACTCATTGAGTAAAAATTTATCAGTTTAATAAGCTTTTTATGACTTTAGAAAATATCTTTATGCCAGCCGTATTTTGCGATGGGTTTTTCGTGCTATCTTTTCCCCTTCTACCCCCATATCGGCAATATAATCGTAGCTTTTGATGATTATCCACGCTCCGTCATATCAAAGACCAAGTCGCTGAGATTTACCAAATAATGCAGTACATGCAGAATTCATCAATATCGGTAAATGTGGTTTCGTAGTCGTTTTAAAGGATATAAAGTGTATTTCCCGTACTCGAGCGACTATAAGTTATTTCGCCGACTTCATGCACTATGCCCTCATTATTTATGCCAAAGTACGCGGAAAGCGGGCTACCGCCTGATATACCGCTTTTGCGAGGGCTGCTTCTGCGTGGAAATTTGGCGCCGCGCCGTGTAGAGATACCGCTCTGCGCGAAATTTTGAAATTTTGCGTTTTGTAAATTTTAAATTTAATGTGCCGTTTGACAGATGTCGCGAGGCGGCGAAATTTTATCATGCAATGGGCGCTGCTTTTTGAATACGGATAGCTCGCCACCGCGAAGTAAAATTTAAACCATACGGCGCGAGCGAGGTGGTTTTTGAGCCAGAGGCGCAAAAGGCGCTGCAGCATATCAAGGCCTTGGGGCTTGAGCGGCTAAACGTCTGCATCGCAAAGACGCAGTATAGCTTCAGCGACGATGCCAAAGCGCTTGGGCGTGCGCGCGACTTTAAGCTCAGCGTCAAAGACCTTCAGATTCGCACGGGAGCTGGCTTCATCGTCGCCGTCTGCGGCAAGATAATGCTTATGCCGGGGCTACCGAAGGTTCCTAACGCGCTACATATGAAGATCACGGACGATGGCGTTATAAGCGGATTGGCGTGAAATTTTATTTTCGGCACTCAAAACCAAAGCTGAAAATTCCGCGCTTAAAATTTAGCTCCGGCCTAGTCGCGTTTTAAGCTTAGCGTTCGTAGGTACTCAGATGAAAGCGGAGTAGAGTTACCGATTTGCAAAATTTGGCTGAATTTGCTCGCTTGCGGGTAAATTTTAAGCGCGGGATTTTGCGGATCGGCTTTGCTTTTTAAAAGCAGAGGCGAATTTGACGAGAATTTGACGTTAGGTTCGCCTTTTAAAATTTGACGAATTGCCCATAATTTCTCGCCAAAGCGGATAAAATTGCTTGCCTTTTTGGCAAATCGCCGCTAATCGTAAATTTGAGATTTTTACGTCAAATTTAGGGGAAAATCGACGTAACGTATTTCGGTGTTTTTATTGATCAAATTTGCCCAGGAAAGCCAAAAATCCTGCGCGAAACAGAGCTAAATTTTCACCTTTTCCCACGGCTCGATTCCGCCTGCAACCTCCTCAAAAACGCCTGCGATTTCTATATTTTTTACGCTTAAATTTCGCTCGTAAGCCTTGATATCGCGCGATTTTAGCTTCTTTTGTAAAAAGGCGAATTCATACTCGATCTGACCGCGAGCGACGCTGATTTTAGCCAAATTTCGCGCGTCAAATTCGCCCACCTTCGCGGCGTCAAATTTATACCCGCGAGCGCAGACCTGCGCATAAACCTCCGCCAGATACGCATTTACCGCCTCTAGCGCGTTTTCGTGTGCATAAAAGCGGTCAAGCTGCGGGTGGTTTTTATAGCCCTTGCTAAGTCCCGCCAGCACGTTTTTAGCTAGCAGCGCCTCTCGCCACAGCGCCACAAGCCCCTTTGCATCGAGATATTTAAAGCTTATCGTCCAAAGCCTCATTTTTGCCTTTCGTTAAATTTCGTCGTCAAATTCGGCGCGCTTTGCGCCGCAGCCTGAGTGGCGATAAATTCGCGTCTTAAATTTAGCCAGGCTCTACCGAAGCTAAAATTTTACCTCGCTGCGCCTCTAAATTTCCCGCTCATTGCAGCTTGCCTCTGCATAGCACGGTGATCTTTTCTATGACCTCGCCGCCGCTAACGAGGTAGGCGAACTCGTATAAATTTACGACGGGGCAGATGTGGTTCGGATAAATTTCGAGCCGATCGCCCATGCGCACGGCGTCTCGTAGCGCTCTGTCGCAGATGATCGCATGCTCGTCGTAAACGCCATTTATCCACACATCCGTGCCCTTTATGCGCCCGAGCCCGGGCGTGGCGGTGAAGCCCTCGGTACGCCTTTGCTGCGTGAGTCCCTTGGCGCCGACGTCGGTGATGGTGCGATCCGCCGTAGGCCTGCTGATGACGGTCGTAAGGATACTCGCCGCGTTCATCGAATAATCGCCGTACGCCTGCGCCTGCGAGGCGTCCATAAAGATATAGGTGCCCGGGCGGATCTCGGTGACGCCCTTTAAAATTTCAAAATCGTTTATGAGTGATGGCGTCGAGCCGATACTAACGACGCGTGCGGGCAGAGCCAGCTCACGCGCGATATCCGCAAACTCCAGCGTGCGGCGCTGCGCGGCTAGGTGGACGCGCTCGCACTCGCTTTTATCGGCAGCCTTGTAGGAGTAGCCGTCGTGGGAGAATACGCCGCGGAATTCGATATTTTTGCAGCCTTTTAGAAATTTTATAAACGCTGCGAAATCCTGCTTTTCCACAAAGCCCGAGCGGTTTTCGCCCACTTCGATCTCGGCAAGCACGCAGGCCTTCGTGCCGCTGCGCTCAAAGGCGCACTCTATTAGGCGCGCCTGCTCTATGCTATCTGCGCCGAAGCTTAAGTTTATCCCCGCGCGCAAAAGTGCGATGATGCGCTGAAATTTCAGCTCGCCCACGATCTCGTTTGCGATAAATATATCTTTCAGCCCGTTTGCCGCCATAATCTCGGCCTCGCCCGTTTTGGCGACCGTGATGCCCGCAGCGCCGATGCTCTCTTGCAGCTTCGCGAAATAGGGCATTTTGTGCGTTTTGGTGTGCGGGCGCAGGCTCACGCCCGCGGCGTCCGCGTAGCTTTGCATCTTTTGCAGGTTGCGAAGCACGATCTCGCGATCAATCAGCAACGCCGGCGTGTCGATGTCGGATACTCTCATAAGCTTCCTCCTAGTTAAATTTACGAAATTTTAATGCAGCCGTGCTTAGTAGCTGCGCCCGTTTTGCAGTGCCTAAATTTTAAAATTTAGCGCCGCTTGCAAAGGGCGAAATTTACCTGTCGCTTGCAAAAATCGGAATTTGCGCGCCGTAAATTTAGCGCCGCCTGCGAAATGCGGCTTGCTCGCTGCAAATTCGGCGCCATTCGCGAAGCGTCTGAATTTAGCGGGCAAATTTATGATTCTGCGCCGCATGTTTTCAAATCGCCTCCTATTTTTGTGCCGCCAGTTTCTTAGCGGCGCCTCATTTCTAGCGCGCATTGCTTTGCGATTTGCTATTTTTTGTCCTGAAGCACCTTATCGCGCCATTTCGAGTTTGCTTTGTTGTCGGTCGCTACGTCTTTGGATATCTCGGCTGCCGCTTCAAAATTTTTACTCACGCCCTCTTTGGAATTCTCGTATTTTAAGGCGTTTTCGCTTCTGATGCCGATGCTTTGCGCTTCGCTTGCGGCGTCGATATTAGCGCCTAAAAAGATAAACTCCCAGTCGTATTTTTCCTGCTTGTCGCTAATCATCTTCTTAATCTGCGCTTTGGAGTATTCGCGGCTTGAATTTTCCATCCCGTCGGTGATGATGACGAAAAGCACGCGATTGTTTTTGGCATAGATGTCGGGCACTCGCTCGATACGCGCTATCGTGCTGCCGACGGCGTCAAGTAGCGCGGTGTTGCCGCCGGCGTAGTACTCTTTGGATGTTAGGTTTTCGACCTTTTTAAGCGGCGTGCGATCGTGGATGACATTAAATTTCGTATCGAAAAGCACGGTCGTGACGCTGGCGTCGATCCCCTCTTTGCGCTCCTTTTCTATCATCGAGTTAAATCCGCCGATCGTGTCGCTCTCAAGCCCGCTCATCGAGCCTGATTTATCTAAGATCAGTACCAATTCCAGGTGATTTACGCCGTCTTTATGATCGGGCGGCGTGGCGAGCTCTACGCTTTTGGCAAACATTATGCCCGCAAGCGCGGCTACAAGAAGGATGATTTTTTTCATAGGGGCTCCTTTGTTAAAATTTCATTATTTTACTATTGTATCGCTTAATCAATGAAATTTTATCGCTAAAGCTTCACCGCACGCCTCTGCTGGGTAAATTTTAATACGAAATTTTGTTGCGGAATTTTAACGTATCTTTGCGCACGGCGCCGCAAAGTTCGGCGTGACATAGAATTTTGCATGGCGCAGAATTTCATCGCGAAATTTTAAGGCGCAGAATTTTATACGGCACGGGATTACGCGTGCAAATTTATGCAGCACGGAATTTTACGACGCAAAATTCCACGTGGCGTGGAATTTATGGAATTTACGCCGCCGCAAAATCAAACATCTGCGGATCTGCTCCGTTTTGCGCTGAGGTAGCTTCCGATCTCGCTTATCAAAACGCCTGCGAGGATGAGCGCCGCGCCTAAAATTTGCATCGCGCTTAGCCTCTCGCCGCCCACGAATACGCCCATAATGCCCGCCGTCACGGGCTCGAGCGTGAAAAACAGAGCGGTTTTTACGGGCGTCGTGTATTTTTGCATCAAAGCCTGCGCAAAAAAGCCAAAAACCGTTCCCAGCAGGCAGATCACCGCCATCGCGACGAAAAAGCTTCGATCCATCACCGGCACGATGCTGACTCTTTCAAAAAAGATCGCCGCAAAGCAGCAAAGCACGCTTAAGCAGAGGATCTGTACGTAGGCGATGCCCGCTACGTCGCAGCTTTGCACGAAGCGGTTGGTCAGCACGATGTGAAACGAATACGCGCACGCGCAGACTAGCGCCAGCGCTTCACCCTTGCCCAGGCCTAGCTGCGTGTCGCCGATG
Source organism: uncultured Campylobacter sp. (assembly GCF_937959485.1). NCBI lineage: Bacteria > Pseudomonadati > Campylobacterota > Epsilonproteobacteria > Campylobacterales > Campylobacteraceae > Campylobacter > uncultured Campylobacter sp. The sequence continues at coordinate 12,633 of NZ_CALGPY010000014.1, forward strand.
AGATAGAGCCCAGCGATCGCAAGCGCGATGCCAGCGTAGGCGTAGGAGTAAATTTTGTGCCTAAACAGCGCCGCGGCGATGAAGGGCACGAGTGCGACGTTTAGACCGATGATGAACGCCACGGAGGAGCTTTGCGCAAATTTAAAGGCGAAGGTCTGCGACGTAAAACCTGCGAATAAAAACAGGCTAAGCACCGCGCCGTGCTTGATCTCGCGCGAAGTTATGGTCTTGAGCTTCGGGAAAAATATCACGCCTGCGATGATACTCGCGGCGAAAAAGCGCCAAAATAGCAGCACGAAGACGTTGTTGCTCGCAAGTGCCTGCGAGGTGGGCAGATACCCGAGCCCAAAAGCGATCGCCACGAAGACCATTCCGATGTCGGCTCTGAATTCCAAACTTTTATTCATCTGCGTCCTTTTTGAAAATTTAAAGTCGTAATTTTACGAAATTTTAGGTAAAAAATAGGCTAAATTTTGGCGGAGCGATTTAGAATTTAGGATTTTAAAATCGCGAGTTAAATTTTAGCGCCTAGCTCGTTTTAAGTTTTCGGCTCGTCTTTTTGGGCTTGCGCGCACTTGTTCGCGCGATCATTATGCCGCTTTGCTACGCGTACATTTTACGGCTACTACTCGCGCGATCATTATGCTGCTTTGCTACGGCTTATCATAAATTTTCATAGCTATTGCTCGCGCGTGGCTAAATTTAAAATTTAATCGCCCGCGCCCTATTTGTCATTTTTTGGAATTTCTATGTTTGCGCGCTCATTCGCGCCTTTTAAACTTATAGTTTTTCTGAGCGTGGATTTAAGGGGAGTCTTTGCCTCTTTTGATTTCATCATCTTATAGCGCCTCTTTCTTATCTCTGCTTCGATAAATTTTATATCTTGCTGTGCGTATGGGAATGAGAGCGTAAAATTTTTGCTGCTTTGCCCGTCTTCTACTATCAAAATCGGCATCTCACCCCTCATCCCTTTCTCCGTAAGGGCATTTTCTATATCGATCTTTGTGCTAAATTTAAACGACAAAAATCTCCACTCTTTCCTTACGGTGCGGCTGTCCATGATGACGCCCTTTTCAGATAACGGCAGTATGGCAATTAGCATCATTGCAAGACCCATCACGATCACGAGTGCGGCCTCGCCGCCGCCTCTTTGCATATACCCGCCTACGCATAAAGGGTCGTTTGCATCAAAGCATGCAACTTTACCTCCGCCTCTTGTTGTTTTTATCCAAGGCTCATCAAACGCCACCAACGAACCCCAGGATAAAAATAGCACGATAAGCATAGTTTTTGCTATGGGGCTAGGAGGTATGAGCCAGGCGCCCTTTTGCACGGTTTTATAAGAGACCTTACTTTTAAAAGCCATGCTTTTTAAAATGGCAAGTCCAAGCAGTAAAAGATTTATGCCGAATACCAAATATAAAAATATCATACTGCCGCCTTAAATTTAGATATTTTTAGCGTTAAATTAAGCTCAAGCATCCTGCTCGCTCGCTTCGGCTTTTGAAATTTCAGCTAGCTTTTCTAATATAAAATTTTGCAAAAAATCTATATCTCTTCGTGCATATAAAAATCCCGCTCCGAATTTAACGCCGCTAATTTTGCCTCGTATGCTTATTATTTTTACGCCTCTTATAAACCCTACGGCGCATATCATTTCGTCAAAGCCTATTTTTTCCGTATGCCTAAACGGCAGAACCTCCCATTCTTTGTAGATGCCGCTTTTATCTATTCTGATTCCTTTTTGAATTAGCACGATAAAGGAAAAAATTATGGCACAAACAGATATGATTTTGCCGAGTATTAGTCTTGGCTCGCTTATTTGCAGATACCCATCCACGCATCTGGGATCACCTTCTTCGAAGCATCTTAAATTTATGCCTGCCGCTTTGTATTCCTGCGAGCAAATTTTATCGTGGGTGTAAAAGCAGGGTATCGGATTACCGTTGTGTTTTGCTACGTGCGGGCTAGATAGAGTGACTACACCGAAGCTTAGGCATATTATAAACATAGGTATCTTTAAAAGCGGATCGGTTGGGATAAATAATGTCCCGCGATAGACGGTTTTATACGATCTGTTTGTCTGAAGCAATGAAACAAGAAGGCAAAAGCCTATCGTAACATAAAGGATTATCGTAGCAAACTCGACTATACTTTGCGACATAATAATGACCTTGTTTTTTAGATTACGCAAGCTCGCGTCTTTGGCAATTTTAGCGCAAAATTTCTAAATTTACGAGATTCTAAGCGCGCTTTTTATAAATCGCGATTAGAATTTTATCTCGCTAGCGTGATCTTGCCGAGCGAAAGGCGGATTAAATTTTTAGCTTTTAGATCTTGCAGCACGCGGTTTATGACGTTGCGCGAGGTGCCTAGGCGCTCTTGCGATGCCATAAAGCGCCTTAAAATTTTGCGGCCTAAATCTTAATGATAATTATCTAAATATTTAAAATCGCACAATATAATTGCGAACCTCAATCAAATAAAGATTAAATTTATCTCGCAAGGATCTACAATGAGCTCGCTTTTGAAGCGCAATAAAATTTTGTTTAACGTCCATCTTATTTTGTCGATCGTTTTTTCTATCCCGCTGCTTATTATAGGCGTGACGGGCGCGATTTTGTCGTATCAGCACGAGCTTGAGGCGCTAATAAACGCGGGCTCTAAAAAGGTCGAAAAAACAGGCGAAATGCAAAGCATAGAGAAAATTCTGCAAAGCTTTAGCGAGCAAACAGGCGCTAAGCAGCCCGTAAGGCTCGTCGTGCCCAAAAGCGATGACGAAGCCTTCGTCATTTACGCAAACAGAAATGATGCATATCTGGTCGATCCATACACCGCGCAGATCATCGGCAAGGATCGCGGCACGGGCTTTGTGCTAACGGTGATGGCGCTGCATCGAAATTTGGGCCTAGCGCTAAGCGGCAATAAAACTGCAGGCGAGGTCGGTAAACAGATCGTAGGCGCGAGTGTCGTGGTGATGATACTGCTCGTAATAAGCGGCGTCTGGCTGCATTTCCCAAGGCTTAGACGCAAATTTATCGAAGCTATAAAGCCAAATTTTAAACTCAAAAAATACGCTCTTTTTTATAACCTACACACGAGCCTAGGCTCGCTAAGTGCAGTGATTTACCTGCTTATCTGCTTAACCGGGCTTAACTGGTCGTATAGCTGGTATAACGATGCCGTGACGAAGCTTTTCGTAAGTTCGCAAAATTTACCGCAAGCTAGCGCGCCTAAAGCCGCCGCTTCTAAAGATCACGCCGCCGCACCTGCTAAAGATGAGGGCAAAAAACCCGCTACGTATAAATTTAGCGACGCGCAGAGGGCTTATGAGATATTCAGATCAAGTGGCATAGAGTATAAAGAATTTACCCTAATGCTCGCAGCCAGAGATAAGATCGGCGTCAGGTATTATGAGCCCGACGCGCCCGCTACCGCCCGTCCAAAAGGCGCGAGCGTGAAGCTAAAGGAGGGCAAGGTCGCGGAGCAGAAGCAGACGGACGGTATCACCGTGGGCGAGTTTAAAGATGCGAACTATCAGCTTCACACGGGCTATTTTTTCGGGCTAGCGGGTAAAATTTTATGGTCGCTCGTTTCGCTTTGTATGGCGCTTTTTATCTTTAGTGGCTTTTATATGACGGTAAAAAGGGCGTTTAAGTCAGAAAATCTCGGCTAAATTTTACTTTGGCGATAGAGGTGCGACGAGCGGAGCAAGAGAGCCCAATACCTACAAAGCATTGAGATGAAATTTGCCGAAGCGGATCAAGAAAAGCCCCGATTTAACGATATTTGAGACATTCTAAAATTATCGCGGATTAAGTCTTAAGGCTATATTGCTCGTGCATTTTACTATAGCTTACTTTTAAATTTTGCGATCTCGGCTTTATCGATTTGGATAGACATGATTTTATTTAGCTTCGTTTCATTCGCCTGAGCAAAACAAGCTTTGTCGATTCTGCCTTTTTGAAAATCTTGGTCTAATTTGACTTTTAAGCGTTTGAAAATTTCCTCTTTTGAGCCGATACTGATTAGTTTGTAGATCTCTTTTTCGTCGGTTAAAATTTTATTCTTATCGCTATTTCTATCAATGGCGATAATATTAATTTTATCCCCGAAATGCTCTTTTAGCTTTTTTAAGCCATTTGGCAAGTTTCCTTGGATGCTAGACATAACTTCAATGTTCCCGCCGCGCCCGTATTCGTTAAAGCGCTTAAAAGTATTGTCTAAAGCCTTTTCAGGTTCTATATGCACCGCAGCAATCGTAACGTCTAAATTTTTTTGTAGGCACTGCTCTATTTTTGGGATAGTCGGCGCCGGGTTTGCCAACTGACCCTCAAAAATAAGTTTAACTTTATCATCGGTCATAAAATTTTTAACCGAGGTTGTTTTTCCGGCTCCAGGAATTCCGGTGATGAAGATTGCTTTGGTTTTATTAGGCTCATCGCGTTTCAGAACCTCTTCAAACTGCGTCGCCGCCAAAACAGCGGAGGAATTATGTATCGCGTCATTTACTAGAGCCCTATTTTCTTTTGCTTCAAAGCAAGGAAAAAGTTCTTTGAATGTATCGGAACAAATATAACGACCACCTGTGGTATTAGGGTGCTCATTATATTCTTTTAAAAAATTTTTTAAAGAATTTTCAGCAAGGACAATCGCTTCGTCTTGAATTTTTATCAATTCGGCATTAGAGCTGAAATCAATCTTTTTTATTGCGCCTACTAACTTTGATTGGCCATTTTTTATACCTACTTGTCGTATTCTTTCAATACTCTTTTTTGGAGCACCGCGATAAAGTTGCTTTTCTATTTTCTTGCGATATTCAGCGTCGTTTTCCATTCGCGTCAAATGATCGCTCACGCCCTGCCACATTTTCATGTCTTCTTCTGTTAAAGCCATTTCAAATCCTTTCTAAGAAATTTCTAGTATTTTAATATATTTTATATTATAGCATTTATCTTTCTTATAATTATGCAACAAATGTATCTTGGGCCGCAGAAATACGCTTTTGAGTTATATGGGATATTACTACGATGAAAAAGAGAAAACAATAAAACAAATATCGAATAAAGAGCGATAAATGGCGAATATAACTAAATTTTACCTTCGCGGCAAGGGCGGTAAATTTATAAAATTTTACCTCGGTAGCGAAGATGATAAATTAAAATTTACCCGCCGCGCCTGCTTAAAATTTATTGCTTAGCGTTATTTACCTCTTGCACCGCGAGTGATCATTAAGGACTGCTCGTAGAAAATTAGCAGCGTTATTGAAACGCCCGTGCCTAGCGCCAGCGAGATCGAGATCGTGGCGAGAGCGTTGTCGAAAAACGAGATGAGGTGGGCGAGTTTATGCTCTGCGCCCGTGGCTCTGATATAAGAAAACAGCGCCAAAACCGCCTTGTAGGCGTAGATGCCAGGTATCATCGGAAGTAGCGCGGGGAAGGCGATGATCTCTGCGGGCACCTTGAGACGCTTGGCACAGAGCATCCCCAAAACGCCGATCAGAAACGACGCAAAAAGCGTCGCGGCGGCGATCGAAAAAATTTGGCTTTGAATCAGCAAAAACCTGCATGAATGCGCAACCGCCGCAAGCAGCGCCGAGAAAATGAGCGTCTTTTTAGGCGGCATGCACGCATACGCAAACCCCAGCCCCGCCGCAGCGGCAAAGCAAGCGTCCTTAAATACCAAAAGTGCTATATCAAACATTTACAAGCCCCAAATTTGAGATGCTAAGCGTCAGAAAGAGCCCGATTGCGATGCAGATGATCAAAAGCCCCGTGTTTAGCCCTCTACTGATGCCTACGAGCATATTTTCGTTTAGGATGTCAAATACCGAGTTGATCAGCCAGACACCAGGGATCAAAAACAATATGCTCGATCCCACGGCTACGTCGGGCGTGGCGCTAAGCCCGTAACGAGCGCCTAGCGAGACGATGAATGAGACTGCGAACGAAACCGCGATGTATTGGATTTTTAGATTGATTTTAAGCTTGCTAAGCAGATAGCGGACGCAAATTCCAAAAGCCGTAGCCGCAAACACTAACGCCATCGCGCCGCCATCGCCGCCGAAAAGCTCACAGAACGCGGCATTTGCGACGCTGAGCAAAACGAGAGTTTTGACAAAATTCCTCTTTTGCGAGGTTAGAATTTGAGTAAACGCGGCTTTGGCGCGCGCAAGGGGGATTTTTTCGTCGTAAATTTCCCAGCTAAGCGCGCTTAGCTCCGAGATTAGATCGAAGCTGATCTGCGCCGCAGCGCCCGTTTTGACGTAGGTGCGGCGAATGGAGTTGTCCGCAGGGTCCATCACGCTGATGATGAAGTGGCGCACGAAGATCATCAGGCTTGCTTCGTAGCCGTAAGCATCCGCTATCCTGCGCACGCAGCGCTCGATGCGCGCTGTGTAAGTGCCGATGCTAAGCATCTTGGCGGCGTATTCGCTAAGAAAATTGGTAAGCTCTTGGATTTGCGGTCTTGCCGCTTCTGCTTCTTTTGCTGCCGCTATTTCCGTTGTCATTATTTCCTCCGCTACTCTTGTAATCTCAATATCGTTTTGCGCTGTTTTCGTCGTTTTTACTTCTACGACGCTCGTTGTAGCTTCCTGTTTTTGCGGCGCCCGCCATCATTTTTGATGTCGCTATGATGTCCGCCGTCGCGGAATTTTTATTTTTAAAATTTAATGCAGCGGTAGCGCCCGTGGAGGAATTCTCGCTATCTAAATTTGACGCGGCGACATTGCTTGTAGCGGTAAAATTTTGACTGCTTAAATTTTGATTGTTTAAATTTAATGTGGCTTTGGAATTTTCGTCATTCAAATTTAACGTCGAGGTTGAATTCTCGCCGCTAGAATTTATTGTCGCAGCAGCGGAGCTTTCATCGCTCAAATTTGAAGCGGCGCAATTCTGCTTTTTTAAAGCATTCTGCTCACTTAAATTTAAATCGCAGTCTGAGCTTTGCTCGCTTAAATTTAAACTTTCGGCATCCTCGCAAGATTCTCTAAATTTAGAATTTTTCACGCTTACCTCAGGCTGATGAGATCGAGCGGGTTGATGTGGTAGTTCTGCTGCGTCACTTCAAAGGTCAGATCCGAGCCGATGCGCCCGATGATGTAGCCCTTTTTGACGTTGGAGCCGACGCGCACGGTAGGCGGGATCTGATTTAGATGCGCGTAGATCGTGTGGATGCCGCCGCTGTGCTCTAGGATCACGACCTTATCGAGCACGGCGGTTTCTTTAGCAAAGACTACTTTACCCGGCAGCACTGCCTTAACCTGCGTGTCGCCGCTGTTTGAGCCGAGCACGACGTTTTCGTTGAAAAGCTTGATGTTATACACGGGATCGTTGTAGTTGCCGAATTTTCGCTTCAAATACGCGCCGTTTAAAGGCGCTGCAGTCTTGGCTCCGCCGTATTTTTTAACGCGCGAGGACTGATAGCTAGAGCCGTACTGCTTGACCTTTTGGTTGATCTTGCTTACGCGCTCATCCGCTGGCTCGCTCACTTCGGGCTCGGGCTCACTAGGAGGCGCAGGTTCGGGCTTGCCCGCCTTTTTTGCCGCTGCTTTTGCTTTGGCATACTCTTTTTCGCGAGCTTGGCGCTCCTTTTGCTTCTGCGCTTCAAGCTTTGCTTGGCGTGCCGCTTCCTCCTTCTGCGCTTTGGCTTTTTCCTCGGCGTCGTCGATGATCTTAAGCTCCTGCAGGGTCTTAGATATGGCGTCTTGCTCGTCGTTTATCTTCTCCAGCCTCGCGATATAGTCCTCTTTGTCCTTTTTCATCTGCGCGAGTTTCTCTTTTTGGGTGGTTTGCTTGGCGTCGAGATCGGTTTTTTTCTTATCGTAGCCCGCCATGCTCGCTTGGATCGATTTGATCTTTTTGTTCTGCTCGTTGATAAAATTTTGATTATTTTCGTAGTCTTTGATCAGCCCCTTCAGCTCGTCGTTCATAACGAGGCCAAGCCCTTCTAAAATTTCGCTAGCCATGATAGAATCGGGCGTGGTGGTGGAATTTACGTCGGTGATGAGATCAAATGATAACTCTTGCGAGATCACGCTTGCGATCTTGCTTTCTAGATCGTTTTGCACGCTAAGAAGCGTGACATTTTGGCTATTGAGCTTTTCAAGCTCCTGCGCTTCGGCGGCATATTGATCCTTTAGGCCTTCTATCGCGTCGCTTAGCTGCTTAATCTCGCCCTCGCGCTTTTTAAAGCCCTCCTGCTCCTTTACGATTTGGCCTGCGATCTCGTCGATCTTTTGCGAGAGTTGCATCCCCTCCTTTTGCGAGCTTTTGAGCTCTTGACCCGCTTTGGCGATCTTATCCTTCGTGCTTTGCTGCTTTGCGGGTGCGGCGTAAGTAAGAGCTGCGGCGAGCCCCAGCGCAAGAAGCGGCGCTAAAAAAGCTCTTTTCATGCTCGTTTATTTCCAATTTGCAGCATCACAAAACTTACCGCGATGATAGATAGCGCTAAAGCCACGCCTAAAAGGATCAGCGCGTCGTAAGGCAGCACTATGGCGGTGCGTAGATCGCCGATACCCTTAAGCGTAGTCGAAAACACCTCCCAGCCAGGAAGCGCAATGTAGAAGCAGGTCACGATCAGCGTGGCGATGAAGGAGTCTATTATCGCCATTCGGTAGAGTTTGCCGCTTTTTATCAGAAACGACGCGCCGAAAAGCTCCATGATCTCGATGCGCTCTTTGTGTTCGTAAACCCAAATACGCATCTGACGGTGAATTAACATCACGCCTAAAAGCACGATGAGAAACGCAAAGCCGTAAACGAGGCTTTTGATAAGCAGTAAAATTTTAAAAATTTCATCGTGGGTCTTTTTAAAAATTTCAACCCGCGTGAGCGAGCCTATGGATTTTAGATCCTGCTCGATCTTGGCAAGCTGCGCGGCGTCGGGGAAGCTTTCGAGCTTGACGCTATAAAATTTAGGCAAATTTTTACTCAGCTCGGCAAAGGCGTTTTGTGAAATTTTACCCTTCAGGCGCTCGGTGATGCCCGCGGTCGAAATTTCGCTAATCGAGCTGATCTTCGGCACTGCTTTTTGCGCGTCTTGCAGGCTGAGCGAGGTTTTGGAGACTAACACGATGTTATATTCGTTTTGGATCGAGCGCTCGTAGCTTTTGGTTAGGTTGCTCATAAAAATTCCAAACTGCACGGAGAAAAGCAGCGCGACGAGCGAAAAGATCACGCCGAAATGGGTTTTAATCGATTTCATTTACTTTAGCGTCCTTAATCTCAAAATGTCGATGCCTAAAACGCAGCGTAGCGGGCATTTTGTGCGTCACGATGACGACGCAGGCGTTCCACGACTCGCACGCCGAGCGCAGCAAATTCCAAATAATGGCGCTGGAGTAGTCGTCCAAATTTCCCGTAGGCTCGTCGCACAGCAGTAGCCGCGGATTATGCGCCATCGCACGCGCCAAAGCCACGCGCTGCTGCTCGCCGCCGCTAAGCTCGAGCGGGTACTTACCCATCTTATGCCCGAGCTCGACGTGGCGCAGTAGCTTTTTGGCTTGGTCTTGGCAGACCTGCTGATTGTAGCCCATTATCATTAACGGAAGCATTATGTTGCGCTCGATCGTCCATTCGTTGATCAGGCGGTAGTTTTGAAAGATAATGCCGATGCGCTGGCGCAGGGTGCGCAGATCGGAGTTCGTGATGCCCTTTAGATCGCACAAGCAGACGTTCAGCTCGCCGCCGATGATGTCGATGCCGCCGTAGAAGGACTTAAGCAGTGTGGATTTGCCGCTGCCGCTCTTGCCCGTGATGATGACGAAGTCCTTCGCGCCTATGCCGAAACTCGCGTCTTGGATGACTGCGCCCGCCTTTTCGTAGCCTAGCGTGAGGCCCGCTGCGGTGATGATGTTGTAATCGTCCGTTATCTCTGCCATTGTGAAAATATCTCCGAAATTTTTTGATGTGCCGCGTGGTTTTCGCGCGTAGGAAGCGGGCGGCGGATGAAGTAGCGCGTGCCGCTTGCGTTTGCGCGGATAAAACACTGCTGCGGAAAGTCGAATGCCCCGAGCGAAAGCAGGATTAGCACGTCCTGTGGCTCGGTTGTGCACGGCTTGCTTTGCCGTTCGTTTTGCGGCTCGGTGTAGCTTGGTTCACTTTGTCGTTTATCTTGCCGCTCGGCGCGATTTAATTTGCCTTGGTGTTTGGCTTGTAGCTCGTCATGGCTTAGCTCGCTTCGGTGACCGATTTGCGACTTGATGGGGTTTGACTTATTTTGTAATTCAGCTTGCTGTTCGACAGCGTGGTTTAGCTCGTTTTTTAGTTCGGCTTGCGGCTCATTTTTGCAAGATGCGGCGCTTGTTTTTTTTAGAATTTGCGTAGCGCTTGCTCCGTCTGCGCGGATCGCATTCGGCGTGGCACTCTCTTCTATCGCACTGATCGCTGCGAATGAGCCGTCCAAATTCGGCACATTGTTTGTATCTATTGTGCCGATCGCTGCGGGTGTAGTGCTTGCGCTTGTCACATCGATAGCCGCAAGCGCACCCTCCGTGCCGCTAGCATTTGGCGCGCTGCTTGTTGCGATCTGCTCGCAGGCTAAAGCGCGCTTTTCACCTGGGGCGGGGTGGCTAAATTTAGCGCTTACTGCGATGGGAACGTCGCTCGTTAAATCTATGCCCTTTGTGCTCAAGCGATCCTCGTTTAAATTTGCGCCGTCTTTTGCGCCCGTTTCATCTGCAAGGTTTGTATTTAGTGCGTCGCTCGCTTTTTTTAGAATTTGCGTAGCGTTCGCGCAAGCTGAAATTTTATCGCTCGCTGTCGTAGATGAAATTTTGCCGCCACTTGCTAAAATTTCATCCATGCTCGCGCGCTCGGTTAAATTTCCGCTGCGCGTCGCGTCTAAATTTATAGCCTCGTCGTTCATCGCTTCGTCCGCGCTGCCTAAATTTACGCCGCCTGCCGCGCAAGCTCCGCCCGCGTCCAAGCTTTTTTGCGCATCGAAGTAAAAAATTTCCTCAAAATGCACGAAAAAATCCTCGCCTTTGAAGGTGAAATTTTTAAAATTTCGCGCGATTGCCGCCGCGTTAAATTTTAAAAATTCCATCTCAAACCGCTGCGGCTCGCCACGGCCCGCGGTTTTGTTCTCATAGATCAGATCGTAGATATTTTTATCCATTTTGCGCCATCTATCCTCGTATTTGCTCGCTACGGCGGCGTCGCGGTTTTTAAAATGCGAAATTTCGCCCGCTTTGCGCCGAACGTAGGGCGAGAGCTTTTGCATCGCGTAGAGGAAGTATTCCTCGCTGTCGGTGCGAAGCTCGAAGCGGCCGCCGCGTCCGAGCGTGCGTGCGATCTGCGAGGTGAACTCGTCGCTTATGACGCGGCGGTGCGGCGCGTCGTCCCACGGCACGGGGAAGTGCAAAAATACGCGCTGCAAGCAGCCTGCGGGAAGCAGGCTCAGCAAAACCCGCGCGTCGGTGGCTATGAGAGCGATGTTTTGCAGCCCTTCGCGGATCGCTAGTTTTGCGACCTGCTCGATCGCGGGCTTGTAAATTTCGATACCGATTAGTAGTGCGTCTTGATTTGAGCGCGCCTGATGAAGCAGATGTCTGCCTGAGCCGAAGCCGATCTCGATAAAAATTTTATTAAATTTAGAGCTTTTTACGAGGGATAAAATTTCATTCTCGTCCAAAATCAGCGGCGTTTTTTCGGTAAGCGAGCTGCCTTTGTAAGCAAATGCCTGCGAGATGATCTGCCCGCAGAAGCGCTCTTTAAAAATTTCGAGCGCTCGCTGCAGATGGCCGATCTTGGCGGGCTTGGTGATCTTTTCGCCCTTTACTATCACTTTACCGCCGCCGGGCTTAACGATGATAAAAAACTCGCTATCAAAGCTCTTAGTTCGCACGAGCGTTAAATTTCTGCCGCGCGCCGTTTCTAAAAATTCGGTCTCGCCGAGCTTAATTGGCAGCGGCGGCAGGCTCACACTTTGGGTTATGAAATTTGGCAAACTTTATTCTGCCTGCGCTGCGGCAATGACTGCACTAGGCTTGGACAGCTCTCCGTTTTCGGTTTTGACGGAAATACGGTATTCATATCCTTCGCCATAATCGATATTGTCGATATACTCAGCGCTAAGTCTGCCGCGAACCTCTTTAATTGTGCTCCACGACTCGCCTCCCTTAGGACGGCGTTCGATTAGATAGGAGCTTACGCGAAGATCTGGATGCGGGCGCCAGATGATCTTAACGCGGCCCGGAAGTCCGTAGATCGCCTGCGCAAACGGCACGGACTCTAGCATTTTCGCGGTACTTGCGATAGCGACCGGAGAAGGAGCCGAAACGCCCTTGGCGCCGTATGTGCGCACGGTGTATTTATACGAAGTGCCCGGCTGCAGCCTCGTATCTACGTAGTGAGTGGAGTATGGATCTGTGATGGTGGCGATCTTTTTGGCTTCGCCGCCGCTTGCAGGCGCTCGGTAGACGATAAAGCCCAATACGGCGGTATTTGAGTCGTATCTAGGCCACTCGAGCCCGATCTCATCGTCGCTCGTGATCGTCCTAATGCCCTCTACGCGCGGAAGGCTCTCGTCGCTTGCGCTAGGCGCGCTAGACGTAGCGCAGCCAGCCGCTAGTATCGCTAAAGTAGCGCTCAACGTTAGTTGGTAAAATTTTTTCATAAATTTCATCCTTTACCTTTTGATTTGTCGTAAAATTTAGAAATTCGCTCGGCAAGCCCGCGCAAATTTTCACCTCTTTGCCGCTTCGCGGATGGATGAAATAGAGCAAATAGGCATGGAGCAAAATTCTGCTAATTTTAGCGTTTTCGCTCTTAAATCCGTATAAATGATCGCCCAAAATGTGCCGATTTATCGAGCTTAAATGCACGCGGATCTGATGCGTGCGACCCGTGAAGAGCTTTGCCGCGACGAGATTGAAGTTCTTTAGGCTTATCGGCGGCAGAATTTGGTTTTGAGCGGGATTTTTAAAATTTAAAGCTTTATTCTCGGCGAGACGGGCGGTGCGGGTTTGAGCTGCACTCATTTTGGCGGTTAAAATTTTATCCTCGCTATCCGCGCGGCTGCTTGGAATTTTATCTACGCTTTGGATTGAAATTTTATCCGCACTCCGCATGCAATTATTTGAAATTTCATCCGCGTTATCCGTGCCTGTAGTCGCGTCTGAAATTTTGTCCTTAGCCGAAATTTTATCCGCATTACCAGTTAAAATTTTATCCGTAGCGTCGCCCAAAATTTTCTCTTCAGTCGAAATTCTACTTGCGCTTGCGTTCGCAGCCAAAATTTTATCGGCGGCTGAAATTTTATCCGCCCCCGCACTTTTGCCCGCAGCCGTACCATCGCTCGTATTTAAAATTTCATCGCACTTCTGGGCGGAGTTTTGAAGTTCCGTTAATTCCGCTCCGCTTAAAATTTCATAAAACGCGCTATTTGCGCTGCGTCCATCGGGTACGATCCCCATTTTTAGACGGTTTGCAGGGTTGCGAGCGATTGGGCGCTCGATCACGCAGGGTTCTTTCAGCGGCAAGTCGATGAGCGCGAGGTATATCCGCCCCATACTCTTGTCGCTTAGCTGCGCCGAGAGCGCGGCGTGCGCGGCGTTGTTTTTGGCGACGAGCAGGGCGCCGCTGGTGAGTTTATCCAGGCGGTGCACGATGCCCGCGCGAAGCTCGCCGCCGAGGCTAGAGAGCAGATAGCCGCGAGACTTGAGCCAGTCCACGAGCGTGGGCTCTTTGACGCTTGCGGCGGGGTGGACGGTAAGGCCCGCGGGCTTATTTACTACGAGCAGATCCTCATCCTCGTATAAAATTTCAACGTCGAAGTTTAACCTCTCTGCGCTCATTTGCTGCGGCGCGGGCGCGGGGTAGTCGATGTGCACGAGCTCGCCCGCGGATAGCTTGTAGCCGGGCTTAGTTTGCACGGCTCCATCCACTCTGACCGCTTCGGATTTGATTAAGCTTGATATTTGATTGCGCGAAATTCCAAGCTGCGAGCTTAAAAAAACATCGAGCCTTTCGCTGCATTGTGCTATTAGATTATCCAAATTTATACCTTTTTTGGCTATTCTTACGTCAAAATTTTAATAGGATTAAGCGTTGTTTAAAATTGACAAAAAGATTTTAGCATATTTTGATTTCATTCAACCTTTTTTGATCGTGCCGATAGTGGTTTTTTCATACGTTTTAATAAGCGAGGCAAACGACGTGCTGTCTTCAAAACAGGTAGTATATTTTGGCGTCGGATTTGCCGTTTTTACGCTGTTTTTTCTCTTTCCGATACGCAAATTTTTATATCTGATCCCGATATTTTATTGGATCAACATCATATTGCTGCTCAGCGTCGATTTTTTCGGCGTTAGTAAGCTAGGAGCTAGGCGCTGGCTGGAGATTCCGTTCGTGCATTTTACGCTGCAGCCCAGCGAGGTGATGAAACCCGCGTTTATCCTGATGCTGATGTATCTGATACACAAAAATCCGCCGCCGAAAAACGGCTACGGGCTGAAGGATTTTTTGCGCCTTAGTTTTTACATACTTCTACCTTTCGTTTTGATCGCGAAAGAGCCCGATCTAGGCACCGCCGCGATACTTTTTTTGACGGGATTTGCGATCCTTTTCATCATTGGCGTGGATAAAAAAATTTGGCTCACGCTGATCATCGTTTTTGTGGCCAGCTCGCCGATTTTGTACGAAAACATGCACGATTATCAAAAAAAGCGCATCGCCGATTTCATCAGCGAGGAGCCCAATTACCAGGTCAAGCAGGCGATCATAGCTATCGGAAACGGCGGCATCTACGGCAAGGATAAGGATGAAGCGACGCAGACGCACTTTAAATTCTTACCGATTGCGACGAGCGATTTTATCTTTGCTTATACGATCGAGCGCTTCGGCTTCGTGGGGGCTGCCGCGCTGATCGCGCTGTATGCGTTGCTGATACTGCATCTGCTGAGCCTGAACTACGATTTTAAAAGCGATTATCTGATACGGGTCTTTACGAGCGCGCTTGCCTCGCTCATTTTCATCTACACGGGCGTTAATATCTCGATGGTGGTGGGCTTCGCGCCCGTCGTGGGCGTGCCGCTGCCGTTTTTCAGCTACGGCGGCAGCAGCTTCATCACCTTTATGATCCTCTTTGGAATTTTGCAAAATTTGCTGACGTTTAGGATGAAGGATAACTACAAAACCTATAAGATCAGGATGTAAATTTAGCCCGTGCGGATAAATTTTGGAATTTTACAAAATCGCGCGGGACTTATTTTTAAGTCGGCGGTGAAATTTGAAGCAGCGGGCTAAATTTTAAAGCTCGCTACAAAATCACGCCGATACCGAGCGTAAAAACCACCGCGAAAAAGGCATATGTAAAGGCAAATTCTAAAGTTTGCGAATTAAAAAATCCGTGGTACAAAACGCTCGTGAAAAATCCGCCCGCGAAAGCCACGGCAAAGATCCCGATCCGCGCCGCGACGGGCTTTGCGCCGCAAAATTTGTATAGGTAAAAAACCATGCAGAAGCTGATCGCAAACCAGATCATCGCAGGCACCGGCCCGCTTAGGCCTATCATGCCGAAAAGATTGGCTAAATTTAAAAGTAGTAAAAATATCACCGCAAGCGCGATCAGCGCGGATCTGATCATCTATCGCGCCTTGCGTCGGACACGGAATTTTCAGCGTCTTGATTGAAATTTTGCGCAGAATTTTCGCACGCGCCGTCATTTGAAATTTTAAAATTTCCGTCGGAATTTTCATCGGCGTGATGCGCATAATTTTCATTGGCGCCGCTCGCGAAATTTTCACCGAGATCGCCACTGGAGTTTAAAATTTCATTCTCGCTTTGAGAATTTAAAATTTCGCCATCGCTTTTAAAGTTTAAAATTTCATCCACCGCAGCGCTTTTGCTCTGCGGCTCCCGCGCCTCTTTTGCGTCGCAGAAATCCGCGTCTTTTAAATTTGCGTTCTCATCTAAATTTTTAGAGCCTTCGTCTGCAGAATTTTTATAAATTTTGTTTGAAAATCTTTTGTGCCTGATCTGCAGATAAAAGACGAAGACAACGAATGCCACCGCGGTGATCGCGATGTAGTAGCGGTTTTCAAAGAGCAGCACGCCCTCCAGTAGCCCTGAAAACAGCGCCAGTAGCGAGGCAGTAAGAAACGGGAAGCGCACTACATCCTTTTCGCCGATCGCTAAGGCGATGAGCGCGACGCCGAAGATCGTGGCGTTTAGCAGCGCGCCTAGGATTTTGATTTCGGCGAAAAGATTTGGATTGACGCGCGAAGTGACGTAGAGCGCGAGCGCAACGGCTGCGAAAAGCAGGATCAAAAATACGATTTTTTTCATTTTGGACCTTTTAAGTTTATTTTTAAATTTTCACTTTCTTTATTTTTTTCATTCAAATTTATACTAGAATTAATATCGATTTCTTTTTTTTGGAAATATTTATATCAATCGTGTAATCTCCACCATTATGAGCTATTGTTAAATTTGCATCTGACGGAAGTTTGGTTAAAATATTTTCAAAATTTTCTTTTGTAAAAGTGTCTAATTTAGATTTATCAGTTTGAATAATCAAATTACTATCTTTATTATTTTTAACTAAACTTATATAACTATCATACAAATTTGTCGCCACTATTTTTGCTTCTTTTTCTGCTTTATCTCCAAGCGAAATTGCTGTAACTTTACCAAGCAAGTGATATGCACCAGCTGTAACAAGAGCCATAAACCAAGCAAAAGGATTATCCCAGTTATCGGCTAATATTGCACTAGTTATGCCAAAAGCAACAGCGTTTCCGTATGTTTCAGTTGAACTTTGTGTTGCTGTTTTTGCCAAAGCACCATTGATTTCTATAAAATAAGTTCGTATTTTATCGTCGTTATCTTCTGCTTTTACCACAATATCTAACGCATCTTTTGTGGCACCATTTATGTCACACAAATGTGTCCTAAATTCTAGCAATTTTACTTTTTTCACCAAGTGACAAAGTTTACAATAAATCTGTTGCTTTACAGATTTTATCTATCTCGTTAAACAATTTTTGCTCTATACTCATTTTTTATCCTTTCATTGAGTTATTTAGAATTAACGCTTTCACAATTTTTAATAACAATATTTGAGAAATTTTCTATGTCTGATAATTTTTGGCTAAATTTGATTTTAACTGTATCTTTGAAAGCCGATTTATCAATATATTTATTGTATCCATCTTGTAAATAACTATATAATTTTTCATTTACAGAAAGATTATTTTTATCCAAATAATACAATTTTGCTCCGCAACAATCAGTTTTATTAGTGCAATTTCGCTCATATTTTTCAAACATTGCATTAAAATAAAAATCTGTTAAATTTAGCATTGTCATTAACAAATTATCTTGAATTTGAAATATTTTTAAATCTCCGTATGGCAATCTTTGTATCATCAAATAAATTTCATTTGTCAAAATTTCTAACTTTTCATAATCTAAATTTTTAAAATTCATCGAGTTATCACCATTATATGCAAGTCCGTAAATTTCATCATACAACAAACACCATAAAATAATATCATCAATACTATTTTGCTCTAAATTTGCTTTTGTTTCTTTAAAGTGATAATTCATTTTTGAAAAAAGCGGTCGCATTAAAAAATTATCATAATTTACATATTTATGTAGTGTCGAAATCCAAATTTTATACTTCATAGTAGTCATAAATTCTTGTGTTATTTTTGGATTTGCCGATAATTCAATGTAATCTTTTTGTAAAGTTTTATTTATTTCAAATGTCTTTGCTACGATATTTACAACTACCAATAATACAAATGCAAATAATAAGCCTATTACAATTTTTAGAAATTTCATTTTTCTACCGCTATTTTTTATTCTCAAAATTTAATCCTGAAAATTTATTTTTTGTCAAATTTAAATCCCATCAGTATCGTTGATACCGAATTCTTTAAATTCACAAATTTAAATCTAGGCTACTAAACTTAAATTTGTGAATTTACGATTCAGCTGCACTCTTTCATGTGCATATAGCGCAGGTATTGGCGCGTTGCAACCGCCATGTCCGCAGCATTATGTAAATATCGCCGCTCTGCGAACATGGCGCGAAATTTTAGGGCGCCGCCGCGCCGCTTAAGCGCAGCCGGCGCAATATGCACGCTTGCGGCTTAAAGCGCAATCCTAATTGCACGGACGCGGTTTGAAACACGGCTCGCATTAGCGCGACTAAATTGCTATTTTCGCGCGGCTTAAATGCGACTTTGTCGGTAATTTTACCGTTAGCTGCACTCTCTGCGCTCGTAGCGCCAAGTCCGTGCTTCAAAATTTCACGCCAAGCTGCGCTAAAAATTCCGCGTCTAAGCCGTTATATATCCCTAGCTCGTGGCGCCGCAAGACGCTCCGTAACATTTACCGCCCGTAGTAAATATTTGGCATGCGAGCGAATTTTGCATGCAAACGCCGCACGTTTTGCTTTAAATTTAGCGCGGGGGCTCTAAAATTTTAAATTTACCGCCTCTGCGCTCTGTTTATCCGCAAGATCCGTCGTGCCCGCTAAACTATATCCGCGGGGCAAATCTCGGCGCCAAAATAAAATTTTATCTAGCTCGCAAAATGCGTAGCGCGTAAAATTTCATCACCTGTTTTTCTGAAAGTACGCGTCCACGCCGTTTGCGATACCCTGAGCGATGCGGTCTTGATAGGCGCTTTTGCCTAAATTTTTACCCTCATCCGGGTGCGTGATGTAGCCCATCTCCACGAGTACCGCGGGCATCGTAGCGCCCACTAACACCCAAAATGGCGCCTCGCGCACGCCTCCGTCTCTGCTTGAGAAGCTCTTTTTGACCGAGCTTAGCATATAGCTTTGAATGTCGATGGCAAGCTTGTTTGAGGAGATTATCTTCTCTCGGTTTAAGAAATTTAGGAAGGTCTGCTTCGAGAAGGTATTCATATCCTCCAGATCGCCCCTGTTTTCGAGCGCGGCGGCGTTTTTGCTGCGTTCGCTTCTAGCCGGGCTTAAGAAAAAGGTCTCCACGCCACTCATTTTAAGTGCTGAGCTGGCGTTAGGAGCGGCATTTGCGTGGATCGAAATAAACATATCGGCGTTTTTTTTAGCGGCGAAAGCGGTACGCGACCTTAAATTTATAAACACGTCGGTGCTGCGCGTATAAAGCACCTTGTAGCCGCGCTTGGTAAGCAGCGCACCGAGCTTTTTGGATGTGGCTAGCACGACGTTTTTTTCCTTCAGCCCGTTTCCGACCGCGCCCGAATCGCTGCCGCCGTGACCGGGGTCGATTACGATGAGTTTGCCCTTAGTGGATTTGTAAATTTTACCGGCGGCCACGGATGCGGTTTTGGCGCCTTGCGCATCATCTATCGTGCTGATTTGCGGCTCGCTATCTTGCTCGTGTTCGCGCTTGCGCCCTGATTTTTGATCCTTGTTTTTTTCTGCACGCGCAGATTTTGCGGCTTTTAAGCCTTCAGCCGTACTTAAAATCATCATATTGCCGTTAATTTCTACGTTTGCGTTGAATTCTTTCGGATCACTAAGTACGATTCGCACGGTCTTATCGTTGTATTGCGAGACGCGTACATCGCTAACGAAGCTATCTTTAAACCGCGTTTTTTGTGACTTTTGCCGCGCGCTAAAATCAATCACGAAGCGAAAATTATCGCTACTTGCGATCGTAAAATCTTTATAATCGCCGCGCTTTAGATCGCGGTTAAACTCAAGCACGATCTCATCCCCATCACCGCGCAGCGATGCTAAAGCGAGTTTGGCATCGGGGGCGGATTTTTTTACGCTGCTTTTGCGAAGCTCAGAATCTAGTCGCTCTGTCGCAGTGCTACCTGCGGGATTTTCGCTCGCGTCGTTGCTATGCGCATCGTCTGTTGAATTTTTTGCGTCGTCCGCACCGCGGGGCCTAGTCGAGCGTAAAAATTCCAAATCTTCTTTAGATAGCGAGCTTAGATCGGCTTCTTCTGGCGCGCGCGTCTTTTTAAGATTTTTGGAAGTGGAATTTTTTGAATTCTTAGAATTTTTGGAGGCGGGAGCTTTGGGGTTATGCGCTAAATTTGAAGCATTTTTCTCGTCCGAGCTTTTGGAATTTTTTGCGTTTTCATCTTTGAGCTTTTTAGAATTCGTGCTGCTATCGCTTGCTTTGCCTTGTAATTTGGCTAGCGCAGATTCATAAGGCGAGGAGTCGAGTCCTAAATTTTTCGAGCTGTAAACTAGCCTCTTTAGCGCTTTGATGCGGACCTCTTTATCGGATGCGCCTTGGTAGAGCGATTTTAGCTCCTTGTGCAGCGAGCGCTTGTAATTCGGCGTCGCTACGATGAAATCCTTGTCGAATTTCGCAAAAAACGCCTCGCTGGAAGCTCCAAACGCCAATACGCAACTAAAGGCCGCGATTAGAAAAATTTTAACTATCTTCGCCATTTACAAGTTTTTCTATCAATTCCTTCACGGATATGATCTCGTTCAATCGCCAGCCGTTGGCACCCGTGAAAAACAGACCGCTTTGCGTTTTGCCAAGATACGCGTCGCTTAAGCGGTCGGCGATGCAGTATCCTACGGCATTAGCGCCTTTGCCGCGCTCGCAAGGGCTTACGCAGTTGCTGATACAGCGGATCTTAGGCGCCGTGCCTGCGGCGATCATATCTTGTAAATTTGTATGAATTCCGCGCGCGGGATAGCCTACGGGCGATTTTAGAAGCTGGATGTCCTCTTTTTTGGCGTTAAGAAGTACCTGCTTAAATTCCTCCGCGGCATCGCATTCAAAGGTGCCGATGAAGCGCGTACCCATCTGCACGCCGTCGGCGCCTAGGGCTTTTACGCGATCGATGTCGGTTTTATCCCAAATTCCGCCTGCGACAAATAGCGGGAAGCTGCCCCATTGCGTAATTTCCGATTTTACTTGCGGGATTAGATTATCCAGCGCAAACGCGGGATCGCCGCACTGCTCGTAGGTAAAGCCCTGATGTCCGCCGCTAAGAGGACCCTCCAGCACTACGGCATCGGGAATTCTGTCGTAGCGCTGCTTCCAGCGTTTGGCGATGATCTTAAGAGCCTTAGCTGAGGAGACTATAGGCACGAGTGCAACGTCTGGAAAATCTGCCGTAAACTCCGGCAGATTGGTAGGAAGTCCCGCGCCGCTTATGATGATGTCGATACCCGCCTCGCATGTGTCGCGCACGATGCGCTCGTAGTCGTTCGCCGCGCACATTACGTTCATCCCCAAAGGCGCATCGCCACAAATTTTACGGGCGTTTTGCACTATCGCAAAAAGCGCCTCTTTGCTATAAAAATTCTCGCTTTGATAGGGTCTGCCCTCGAGCGATTTTTTGGCAAATTTAAGATTTTCGTAATATCCGGTGCCGACCGAGCTAATGACGCCTAGACAGCCGTTTAGGCTGACATTGCCGGCTAGCTTGTCCCAGCTGATACCAAGTCCCATGCCGCCTTGAATTATCGGGTGCGCAATCTCGTGTTTGCCTATTTTTATACTCATTAATCCACCTTTAATTTAGCGAATTTTTTCTTTCCTACTTGGAGTGTATATTCGCCCGAGCTAAGCTGAAGCTGCTCATCTAAAATTTTATTTTGATCGATGCTGACGGCGTTTGATTTTATCAGCCTGCGTGCATCCGAGCTGGATACGGCGAGCTTGCAGCTAATTAGCGCCTTTACGATCCATGCAGGCGAGCTTACGTGATATTCCTTGATCTCGCTAGGAAGCTCGCCTGCGCCGTGGACGCGGTCAAATTCCTGTTTGGCCTCAAAGGCGGTGTTTTCGTCATAAAATTGCGTGACAATCTCAGAGGCAAGCTCCTCCTTAACCGCCTTAGGATGGATCGAGCCATCCGCTACGAAGCCTTTTATTAGCTCAATATCTTCGCTGCTCTTTTGGCTTAGCAGATTATACCAATCCCACATTAACGCATCGCTGATACTCATCACCTTGCCGTACATATCATGAGGCGTATCGGTTACGCCGATGTAGTTACCAAGGCTTTTACTCATTTTATTCGTGCCGTCGGTGCCAACTAAAAGCGGCATCATAACGACGCTTTGTTCTTTGCCGACATCATAAATTCTTTGCAGCTGGCGACCCATTAAAAGATTAAATTTCTGATCGGTGCCGCCAAATTCTATATCGCATTTCATGCAAACGCTGTCGTATCCTTGCAGTAGCGGATACATAAACTCGCTGATGCTGATCGGCTGCTCGGCCTTGTAGCGCTTCTCGAAGTCGTCGCGCTCGAGCATCCTGGCAACATTGAAAGTGCTTGATAGCTCAATCATACCGCTAGCACCCAGGCGGTTGGTCCATTCGGAGTTAAACATCACCTTAGTTTTTGCGGGATTTAAAATTTTAAACACCTGCTGCTCGTAGGTTTTGGCGTTTTGAAGCACGACTTCGCGCGCTAGCTTTTTGCGAGTCTCGCTCTTACCCGTAGGATCGCCGATTTGAGCGGTAAAATCACCGATTAGAAACTGCACGATCGCGCCGTGATTTTGCAAAAATGCAAGCTTATTTAGCACGACAGCGTGCCCTAGGTGTAGATCCGCAGCAGTGGGATCCATGCCGATTTTGACGTAAAAGACCTCGCCGCTGTCGTAATAGCGCCTAATCAGCGCCTCGATCTGCTCTTCGCCGATGATCTCCGCGACACCGCGCTTGAAATTTTCCATAATGCCTTGAATGTCAGCCATTTGCTCTCCCTTATTTAGTTTTTATATACGTCCGTAAGCGATACGAAATCCACGATTTTAAAGCGGTTTTTGAGTTTGTCTTTAATCTCCGTGGAGTCTAAATTTTCGTTTAGCTCGATGATAATCTCAAAATAATCCGACGTCGTTTCGCTATTTTCGTTAAGGCTTATCGATACTAGATCGACCTCGAGCTTGACTAAATAGTTCAAAAACGTCGCCAGCGAGCCGCGCTTGTTTTCTAAATTTAATATGATCTTGTAGCGGTGCGGCGCATTACGCGTCCATTTTACGAAGATCATCTCATCGGTTTTGATTAGCTCGCTTGCACGTTCGCACAGCTTATGATGCACCGTCACGCCGTGTCCGTTGCGAAAGCCGATGATGTCGTCGCCACGCTTTGGGTTGCAGCAGTAATCAAACTCAACCTCGTCGATTTTAAAATTTGAATACACCACGATGTTGTCAAATTTTTGCTTCTCGATCTCATACTTGCTTCGAAATTTCATATTGAAAAATTTCTCTTTGAGCGGGTATTTTTTCAGCGCGTTTACGACGTCTTTTAAAAATACCGAGTCATAGGCTGCTTTGCCGATCTTTTTGTTTAAATTTTCTTTTTCAAGCCAGCTTAGAATGCTCTCCTTGCTCGTCGTAAAGATCGCACATAAAATTTTAATCGCTACTTCAAAATTTATGTCTCTGATCTTTTGCTTGCAAAATGCCTTTATCGTTGCGCGCGCCTTGCCTGTTTTGACCGAGCTTAGCCAGCTGCAGCGGTAATGCGGCTCGCTTCCGGTGATGATATGAACGATATCTCCGTTTTTTAGCTCCGTTAATAGCGGCACCTTGACGCGGTTTATAAAGGCCTCGGTTGCTTTTAAGCCCACTTGAGAGTGTATCTCGTAGGCGTAATCAAGCGCCGTGGCGCCTCGCGGCAATGTAAAAATTCCGCCCTTGGGAGAATACACGGCGATATCCTCGACGTAGAGGCTGTCTTTGGCGTATTCGTAAAGATCCTCGGCGTTGGCGTCGTCCTCTTCCTGCATGCCGATGTCGTTTAGCCAATCAAGCTTCGGATTGATCGAGCCGCTATATTTATACTTCCAGTGCGCGGCGACGCCGAATTCCGCGGTGTTATGCATATCGAAGGTGCGGATCTGCACCTCTACGATCATACTTTCGTTAAAAACGGTCGTGTGGATCGTCTGATATCCGTTTTGCTTCGGCAGCGCGATGTAATCTTTAAAGCGCGATATGAGCGGGTTAAATTTAGTATGGATTATACCAAGCGCCAAGTAGCAATCCATCGGCTTTTGCACGATGATGCGGATAGCCAAAAGATCGAGCACCTCCTCGATCGAAATTCCTTTGCGCTGCATTTTTAAAAAGATCGAGTAGTAGTGCTTCATCCGCTTTTGGATCTCAAAGCTGCCCTCGCTAAAGCCGTTTGAAAGCATATACTCCTTGATCTTTTCGCTAAATTTGCTCAAGCTCATCTGAAGCTGCTGCTTATGCTCCTCGACGTAATCGGCGATCGCCGCGTATTCTTTGGGCATGACGTATTTGAAGCTAAGATCTTCAAGCACGTTTTTGATCGATGAAATTCCAAGCCTGTGCGCGATCGGCGCATAAACCAAAAGTGTCTCCTCGCCGATGCGTTTTTGTTTATCGGGGCGAAGTGCGTCTAGGGTTAGCATATTGTGCAGCCTATCGCAGAGCTTGACGACTAGGACGCGCTGATCGTTAATGGAGATCATCAGCATCCTGCGGAAGGTAAGGGCGGTAGTGCGTAGCTTGGCGTTGCTATCGCCGGATGGAGCCAGCTTATCCTCCCTGATGTTTACGATTTTAGTAAGCCCTTCTACGATTTTGGCTACTTCGTCGCCGAATCTTTGTCTAACCTGCTCGATGCTGTAATCTGTATCCTCTACTACGTCGTGTAGTAGCGCAGATATCACCATCGCGTCGTCTCCGCCCATAAAAGATACGAAGCAAGCTACCAAAATCGGATGGATCGCATACGGCTCGCCGCTTTTGCGAAACTGTCCGTCGTGCTGAGCGATGCATAAATTTATAGCATCCACCAGTAACGGAGTGGGTTCTTTTAGATTATAAAGCAGCTGCTTGGCGCTTTGAATGTCTTTGGTATCGACGACATCGTCGATGAGACTTTCTAAGAAGTTATCATTAATCCTTGTCAACGATTCCATCTAATGCGATCTTACCTTCGGCTAGTTCCAAGATTGCTATATCGGCAAATTTCATCCTGCGAGTATCTACGTTCTCTATCAGCGGAGGTTCGCCAGCAGCTAGCTGCTCGGCGCGTTTGCTTATCATCAAAGATAGCTTATATCTATCTCCGCCCGTTACTTTTAAAGCCTTGGCTACAATTTGTTCAGTTCTCATCAATTCTCCTTAAATTTAAAATTTCAGTTTTTTACGATCGAGCAGGAGCTTAGATCTCCGCCATCGACGATTTTGTATAAATTTCCGCTCTTAAACATATTGCACACGATGATCGGAAGCGCATTGTCTTTAGCAAGCGCGATAGCCGTATCGTCCATCACCCTGATGTTGTCGTGCAGGGCTTGATCGTAAGTGACTTTGGAAAGCAATTTGGCGTCTTTAAATTTTTGCGGATCTTTGTCGTAGATCCCCATTACTTTAGTGGCTTTTATGATAGCGTCGGCTCCGATCTCGATAGCGCGGAGCGTGCCTGCGGTATCGGTCGTGAAGAACGGATTTCCGGTGCCTGCGGCAAAGATCACGACGCGACCTTTTTCGAGGTGTCTTTTGGCGCGGCCGATGATGAAGGTCTCGCAGATCGCTTCCATCTTTATCGCGCTTTGCACGCGTACATCCATACCTGCGTATTCTAGCGCCTCTCTCATCGCGATTGCGTTGATGACGGTGGCTAGCATGCCCATATGATCGCCGCTGGTGCGCTTGATGATACCGCTAGCTGCGGCGCTTACGCCTCTTATGATGTTGCCGCCGCCGATTACGATGCCTACTTCGATGCCGCCCTCTACGAGCTGCTTGATCTCTTTAGCGATAAATTTTAAAATTTCGCTGTCGATCCCAAAGCCGTTCTCTCCCGCTAGCGCTTCACCCGAAAATTTTACGAGTATGCGATTGTATTTAGCCATAAATTTAGCTCCTAATAAAATTTTAAAATATTATCCAAAAGTCGTTTAAAAATAACTTTTTAGGCTATTTTAGATGATCTTTAAGGCGGTTTATCCAGATCTTTTTCGGAGCGATTATCTCGCTAGCGCTGCCGTTTACGGCGTGATAGATCAATGTGCCGTGCAAGCTCGCGTAGTAGCGGATTATGAGGCGCTGCAAATAGGGCTCGTAGCTCGGCACGAACCAGCCGTTATTGCTGATCGCTACGACATATTTGGGCGAGCCCTCGTAAAGCTCTGCGCGCGTAGCCTCGTAGCAAACGGCGCTTCTTACGCTTCGCCCGCCAAGCTCGTAGTCGCTAAAACCGCTAGCCGTCGAAAAATCGGTCGCGCCGCCTAACAGCACGCGGTTTATGAAATTTCGCGCGAATTGGGGCAGCGGTACCATTTCGCCAAACGGCACCAAAATATGCTTATCGAAGCGCTTCATTTCCCCGTTTGCAAAAAGATAGGCGCTGTTGTAAAATTTCCCGTTCTCATACGCTTCCGCACCCGCTACTATCGTAATTGTGCGCGATTTCTCCTTTAGAGCTTTAACTAGTACATTTTCTAAATTTAGCGGCATCGCAAAGGCGCTCTCGGGCAAAATTATCGCGTCCTGCCCCGCTGCGATCGCATCGTCAATCCGAGCTAAATTTGCCAACGCGGCGGATAAAATTTTATCCTTTGCCCAGATGTCATACTGCGAAATATCGGTGTTTGCTAGTAAAATTTTAATCGGCAGCGGCTCGGGCTCTTTTTGGCTGAATTGCAGCGCGCAGATCAAAAATACCGCGAAAATTAGGGCGTTAAGTTTAGCCCGGGCGCCGCGCCCCCGTAGATACAAAACCGTGCAAAGCCCCGCTAAAATCAGAGCTAGCGCGCTAAGATCGGCTCTGAAAATTCCATGGCTTAGCAGCAGTTCAAAATTTAGCCAATCAAAGCCGAAAGGATGGATAAATTTCAGCGCTAAAAGGCATGCAGCGCGCAAAACCGGCGCGTCAAAGATCGCAAAGATGCGGAAAATAAAGGCGTAAACGAGACAAATTCCAAGAATTTCAAGCGGGATCAAAAACGCAAGATCGAAATAGATCAGGCTGAAGCCGATCCAGTGCAGCCACAGCGCGCCGATAAAAAATCCGCACCAAAACCACTCCGCCTTGCTTGCTTTTAGCAGATAAAAAAGTGCCGCTATCGCGATCAGAGGCGAGAAAAATTCCGCCGCTAGAGCGATTAAGCCGTCAAATTTAGAGCTTAAAATTTCTACGAAAATAAAATTTGAAAGCGCAAGCGCAAGAAAAAAGCCTTTATTTATGTAACTTGATGTAAAATAGCTACTTTTTAAATTTCTAATGAAGGAAACACATGGAACAGGGAAATCTCTTTGCATCAATCCTACCTATCGTCGTAATCTTCGCGATTATGTATTTTTTGATTATCAGACCGCAGCAAAAGCAGGCCAAGGATCATAAAGCGATGGTCGATGCGCTCGCTAAAGGAGATAAAATCGTCACTAGCGGCGGCATAAAATGCTCAGTCGTAAAAACCAACGAGGATTTTATCACAGTTAAGCTTAACGATGAGGTCATGGTCGAGCTGGATAAGCAATTTGTGGCAAGAAAATTAGATGACTAGTAAAATTTCATACCGCCTGCTGATCTTTTTGGCTGCGGTTATTTTTTCGGCGATTTTTGCTGCGCCTTCGATCTTTCAGACCGAAAAGGGAAGCAAGATAAACTTGGGTTTGGATCTGCAAGGCGGCCTACATATGCTTTTGGAAGTTCAAAGCGACGAGGCGGTCGTTTCAAAGATCAAATCGATCGCTGCGAGCGTCAATTACGCCGCCAAGCGCGATGATCTGCTGATGGACGGGCTAAAATTAGAAGGCGATTCGTTTGAGTTTGAAATTTTAGACGCGGACGAGGCCTCTAAATTTGATGCGATTTTGCATAGCGCCGCAAGCGGATTAGACATTCAAAAATCTGGTGAAAAATACCGCGTCACGCTAACGCCTGAGGAGGTCGAAGCGACTAAAAAATACGCGATCGAACAGGCCGTTGAGACTATCCGAAACCGCCTAGATCAATTCGGACTTGCGGAGCCAACGGTAGCAAAGCAGGGCGAGAGCTATATTTTGGTGGAGCTTCCGGGCGTCAAAAACGCAGCGGATGAGCAGCGCGCCAAGGATCTGATCGCCAAAGCGGCTCACTTGCAGCTTATGGCGGTGGACGACGTACGCCAAGACCGCGCGCAGACTATCAGCGCGGCGGACGCCAGGGCCTACGGCGACGTGATCTATCCCGACGTTAAAAATCCGAATTATAAGTATCTCATAAACGAAATTCCGGTTTTAGACGGCGCGATGCTAGTCGATGCGAAGGTTGCTTTCGATCAGCACACCAACCAGCCGATTATAAATTTTACGCTGAACTCTCAAGGTGCTCAAATTTTCGGCGATTTTACCGGTAAAAACGTCGGCAAACGTTTAGCCATCGTGCTTGACGGCAAGGTTTACTCCGCACCGCGCATAAACGAGCGTATCGGCGGCGGCAGCGGTCAGATCAGCGGCGGATTTAGCGTCGAGGAGGCGCACGACGTAGCGATAGCGCTTAGAAGCGGCGCGCTTTTGGCTCCCGTCAAAGTCTCAGAAACGCGCAGTATCGGCCCTAGCCTAGGACAAGATAGCATCGATAAAAGTATGGCGGCGCTTAGTTTGGCGGCGGTTGCGATTTTGATCTTTATGATTTTCTACTATGGCGTGGCGGGGCTTTTTGCCGACATCGCGCTTGTAGTAAATATTTTATTTCTAATCGCTTGTATGGCGCTTTTTGGTGCAACGTTAACGCTTCCTGGAATGGCGGGAATCGTGCTAACTATCGGAATGGCCGTGGATGCGAACGTTATTATTAATGAGCGCGTTAGAGAGGTGCTAAGGACGGGAGTTTCAATCCGCCAAAGTATAAATAAAGGCTATGAAAATGCGATGAGCGCGATTGTGGATTCAAATATCACTACGCTAATTACTTCTGCTGCGCTTTATGCTTACGGTACCGGCCCGGTAAAGGGCTTTGCCGTCACGATGAGCATCGGTATCGTAGCGTCGATGATAACGGCTATTTTAGGCACTCACGGAATGTTTGAGCTAGTAATAGATAAGATGGAAAAAAGCAAAAATACCGCGCTTTGGCTCGGTTATAAAGTAAGAGGAGGCGCAAATGCAAGTGTTCGATAAGGGCAAAATTTATGATTTTATGAAATTTAGATATTTTACCTTTGCGCTTTCTGCAGTTTTGATAATAGGCTCTATTGCGCTGTTTTTCATTAAGGGCATTAATTACGGCATCGATTTTAGCGGCGGTACACTCATTCAGGTTAAATACGACGCTAAAGCACCGCTTGATGAGATCAGAAAGCGCTTCGAAGCGGCAAATTTAGGTAATATCAACGTTACGGAATTTGGTAGCGATCAAGAGGTCACGATTAGATATTCGGGCGCTGCGAGTGAACTGGGTGATAATCCAGCTTTAGCGGCGCAAAAAATTTTGCAAGGCAGCGGAAACTTCGACATTCGCAAGGTCGATATCGTAGGTCCTAAAGTCGGCGAAGAGCTTCGCACAAACGGAATTTTAGCGGTATGTGTGTCGTTTGCGCTCATTTTGGTTTATATTACCCTGCGGTTTGAGTGGAGATTTGCGGTCGCCGCAGTGCTATCGGATCTGCACGACGTCGTAGTCGCCGTAGGCGCGATGATTTTAGCCGGCGTGGATTTCAACCTTGAAATTCTAGCCGCACTGCTAACTATAATGGGCTATTCGCTTAACGATACCATTGTCGTTTTCGATAGAATTCGAGAAGGTGTAAAAGATAGTAAATCGATTAAGCTTGACGAGGTTATAAACGAATCAATCTCTCACACACTATCGCGCACGCTCCTTACTTCGCTTACGACTCTCATCGTCATTGTGATTTTATTCGTCTGGGGCGGCGAGATGATCCACGGCTTTAGCTTCGTGATGCTAATAGGCGTCATAGCAGGAACTTTCAGCTCTGTATTTGTAGCTGCTCCGATGCTGATTTTGTTTAAATTTAATGTCGAGAAATACCGCGCATTTTTGGCTGAAAAACAGCGTCGTATCAAAGAGAAAGAAAAAAATCGCGCCATGTATGAAAAAGGCACGGTGTAAGGATAAAAGATGAACTGGGGAAGGGTAATTTACATATTTTTTGCGCTTATGAGTATGACTACGATAGGCGGGTTTTTGTATGAGAAGAATGAAATTTTACTTTTCATAGCAACTAGCGTAAATGCGGTCTCGACGCTTTTGAAGGTAGGCGTGCGAAATATGCTCGCGGCCGAGCTTTTCGCAAGCTCGCTCGTAGCAGATCTGCATCTCATACCGGCGTTCGTTTTGATTGTAGTAGCGCCGGGAGATCTGTCGATCGTGACCTCGCTTGCCATCGGCGCGCTACTTGCAAACTTTTTCTCGCTAATTTTAATAGCGATCGAGTCGGCAAAAACTAAAGACGAATTCTAGGAGCGCAAAATGCCTTACGATAGTAAAAGTATTGAGCTTAAATGGCAGAAAATTTGGGATGAAGAGGGAATTTTCGAGCCTAAGGACGATTACAGCCTGCCTAAAAAATATATCCTTTCGATGTTTCCCTACCCAAGCGGCCGCATCCACATGGGGCACGTGCGAAACTACAGCATCGGCGACGCGCTGAGTCGCTATTATAGGCTGCGCGGATACAACGTGCTTCAGCCGATCGGCTTTGACAGCTTCGGTATGCCTGCGGAAAATGCGGCGATCAAACACGGCATTCACCCTAAAACTTGGACTTACGAAAATATTGATTATATGAAAAATGAGCT
Source organism: uncultured Campylobacter sp. (assembly GCF_937959485.1). Taxonomy (NCBI): domain Bacteria; kingdom Pseudomonadati; phylum Campylobacterota; class Epsilonproteobacteria; order Campylobacterales; family Campylobacteraceae; genus Campylobacter; species uncultured Campylobacter sp. Next base: position 43,323 of record NZ_CALGPY010000014.1, read on the forward strand.
GCACCGCCTTGGCTTTAGCTTTTCGGCTCGTCGCATGCTCGCTACCTCCGATCCGCTTTATACGCGCTGGGAGCAGGAATTTTTCATCAAACTTTTTGAAAAAGGGCTTATCTATAGAAAAAGCGCCGTGGTCAATTGGTGCGAGCACGATCAGACGGTTCTTGCCAACGAGCAGGTCGAGGAGGGTAGGTGCTGGCGTTGCGGCAACGAGGTCGTGCAAAAGCAGATGCCTGGCTACTACCTAAAAATCACCGCTTATGCGCAGGAGCTTTTGGATTGCCTAAAGCAGCTTGAGGGCAAATGGCCCGCTCAGGTGCTTACGATGCAGGAAAACTGGATCGGGCGCAGCGAGGGTTTGGAATTTAGCTTTAAATTTGACGAACAAAGCAGCGCTAAGCTCGGCGGCATCGAGGGCTTTAAGGTTTTTACGACGCGCCCTGATACGATCTACGGTATGAGCTACGCGGCGCTTGCGCCGGAGCACGAGGTCGTAAAGAGACTTTTAGATAATAATTTACTTGACGCCGAAGCTGCGGCGAAGGTGAGAGAAATTTTAAATCAAAGCCCGCGCGAGCGCCAAGCAAGCGATAAAGACGGCGTGAGCCTCGGAATCAGCGTGCTTCATCCGCTAAGCGGCAGAAAAATCCCCGTTTGGACCGCAAATTTCGTCCTAGCAGAATACGGCGGCGGTGCGGTTATGGCTGTGCCTGCGCACGATGAGAGGGACTTTGAGTTTGCGAAGAAATTTAACCTGCCGATCATTCAAAGTATTGCTCCTAAAAGCGGCGATTACGACGCTAACAAAGCCTACGTAGAGAGCGGAGTTTTGATAAATTCCGCGGAATTTAGCGGCATGGATAGCGAGAAAGCAAAAAGCGCCGTTATCTCAAAATTTGAAGAGCTAGGGCTCGGACGCCGCGTGGTAAATTTTAAACTGCGCGATTGGGGAGTGAGCCGCCAGCGCTACTGGGGCGCGCCGATCCCGATGATCCACTGCCCAAAATGCGGGCTGGTAAGCGAGGAAATTTCAAATCTGCCCGTAGAGCTTCCGCAGGATATTAAGATCACCGGCAAAGGCAATCCACTCGACGCGCATCCTAGCTGGAAGTTTTGCAAATGCCCTAAATGCGGCGGCGACGGGGTGCGCGAGACCGACACGCTCGATACATTTTTTGAAAGCTCGTGGTATTTCGCGCGCTACGCAAGCGACGAGCGGACATGGCAGCAGCGGGCGTTTGATGAGCAAAGCGTGAATTACTGGATGAACGTCGATCAGTATATAGGAGGCATCGAGCACGCGATATTGCACCTTTTATATGCAAGGTTTTTCCAAAAGGCTCTTCGTGACATAGGCTATCTGCGCGATAGTGAGCCGTTTGAGCGGCTGCTAACCCAGGGCATGGTGCTAAAAGACGGCGCAAAGATGAGTAAAAGCAAGGGCAACACCGTCGATCCCGATGACATTATCGAGACCTACGGCGCCGATACGGCGAGACTTTTTATACTTTTTGCCGCGCCTCCTCAAAAAGAGCTTGAGTGGAACGACAGCGCGGTAGAGGGCGCATATAAATTTCTTAGCCGCCTTTACGATCGCGCCAAAAACGCTTATGCTACGGATAAAATTCCACAGATCGACCACGCCGCTTTAAATAAAGAGGAAAAATATGCCCGCCTCAAAGTTTACGAGGCGCTTAAGAAGTCGCAGCAGGTTTATGAGAGCAGCTTTGCTTTTAATACCCTAATCGCCGCGTGTATGGAGGCGCTAAATGCGCTAAATGTGCAGAGCAACAAAGACGTATTTACCGAGGGCTATTTCGTGATCTTAAATTTGCTAGAGCCTATAGTGCCACACATCTGCGCCGAGCTTAGCGAGAAGCTGTTTAATAGGCGGAATTTCGGCGAGCTGCGAGTTTGCGAAGAGGTTTTTGAAAGTGATACGATCAAACTCGCCGTCACGATTAACGGCAAAAAACGTGCCGAGTTTGAAGCGGGTGCGAGCCTAAGCGAGGGCGAAATTTTAAGCCTTGCAAAGCAAAACTGCGCCAAATGGCTAGAGGGTAAGAGCGTCGTAAAAGAAATTTACGTCAAAAACAAGCTCGTAAATTTGGTAATAAAGTAGGCGAAGATGAGAAAAGCTTTAACCGTTTTTTGTTTGATTTTTTTAATTGGCTGCGGCTACAAGCCCGTTTCAAGGATTGCAAAAGAGACGATGAGCGGAAGCGTATTTGTGGACGTTATGATGAGCAAGACCGATCCGCAAAACACCGTCGCTATTAAAGATGCGATCAGGCAGGGTATAGTCCAGCGCCTAGGGATGAGCCTTTCGGATAAAAACTCGGCGCAGACGATCGTAGTAGCGAGTATAAAAAGCCTAAGCTTTAGCGAGCTTTCATACGATCAGTTCGGCTATGTCACTAGCTACCGCGCAAATCTCATCGTAAATTTCAGCACCAAGCTTAAAAACGGCGAGGTTTTCAACAAGGATTGCGTGGGCGATTATGATTTTAAAGTTAGCCGCCTAGTCAAAAATAGCTACGATACGAGCTCGATCATTAGCGATAAGGACCGCTATAAGGCGATCGAAAATGCCTCCACGCAGGCGTTTGACGAGTTTATTTCGGTGCTTGCGATTAGGGGATTCAGACTTGAGCGGGCGCAGCATTAAAGAATTTTTGCAAAATCGCCCGATTTATTACAAAAAAATCGACTACGAGCGCTTCCCGCGGGCGTATGCCGCCATTAAAGATAAAATTCCGCTCAAAAACGTCATTCAGATCATCGGCACCAACGGCAAGGGAAGCACCGGGCGATTTTTGGCTAACGCGATCGCCGCAGCGGGCTTTAGCGTCGGGCACTACACTAGCCCGCACGTTTTTAAGCTCAACGAGCGCATCTATCTAGGCGGACGCATCGCGCAAATCCCAGTTTTTGCGTTAAATTCAGGCGCTTCAAATTTTAAAAACGAGCAAAATTCCGCTTCGGCGTCAAATTTTACGGAAAAACACAATTCCGCAAAGATGCAAAATTTTGCGAACAGAGAAAATTCAGCCTCTCAAATTTCTATTTCTAATTTGCAAAATTCCGCCATGCAGGATTTTATCGCCACTCAGAATTCGCATGGTGAGCGGAATTCTGCCCTGCAAAGCTTCATTTCTACCACACGAAATTTTTGTAGCGAGCAGAATTTTATCGCGCGAAATTCCATAGATACGCAAAATTCTGCTTCTACACAAAATTTATGGAATTCTCAAGATCTTAAATCGCCGTCTGAGCAAAATTTCAAATTCTCGCCGAAGCAGAATTTTAAATCTCCGCTAAGATTAAATTTTAAATCTGCTCAAAGCTCGCCTCCCATTTCGCTAGGGCGCGATGCTACGGATGAGGAGCTTGATTTCGCGCATGAGTTTTTGCAAGAAAGCTTGCCCGCGGAGTTTAAAGATAGCCTGTCGTATTTCGAGTATCTCACTCTTGCGGCGGCAGTGCTTTTTGGGGATTGCGATTACTGCGTGATCGAGGCTGGGATGGGCGGCGAGTTTGATGCTACGTCGAGCTTCGGGCGCATGCTATCGCTTTTTACACCGATCGGCACCGATCATTTGGGCATGCTAGGACAAAATCTAGAGCAGATCGCCCACACCAAGCTCATTACGATGGATAAGGAGGCGATTTTAAGCGATGAGATGAGCGAGGTTCCGCTTCGTATCGCGCAGCAGATCGCAGAGCAAAAAGGAACTCATTTGAGGTTTGCAGCAGAGCTTTTAAGCGAAAGTGAGCAAGCGCAGATTGCATGGTTTTGCGCGCACAATAATCTACCTAAATTTCAAATTTCAAATTTAGCTCTAGCGCTTGCTGCGATGAAATTTTTAAATTTGAAATTTGAAATTTCGCAGCTACCGCCTCTAAATTTACGTGGCAGGATGGAGGCTCTGGCGCCGAATTTGCGCGTGGACGTCGGGCACAACGAGCTTGCGGCACAGCAAGTAGCCCGCGAAATTATTGAAATCTACAGGGGCAGAAAGATTGTGTTGATTTACAACGCTTTTGCCGATAAAGACGTAGCCGCAGTGCTGCGAGCTTTAGCACCCGTGGTAGAGCGCGTGGAGATCTTTAGCTACGAGGTTGCGGATCGCGAAATGGCAGCGGAGGCGATAATCCGTGCGCTTGACGCGCTTAAAATTCCACATTCGCCGTTTCGCGGCGAGCTTAGAGCGGACGAGGAGTATTTGGTTTTCGGCTCGTTTCATTTGGTAGAAAATTTCATTTTATGGCTTGAGGCGCGCCGTGGCTAAAACTAAACTCACCCTAAGCGATCATTTTGGCACCAAGACGCTGTATTTTGGCGAAAATTTTAGATTTCAACTTAAAATTTTATCTGCGTTTTTCGTAATTTTTCTGCTCGTTCTGTTTTTTGCGATATTTAAACTCGCGAGCGACCGATCAAATTTAAAGGAGCTAAACAAAACCCTCTACGCCGAAAATCTCGCGCTTAAAGAGCAAAATATCGCACTTGAGGGCAAAAACGAGGAGGTGCTTGCCAAGCTGGACGGACGCGAAGACGATGGAGGCGGGCTGGATAGTGATATCCAAGTAATGCTTGCGATGAATGAGATGAAAAAGGAGCGCAAAAAGGGCTCCGGCGCGCATATCGCAGCTAGCGAAAAAACGGCGAGCGCGATTCTTAGCGCTGTGCCTAATGGACTTCCGATGCAGTATCGCGGCGTAACTAGCCCTTTTGGGATGCGCACTCATCCAATCAGCGGTGTTATGAGGATGCACCACGGCATCGACTTGCGAGCGAGCGAGGGCACTCCGGTGTTTGCGACGGCAGAGGGCTTCGTGCAGTTTGCAGGCGGTAGCGGCAGCGGATATGGAATTTTAGTGATTTTATCGCACAATTACGGCTTTGAGACCCGCTACGGCCACCTTAGCTCCGCGGTCGTAACGCCCGGCTCTTGGGTTAAAAAGGGCGATCTCATCGGCTATAGCGGCAACACCGGCTACAGCACTGGTCCGCACTTGCATTACGAAGTTAGGTTTTTGGCTCAAAGCGTTGATCCTGCAAATTTTATGAGCTGGAACGCGCAAAATTTCAAAAATATCTCGACCTTAGAGCCTAATGTTTCGTGGCAGGAGATCGCAAACGTCGTGCAGCACCAGATCGAAAGGTTTAAATAATGCAAGCCGAGGTTTACGAATACTTTTTGCAAAACCAAAAAGAACTTTTGATCTGCGAGGATGAAAAGGAAGCCGCGGCGTGCGAGCAGGTGCTTAAATTTATGGGCTACGCGGCCTTTTGCCTGCCCGATTTTAGAGCTAGCTTCGGCGAGGATCTGCGTAGCTACATGGGTGAGCTAGCAGGCATCAGCACCGCTCTTAGCGCGTTTTACAAAGCAAGCGGCAAAAAAATTTTAATCTCGCCGGTTCGCACGATCTTAAACAAACTCCCCGCAGCAAGCCATCTGCGCCCGCTAAATATAAAATTGGGGGGTGAGTTAAACTTAAGCGAGTTGAAAGAGGAAATTTTACGCCTGGGATACGACGTGCGCGACATCGTTGAAAGCATGGGCGAGGTGAGCTTCCGTGGCGAAATCATCGATATTTTTTCGGTAGGGAGCGAAAGCGCGGTTAGAATTCTGCTCGACGGCGAGACGGTCGAGAGCATCAGGCGCTTTGACGTCGCTACGCAAAAAAGCGAAAAAGATGAGCTTTCTCAAGCAGAGATAGCGCCGTTTTTGGCAAATTTAAGCGAGGACGAGTTTGAGAGCGTGAGCGAAAAGATATCGCGCGCGGACAGCGACGCGTTAGCGCGCGATCTGGGCTCGCTCGGGTTTTGGTTTATCGAGGGTTTCGTCGATTACACGGAGGCGTTTGATTGCATCTTGTTGCGCGAGATCAAAAAGGATGAAATTTTTTCCGAGCGCAATTTGGATTTTTTAGACGCGATCGAGGTGCTGCCTGCGGCGCGTAAATTTAAAGACCTCGCCGTGACGCCGTCGCAGGAATTTTTTGAATTTCACCGCAGCGAGACTATCACGCTGATCGCGCGAAACGACGCTCTGCTCGCGCCGTTTGATCTTAGCGGATTTAGCAATATCGAAATTTTACGCGAGGATTTCGTCGTAAATTTAATAAGCGCCGAGCGGATCATCCTTTCGCTAAACAAAGCAGCGCCTAAAAAGCGCGTGCGAAGATCGAGCCTAGCTCTGGATGAGCTAAACGTGGGCGATTTTGTCGTGCACGAAGATCACGGTATCGCTAAATTTAACGGGCTTGAGCTCATCGAGGTGATGGGGCGCAGCAAGGAGTTCGTATCCCTGCTCTACGAGGGCGGCGACAAACTGCTGCTGCCGGTAGAGTATCTAAATAAGATCGATCGCTACGTCGCAAGCGGCGGCGCGGTGAGCTTGGATCATCTGGGCAGGGCGAGCTTTTCAAAAATCAAAGAGCGAGTGCGCGAAAAGCTCTTTGCGATCGCTTCGAAGATCATCGCGCTGGCTGCCAAGCGCGAGCTGGTGCGGGGGCTCGTCATCAAAAACGAAAGCGCGGATTATGCGAAATTTTTAAGCGCGAGCGGCTTTAGCTACACGAGCGATCAGCAAAAGGCGGTGGGTGCGATTTTGGCGGATCTGCAAAGCGGCAAGGTGATGGACCGCCTGCTTAGCGGCGACGTGGGTTTTGGAAAGACCGAGGTTGCGATGAATGCGATATTTGCTTGCATCCGCAGCGGCCATTCGGTGCTGTTTTTTGTGCCCACTACGCTGCTTAGCTCTCAGCATTACGCCACGCTTAGCGAGCGCTTTAGGGAGTTTGAAATTCCTGTTTTCAAGCTCGATCGCTTCAGTAGCGCGAGGCAAAAGAGCGAAATTTTAAAGCGCTTGCAAAGCGGCGAGGCGATCGTCGTAGTCGGCACGCACTCGCTTTTAAATTTAAATCCCGCAAATTTGGGCCTCATAATCATCGATGAGGAGCATAAATTCGGCGTTAAGCAAAAGGAGCGGCTCAAAGAAAAAAGCGCCGCCTCGCACCTACTTAGTATGTCTGCGACGCCGATACCGCGCAGTCTAAATATGGCGCTAAGCTCGATTAAAAGCTACTCCACGCTGCTTAGCCCGCCGCAGGACCGCCTGGATGTGCGCACCTTCGTCAAGCAGTGGGACGAAAAGATCATAAAAGAGGCGATTTCGCGCGAGCTGCGACGCGGCGGGCAGATTTTTTACGTCCATAACCACATCGCGACGATGCAAAGCGCCAAAAAGAAGCTGCTTGAAATTTTGCCGAGCCTTAAAATTCTAATTTTGCACTCCAAGATCGACGCTAAAACTACGGAGGATGAAATTTTAAAATTTGTGGCGGGCGGATACGATCTGCTGCTTTGTACCAGCATCGTAGAAAGCGGCATTCATATGCCGCGCGTGAATACAATCATCGTCGAAAACGCTGATAAATTCGGTATCGCCGATCTGCACCAGCTGCGCGGCCGCGTCGGACGCAGCAATAAGCAGGGCTTTTGCTACTTTTTGATCGAGGATAAAACCGCTCTTACGCAGGATGCGCTAAAGCGGCTCGTAGCGCTTGAGAGCAACTCGTTTTTGGGCAGCGGCTCGGTGCTGGCGTATCACGATCTTGAAATTCGCGGCGGCGGAAACCTGCTCGGAGAGGCACAGAGCGGGCATATCGAAGCGATCGGCTACTCGCTTTATCTAAAGATGCTCGAAGAGGAGATCGGCAAGCTGCTAAGCAGAAAGAGCGCCGCTGCGAGCGGGGAGCTTAAAATTTCGGTAAACGCCTTTTTAAACTCGGAATTTATCAGAGAGGATCGCCTGCGCTTGGATCTTTACAGGCGGCTTAGCAAGTGCGCAGAGGCGAGCGAAGTGCTTGAAATTTTCGGCGAGATCGAGGATCGCTTCGGGCGCGCGGATATCTACACCAAGCAATTTATCGACGTGATGATGATTAAGGTTTTGGCTACGAAGCTTGGCTTGCGCGTGATTTCGAGCATGGATGAAAATATCTTGATCACCCTTGCAAACGGCGATAAGGTGCGATTAAAGGCACAGACGCGCGACGATGACGACGTGATAAATGAAATTTTGATCTATCTGCGAAGGGAGCTAAAAAATGCGAACTTGCGATGAAAATATCAAAAAAAGCGCGAGCAAAAGCGGGAGCGAAGAGTTAAATTTAGACGCGGTGAGCGGTTTAAATTTAGCGGGGCAAGCCGTCCTAAAAAGCGCCCAGAGCGGCTCTATCGAGCAAATTTATTTCAGCGATTTTAGAGCGATTGATTGGCGCGCGGTGCAGGTCGCCGTCTTTCGCGCGAATAAAAAGGTGCTAAAGATCGTTCGCGACATCGATTTTACCGATCTTGACGCGCTCGTGGGGCTAGAGAGCCAAAAATCGGCTCTAATAAAAAACACTGACGCCTTTCTGCGCAGTGCGAGTGCCAACCACGCGCTTTTGTGGGGCGAGAGCGGCTGCGGCAAATCAAGCCTTGCAAAAGCGGTTTTTTCTAAATTTATCCCGCAAGACCTTAAGATCATCGAGATTGGTAGGGATGATCTGGGCTATCTCGTGGAGATAATAGACGCGATCCGAGAAATAAATTTTAAATTTATCATCTTTTGCGATGATTTGAGCTTTGAGCTCGGCGAGAGCGGTTACAAGCACCTAAAACCGCTACTCGAAGGCTCACTAGAGCGCGCGCCGCGCAACGTGCTGATGTATGCGACGTCCAACCGCCGCCACATCGTAGGCGAATGCGCAAGCGATAATGACGCCGCGCAGATCAGCCGCGGCGAGCTGCACCTAAGCGACGCGGCGAACGAGCGAATCAGCCTGAGTGAGCGCTTCGGGCTACAGTTAAGCTTTTACGGCGGGAGCATGCGGGAGTATTTGGGGATCGTAGATGCCTATTTTGCGGCTGCGCAAGGTATGAGTGCGGCGGAATTTCGCCTAAGCTTTGCCGCAAATTTAGACGTGCTGCACGCAAAGGCGCGTGAGTTTGCGATGCTTCGCGCAAGCCGCAGCGGCCGCGCAGCAAAGCAGTTTTTCTTGAGCTTTGGCGAGGAATTTTTTGTAAATTTAAAAGGCGGCGGCAGATGAATACTGCGCGCGAATTTAAATTTGGCGTAAATTTTATCGCGGTAGCGAAATGCGTGCGACAAGCTGCTGCCGCCGCGCGAAATTTTAAAGACGCTGCTAGAAATTTCGGAGGCGCGAAATGAGCGCGACCGAGCTTTTTATCGCGCTTTTTCGCGCCGTGAAAATCAAGGATTTTCGCTGGTGGCCTGCGTTTGGAAGCTTTGAGGTGGTCGTGGGGGCGATTTTGATCCAAAATACGGCGTGGCGCAATGCTGACGCGGCACTGCAAAACCTGCGTAGCAAGGGGCTTTTGGGCTTAGATGAGATCGCCGGGCTAGATGAAGCGGAGCTTGCGCAGATCATCAAAGTAAGCGGATTTTATAATCAAAAAGCGAGACGCTTAAGCTTGTTTTGCAAAGCGATGATCGCGGATTTTGGGGATTTTGAGAGCTTTAAATCGGGCGTTAGCCGCGAGTGGCTGCTAGCGCGCAAAGGGATCGGCGCGGAGAGCTGCGATGCGATCTTGTGCTACGCGTGCGAGCGCGCGGTGATGGTCGCAGACAGCTATTCGGCGCGGCTGCTCGGGGCTTTGGGCTATGAGTTTGAAAGCTACGATGAGCTTAGCGCGTGGCTTGGCGAACTGGAATTTGAGCGGATCTACGAGTTTGTAAATTCCGCCAACTCTCCCTGCGATGCGGCGGCAAAAGCAGATAAGCTGGAGAACGAAAACGGCGCATATGCACTATTTCACGGGCTTATAGTAGAATTTTGCAAAGCGCATTTGGAAGGTAAAATTTTCGATGAGAGCGCGAAAATAATTTTAAATGATTTGAGGTAGATATGTTTAACACTAAAATTTTAGAAAATTTAATGGTTGCTTTTTGCTTTTGTATAACGCTTGCGTTACATTTACTGATATTTAACCATTACTTCTCACTCCAAGAAGGCTGGTGGGAAACCTATGCTTATTTAGTAAATAGGGGAGAGGTAATCAATAAAGATTTTTATCTAGCATGGACTCCGTTATTTGTATATATAAACGCCTTCTATCAAAAAATATTCGGAATAAATTTTTTTGCTTTTGCCTGCATCGGTGTAGTAGCTGCAATGATACAGGTAATTTTATTGTATTTGGTTTTAAGAGAATTTTTTTCAAAACCGGCTAGTGCTATCGCAGCTCTTTTTGCGACATTTTTAAATATAAACAGCGGTACTTATATTGCCAAAGATTATCATACGTATGTATATATTACCGAATTTTTAACATTACTATTTTTGATAAAATATATAAAAAATTATAATTCTAACATAGGCAGATTTTATCATATAATTGGAATTTTATTTTGTGTTTTATTGTTTTTTGTTAAACAAAATGTGGGCCTGGTCCTTTTTGCCGGTTTGTTTGTTGCATATGCTTTTGTTGCTATAAACTTTAAAGATTATATAAAAAGAATTTGCTTTTTACTCATTATTTCGGCTATATTTTTTACTATCATGAATTTTATCATTCCTTTTAATTTATCTTCTATAACAGAAAATGATTCCAAGGGCAGTTTTTTCGCTATGGCCACGAGATTTGCTACATATCCTTTAAACCAAACTATATTAAAAAATTCGCTTATTGTATCAATGGTTGCACTTATCTTGTATATTATTAGATTAAAAATAGCAGAAATTTATACTAACCTATATAGAAAAATGATAGCCAAAACTACAATAGAATTTCGTATATTAATGCTTATTATATTACATATAATTATAATATACTGTATGTTTGTCAGGATGAGTGGAATTGGAATAGAAATAAAGAATTTTATATCTCTTTCAATAGGTATTATTTTATTCTTACTGTATATATGCTTCAATAGAAATAATATAGTCGGTAATTCATCAAAGATATATGCCTTTATGATTGTAGCCATGGCCGCCATATCTTATTCGGGTACTTTGGCTGATGCTTTTACGGCGAGTGGTAATATGATATGTATAGCTTTTGCCAGCGCATTTATTATAAATATAAGTAGATTAAGACAAATAAAATACATTACTATATATATACATTTAATAATAATATTTTTTATGTTTTTAGCAACTATAAGAATGCCGTATTATTGGAATTTCAATACTCAGGTAGATATCTTTAGCGCCAATTCTAAAAGTTCATACGCTCAGTTAGATGGTATTTATATGGATGAGCGGATATCAGATATTTTTGATTATTTTGATAAGTATGTAGCTACTAAATCTAAAAACCAAAAAGATTTCTATTTTTTTAACTTTCCTATAATGTACTTATTGAATAATAAAATTCCACCGTATTATTTAGTAACTCATTGGCTAGATGTGTCATCGTCCAAGGCTATATCTAGGGAATATGATGAATTTGTCAAATCTCCTGCGCAAAATATTGTTATGTATCAATATCAGACATTTTTCTTTACTGTGCACCGGAATTTTCAAGTTAAAAGCTCTTTTAAACAGCTTGATTTTCATGAAACCATGAATAAATGGGTGCAGGAAGGGAAATATAAATTTATAAAGTCATTTGTAGTTCCATATGATAATGTGCCGGTCGAGGAAGAAAAAAACCATCTTCTTAAAAATATGTTGATTATTTTGCAAAATGAAAAATTTTTCGGCATGGATAGGTCACAATTTACGGAGTGGTTAAAGGGAAACGGTATAACATTAGTTACTATTAGACGTGATAAAAAAATAGCTACTGACCAAAATGACACAAAGCAAGAAGATGACCGTTTGCAAAATGGTGATGTATTACAAATGGATGGTAGTATCGTTGATCTGTGCAGGGTATTTCCAACTCTAGGAGTAGCTCCGACTGAAGCAACCTTTTTCAACACAATTAACGTATATGAAAAACAAGGAGATCGTAGTGAATAGCTCCGTTAGAGATAAATTTGTATTAATACTGTGCTTGAGCATAATATTAATACCGCATCTCTTTATATTTAACCATTACTTCTCACTCCAAGAAGGCTGGTGGGAAACCTATGCTTATTTAGTAAATAGGGGAGAGGTAATCAATAAAGATTTTTATCTAGCATGGACTCCGTTATTTGTATATATAAACGCCTTCTATCAAAAAATATTCGGAATAAATTTTTTTGCTTTTGCCTGCATCGGTGTAGTAGCTGCAATGATACAGGTAATTTTATTGTATTTGGTTTTAAGAGAATTTTTTTCAAAACCGGCTAGTGCTATAGGAGCCACTTTTGCTAGTTTTTTATGGTTTAGTATGGAGACATATATACCGAAGGATTATCATACCTACGTCTTCATCATAGAATTTTCTACCCTACTATTTCTAGTAAAATCCATAAAAAATGAGAATTCTAAACAAGGCGTTATATATCAAATATTTGGAATTTTATTTTTAGTCCTACTTTTTTTCATAAAGCAAAATGTGGGATTGGTTCTTTTTGCAAGTCTTTTTGTATCTTATGCTTTTATATCTAGTAGCGTAAAAAATTATTTTAAAAGAATAGGATTTTTACTACTCTTTACTATTATATTCTTTGCATCCATAAATTTCATAATGCCTTTTGATCCTTCATCAATAACAGATAATGATTCAAAAGGAAGTCTATGGACGATAGCGACGAGGTTTATTTTTGAACCAGAGCTTAGTCGGATATTAACAATAAGTGTGTTGGAATTTTTTATAATATTAATTCTTGTACATTTTAGAAAAAAGATTGTATATCTATATGATGCATTGGTAGGACAAATTGCAGCAAGAACAACTATCTTATTTCGGTTTACTATCGTAGCTATTGGACTGACTGCGCTTACTTATATTGCTTTATTTCATAATACTGTTATATTATATATTATTAAATATATCTCTTATATTAGCTTTTCCATAGCTATGATTTTGTATATCATGTTTGCTGCTATGTTTTATAAAAACAGTAGCATTTTTGGATCAAAAATTTATATTTTCATTACTTTTTGTGCTGCTGCTATAGTTTATAGTAATACTTTCACTACTATCGCCTTAAATATGAATAGCATTCTTTTGTGTGCAGGGTTGGCATTCGGCTTTTTATTAAATCAAAATTTGCGCAAAATAGCCAGGATCTTATTGATCTATTGGATGCTTGTAATGGTATCTTTCATAATATACGTAAAATTTTTAATACCATATAACTGGCTTGAAAATTATCAAGGTAGTGTATTCGAGGCCAAATCCGAGACCTCATATATTCCTTTAAAAAATATTTATATGAATCAGAAATTATCTTATATTTTTGACTATATTCATGATTATGTACCTAAAAATACAGTATCTGACAAAGATTTTTACTTTTTTAACTTACCAATAATGTATCTTTTAAATGATAAAATTCCACCATATCACCTAGTAACGCAATGGTTTGATGTAACTCCGACAAAACTGATTAAACAAGAATATATTAATTTTACAAATAGACCAACCGAGAACATTGTTTTATATCAATACTATAAAAAAGCGTTTGATATAAACAAAAGACTTTTGAGAAAAGATGATTTTATTCAAGAAGATTTTTATAAAGTAATGAATAAATGGGTAAAAGAGGGTAGATATAAATTTATAAACTCCTTTGTTGTACCTAATAGCTTGATGTTTAATAATGCATCTAAAAATTTAAATATCCAAACAGATGTAATAATTCAAAATAGTAATTTTTTCGATCAAAGTTATGAAAGGTTCTATTTATGGCTACAGGATAGCGGCGTAAATATTATGCAGATCACTAGAGACGGAGCCGTTTTGCAAGATATTAATAATACAATTAAGAATTCTGATATAGTAACCTTGAATGGTAATGTAACCAATATAATGGAAATTTTACCTCAACTTGGGGTTGAGCCGATTGATACGGTAAATTTTAATACTATAAATATTTATAGACGAAATGGTAGCTATGATTAAACGACAGGCCGTCAAGTTTCTCCTCGTAGGCATCCTAAATACCGCCTTTGGATATGGGCTATTTTCATTATTCATTTACGCTGGGCTTCACTATTCACTAGCAGTATTATTGTCTACTATCTTTGGTATTATGTTTAATTTTAAAACTATAGGTAAATTGGTCTTTAAAAGTGATGATAATAGTCTGATTTTCAAATTTATATTTGTTTACATCATTACTTATTTTTTAAATATATTTTTTCTATGGCTTTTCAAGTGGCTTGGATTTGATAATATGTATATAAACGGTTTTGTGCTTTTGATCCCGCTAGCTGCGGTATCATTTTTATTAAATAAATTTTTCGTCTTTAGGAGATGATATGAAAAAGATCAGTATAGTTACTGCCTGCTTTAACGAGGAGGAGAATGTAGAGGAAGTCTATGCGCGCGTAAAAAAAGTTATGGAAGGATTTTCGGAGTACGCCTACGAGCATATATTTATTGATAATGCTTCGACCGATAGGACGGTTGAAATTTTAAAACGCCTAGCAAAGGATGATAAAAATTTAAAGATCATCGTAAATTCCAGAAACTTCGGGCATATCAAATCGCCAACCTATGCGCTTTTGGGTGCAGACGGAGATGCTGTTATCTCTATCGTAGCCGATTTGCAAGATCCGCCCGAGATGATTGCGCAGTTTATAGAAAAATGGCAAGAGGGCAACGACTTGGTTTTGGCTATTAAGCGAGATAGCGAGGAGCGCGGCGTGATGTTTAAAATCAGAGAGTGTTATTACGAGCTCTTATCAAAACTATCTGAGATCGAAATTTTTAAGAATTTTACCGGCTTTGGACTTTTTGATAAAAAGGTCATCGCGGCTCTTAGACAGATGCATGATCCGTATCCGTTTTTTCGAGGAATGCTCGCGGAAGCTGGTTATAAGGTAGCCAAAATTCCTTACGATCAACCTATAAGAATTCGAGGAGTTACTAAAAATAACTTTTATACGCTTTATGATATGGGGATACTCGGTATAATCTGCAATTCCAAAGTACCACTTCGGCTCGCAACCTTTATAGGTATGATAACGGGTATTTTAAGTATAATAGTAGGACTTGTGTATTTTATACTTAAGCTAATTTATTGGGACGAGATGAGCGTGGGCATCGCGCCTCTTATCATACTTTTTTCATTCGTTTCATCTGGAATTTTGTTTTTTATCGGTATAATAGGCGAATATATCGGTGCAATTTATACACAAGTGTTAAATCGCCCATTGGTATTTGAAAAAGAAAGAATAAATTTTGATTAAAGGGAGCTTTAATGAAAGTTTTAATACTAGCAGGAGGTTTCGGTACTAGGCTTGCCGAAGAGACGAGCATTAGGCCAAAGCCAATGGTAGAGATCGGCGAAAAACCGATTTTATGGCATATTATGAAAATTTATAGTTTGTATGGATTTAACGAATTCGTCATTCTGCTTGGCTATAAAGGCTACTATATCAAAGAATATTTTGCCAATTATTTTTTGCATCAAAGCGATATGACTATAGATTTGAAAAATGGCAAAATGGAAGTTTTGAGCAATTTTAGCGAGCCTTGGAGCGTTACGCTGTTAAATACCGGGCTAAACACTATGACTGGCGGTCGTATTAAGCGGGCTCAGAGCATAGTGGGAGACGAGCCGTTTTTGCTTACTTATGGAGATGGTGTTAGTGATATAGATATCCACGAGCTTGTAAAATTTCATAAGTCTCACGGCAAATCGCTTACTATGACTTCCGTTCAGCCGGAAGGTCGCTTTGGAGCGCTAAATATAGATGACGAAAGTCGCGTGCATGAGTTTAAGGAAAAACCAAAAGGAGACGGCAATTGGATCAATGCGGGTTTCTTTGTATGCGAGCCCAAGGTTTTTGACTATATTACGAATGGAGATGCGACAATATTTGAGCAAGAGCCGCTTATGAATTTGGCCCACGACGGCGAAATTTTAGCATATAAACATAGCGGCTTTTGGAAGCCGATGGATACGCTTAGAGATAAGCTCGAGTTAAACAAAATTTGGGATAGCGGCAACGCTCCGTGGAAAAAGTGGTAGCAATGCAAGATATGCAGGATCTATACTCCGGAATTTATAATGGCAAAACAGTTTTGCTTACCGGGCATACCGGTTTTAAGGGCTCATGGCTTAGTCTATGGCTGCAGCGCTTGGGCGCGAAAGTGATAGGGTATTCGCTTCCGGTGCCTACAGAGCCAAATCATATAGGACTTTTAAATTTAAATATCGTCCAGGTAATCGCCGACATACGAGATCTTGCTAAATTAAACGAAGTCTTTGCGGCTTATAAGCCCGACATTGTATTTCACTTTGCCGCTCAGGCGCTCGTACGCCCATCTTATGCCGATCCTATCACAACCTACGAAACCAATGTTATCGGTACATTAAAAGTCCTTGAAGCTTGCAGAAAAGCAGGCGTTCGCGCGATCGTAAATATCACAAGTGACAAGGCTTACGAAAATAAAGAGTGGGTTTGGGGATATCGCGAGAGCGATCCTATGGGTGGATATGATCCATATAGCTCGTCGAAAGGCTGTGCGGATCTTCTGGCTAGTTCATATCGAAACTCCTTTTTTAATGAAAAAGATTACGGCACAAAGCATCAAACGCTGCTTGCTACGTGTCGCGCAGGTAACGTCATAGGCGGCGGAGACTGGGCACAAGATAGATTGATTTGCGACGTTATGCGCGCAGCGGCTAAAAATGAAGCGGTAACGATCCGCAATCCGCATGCAACACGCCCTTGGCAGCACGTGCTTGAGCCGCTTAGCGGCTATTTGCTCGTGGGGCAAAAGTTGCTTGAAGGGCGAAAGGAATTCGGCGGTGCGTGGAATTTCGGTCCTAGCGATGATGGCGCGATTAGGGTGCTTGATGTATTAAAGAGCGCCAAGCGATATTGGGATAAGATAGAATTTCAAATCAATTCCGACATAGACCAGCCTCATGAGGCAAATTTATTGAAGCTTGATTGCTCTAAGGCACATGCGCTGCTTGGCTGGAAGCCAGTTTGGGATAGCGAAACGGCATTTGAAAAAACTGTAAAATGGTATAAAAATTTCTACGAAAACGGCACAATCGATACCGAGCAAAATTTAAGCGACTACGTAAAAGAGATGATGCGATGATAAAAGTTAGCGATTTTATAGCAAAATTTATAGCCGAACACGAAGATACCGCAAAGACCGTATTTATGGTCTCGGGTGGCGGCAATATGCACCTGATAGATTCGCTTGGCAAAAATGAAAATTTAGAGTATGTCTGTAACCATCACGAACAGGCTTGCGCGATAGCCGCAGAGGGATATGCGCGCGTCTCAAATAAGATCGGTATCGCGTATGTTACCACAGGCCCCGGCGGAACGAATGCGATTACCGGTGTTTACGGTGCCTGGGTGGATTCGATCCCTATGATGATCATATCGGGGCAGGTTAAATTTCAGACGACCATTGCTTCGCAACCCGAGTTAAATTTACGTCAGCTCGGCGATCAAGAGGTTAATATCGTTGACATCGTAAGGCCTATCACAAAATACGCCGTAATGATAACGGATAAAAATAGCATAAAATTTCATCTGCAAAAAGCTATTTATGAGGCTAAGCACGGCAGACCCGGACCCGTATGGCTGGATGTGCCGCTAGACATACAAGGCGCGATGGTGGACGAAGCGGATTTGGTAGAATTTAAAATTCCAGAAGAGCCGAAATTCGACACAAAAATCCCGCAGGTTCTAGATGCGTTAAAAGCTGCTAAACGCCCCGTTATCATTGTGGGTAACGGAGTGAGGTTAGCCAATGCAAAAGATGATTTTAGAGCCTTGATTGACGAGCTAAAAATCCCTGTTTTGACTGCTATTTCAGGAGTTGATTTAATAGAGACTTCAAATAAGTATTTTTTTGGTAGACCTGGAATTTTAGGAGAGAGGACCGGAAATTTTGTAATTCAAAATAGCGATTTGGTAATAGTATTGGGTACAAGATTAAATCTTAGAATTTTGAGCTTTAATTGGGAATTTTTTGCGCGAGAAGCCAAAAAAATTATGATTGATATAGATGAAAACGAACTTAATAAAAAAACTTTTATTCCGGATATAAAAATTAAATCCGATGCAAAGGTTTTTATAAATGATCTTGGAGAAAAAGCTAGAGATTTAAATCTAGAAATTGGAGACTGGCTTAAATATTGTAATAGAACAAAAATGAAATATCCTGTTTTTGATAAGTCCGTATTGAAAGAGAAGAATTATGTCAGTTCATATTATTTTCCAAGATTACTTTCGGAGAAATTACCAAAAAATTCTCTCTTGCTTACCGGTAATGGCATAGCATATACATCAACATTTCAGAGCTATCCGGTACGAGCAGGTGATAGGCTTTTTGCAAATGTCGGATGTGCTTCTATGGGCTATGATTTGCCGGCACTAATTGGTGCATGCGTAGCAAATAATAAAAGACAAACTATATGCTTAACCGGTGATGGAAGCATTCAGATGAATATCCAGGAATTGCAAACTATTATCCATTATCGGCTTCCCGTTAAAATTTTTATGTATAACAATAATGGATACCTCTCTATACGCATAACTCAACATAATTATTTCAATAACAATTTTGTCGGCGAAAGTCCTATAAGTGGTGTAAGTATACCGGATATGAAGGCGCTCGCTAAAATTTATGGCTTTAAAGTATTTCAAATTAAAAATAACGATGATGCCAATGCAAAAATAGATGAAATTTTATCATGTGAGGGACCGGTGTTTTGCGAAGTGATGCTGCCGCCGAATGAAGCCATAGGACCAAAAGTTGCATCTATGAAGCTCCGGGATGGGACTATGATATCAAAACCATTGGAAGATCTTGCCCCATTTTTACCTCGAGATGAATTTTATAAAAATATGATAGTAAAGCCTTTGGATTGATATGAGATTTTTATTTTTAGACTTTGACGGCGTCCTTTTTGATACTGCACGTGAAGCCTACGAGGTTTGTAGATCTACGCCAAGTTTTTTAAGGCAAAAATTTGATGAAAAGCAATATGCTGAATTTTTAAAATTCAGACCTCTTGTGGGTCCGGCATGGAATTATTATTTCGTGATGACAGCTATAACTAATAACGATAAAGAGCTTTTAGTTTTTGATTATAACGATGAAGCTAAAAAATTTGAAAAAGACTTTTTTGAGACTCGTAAAAAATTAAAAGCAAATAACTATGAAAATTGGTTGGCTTTGAATAGGCCATATCTGTTTTTATTGGAGCTATCAAATATGAAACTGAATCGGCAGACTTTTATTGTAACTACTAAAGATAGTAAAACTGTATTGGATTTAGCCAAAAGATTTAATATTCAATTTATAAATAACGATAATATATTGGGGGCAGATATATTTGCTAAATTTAATTCAAAAGCTAATATAATAAATTCAATTTTAAAAGATGGTGATAGCGGAATTTTTATAGATGACTCAGAAATGCATTTAAAAAAATGTGAGCACATAAAAGGACTTAAGTTATTACAGCCAGATTGGGGATATGTAGAGAGGAATAGTAAGTATATAGGCGATATTAAAATGATATTAAGCGTATTGGAGGAAGAGGTATGAATATAAATGAATTTGAGATGATAGACGTACTTAAAAGGCTTAAAAACGAATATGGCGTATTTGAGTTAAAGGCCGAGTTTGAAGCCGAGGGAAGTCGTATGGAGGAGATGATGCGTTTGCGAGATATTGCCAATCGAGCAGATTTGCCTATCATCTTAAAGATCGGTGGAGCTGAGGCGGTTACGGATATTTATAATGGTATCATTTTGGGCGTAGAGGGGCTTATTGCGCCTATGGTAGAAACCCCGTATGCTGTTTATAAATATCTAGGAGTTATAGAAAATTTGATAAATCCAGACAACCGAGATTATATAGATTTTGCTATAAATATCGAGACAAAAACCGCAGTAGAAAATATAGATGAAATTTTAAAATTAGAAAAAATTTCGCTACTAAGAAGCATTACATTCGGTAGAAGCGATTTTGCGCAGTCATTCGGTTTGGCTAAAAAAGATGTAGATAATGAGAAAATTTTAAATGCTGTTCAGCGAGTATCTCGCGCCGTAAAAGCGAAAGGTTTAAAATTTGCAATAGGCGGAAATATTACGGCTAAATCTATTGATTTTATCAAGACTCTAAAAGTAGAAAATTTAATAGATAAATATGAAACCCGCAAAGTAGTTTTTGCTATAGACTCTATTAATGCCAATCCGCGCGAAGGAATCAATACAGCACTAAAATTTGAACTGTTGTGGCTAAAGTCAAAAAGAAGATTTTACGCAAGGATAAAAGCCGAGGATGAACAGCGTATAGAAGATTTAGAAAAAAGGCTAAGTAACAGATGAATCTATTCATCACGGGCGGTAGCGGTTTTATCGGGTCGCATCTAAAAAAGCGTCTTGCGCTAAATGGAAATTTTAACGTTTTCGCTCCAAAAAGTAGCGAGTTAAATTTGACTGACGAAAGGGCGGTTGACGATTTTATCCGTGCGCATAAAATCGATACTATCGTCCATCTCGCCAATCGCGGCGGCGGTCGCGATACGCTGGATATGACAAATGTGATTGAGTATAATTTACGAATCTTTTTCAATATCGTCAAGCAAAAAAACAAGGTCGTAAAGATCATATCATTTGGAAGTGGTGCGGAATACGGAAAACACAAGCCGATAATAAATGCTCGAGAGGATGATTATAAAGAGGCGCTTCCGCTTGATGAATACGGTTTTTACAAGGCTATCACGTCGCATTACATTGAGGATTGCGCGGATAACATTATCCAGCTTCGTTTATTTGGAATTTACGGCGAGATGGAGAATTACCGCTATAAATTTATCACAAATACCGTAGTAAAAAATCTACTGCGCCTACCCATCACGATCAATCAAAACGTATTTTTTGATTATATGTATGTTGACGATCTGCTAAACGCAGTGGAATTTTATATAGAAAATGACGCGCGGCATAAAATTTACAACGCAAGCAGCGGGACAAAAATCGATCTGCTTAGCCTAGCTGCGCTAGTAAATGAGGCGAGCGATTTTAAATCCGAGATAAGCGTGCTAAATGAAGGGCTAAATAACGAATACACTTCCGACAATAGCCTATTAAAATCCGAAATGAAAGATAAATTCAAGCTTACGCCGCATACGGAAGCGATCGGTAAAATTTGCAAATATTTTAAGCAAAATTTTACTAGCTTAGACTTAGCTACCATAAAAAAAGATCCATATTTGGGAAAAATCAATGAAATTTGGAAAGGCAAAAAATGACCCCTCAAGAATTAAAACAAGAAATTTTAGAAAAGACAAAAGAGTATTATAGACTGGTTCATGAGCCGGTGCAGAGGGCTAAATTTGAACCTGGCAAAAGTCGTGTGAATTACGCAGGTAGAGTCTTTGACGAGCACGAAATGGTAAATTTAGTAGATAGCTCGCTTGATTTTTGGCTTACATACGGCACATATTCTAAAAAATTTGAAAAGGAATTCGCTAAAATGCTTGGCGTAAAATGGGCGTTTTTGGTAAATAGCGGAAGCAGTGCAAATTTGCTTGCATTTTTTGCGCTCACTTCGCCGCTTCTAAAAGAGCGCCGCATAAAAAAGGGCGACGAAGTCATAACAGTAGCGGCAGGCTTTCCTACGACGGTTGCGCCTATCGTGCAATACGGTGCCGTTCCTGTTTTTGTCGATATGGAGCTTGAATATTTTAATATAGACCATACGAAGCTTGAGCTTGCGCTTAGCCCAAAAACGAAAGCCGTCATGGTAGCTCACACCCTAGGAAATCCTTTTAATATAAAAGCCGTGAAGGAATTTTGCGATAAGCACGATTTGTGGCTTATCGAGGATAATTGCGACGCACTGGGCTCGCTGTATGAGGGCAAGCCAACCGGCACATGGGGGGATATAGGCACAAGCAGCTTCTACCCGCCTCATCATATGACAATGGGCGAGGGCGGCGCCACATATACAAACAATCCGCTGCTTAAAAAAATTATGCTAAGTATGCGTGATTGGGGACGCGATTGCTGGTGTGAGAGCGGCGTAGATAATACCTGTGGCAGGCGCTTTTCGCAAAAATTTGGTGAGCTACCGCTTGGATATGATCATAAATACGTTTATTCGCACTTCGGATTTAATTTAAAAGCCTCCGATATGCAAGCTGCCGTTGGATGCGCTCAGATAGATAAATTTCCTAGCTTTGTGCAGCGTCGTAGGCAAAATTTTAAAAAGCTTTATGATGGCTTAAAAGATATAAAGGAGCTCATTTTGGTTAAAGCTCAGCCGCATTCCGAGCCTAGCTGGTTCGGCTTTATGATGACGGTTGCAGACGGGGCAAAATTTAGTAGAAACGAGCTTAGCGAGCATCTAGAAAGGGCGGGTGTGCAAACAAGAAATTTATTTGCGGGCAATATGATCAAGCACCCGTTATTTGCAGATCTTAAACGCGGGGTAGATTATAAAATTTCAGGCGAGCTAAAAAATACCGATAAGATAATGAACGATAGTTTCTGGGTAGGCGTATATCCCGGTATGAGTGATGAGAAGATAGGGTATATTATAAAAACTGTTAGAGGATTTGTATCTACTAAAAGCTAAAATATAAATCAGATCAAAATTTTAAAGCTATATGCAATGTAAATGGCGTCATTTTATTTGGTTAAGCGCCGATATAGCAAAATTTAATTAAAATTACGGCGATAAATTTGGTTAAAAAATCGATATATAGGGGAGTTTATGACGAAAAGAAAAATTTTAATAGTATTTGGGACGCGCCCGGAGGCCATTAAGATGGCTCTATTGATAAAGGAATTTCAAAAGCACGCGGAATTTGAAGTGAAAGTTTGCGTCACGGCGCAGCACAGACAGATGCTTGATCAGGTGCTTGAATTTTTTGAGATCAAGCCCGATTTTGATCTAAATTTAATGAAGCAGGCTCAGGATCTGTACGACGTTACGTCGGGGGTGCTGCTCGGCATGCGCGGGATATTTGAGCGCTATAAACCGGACGTCGTATTTGTCCACGGCGATACGACTACGACAAGTGCGGTATCTCTAGCCGCGTTTTATCAAAAGATCGACGTGGCGCATGTCGAAGCGGGTCTTAGGACGCACGACATATATTCGCCGTTTCCGGAGGAGATAAATAGGCAAATCACTGGCCTGATAGCCAAATACCACTTCGCACCGACCGCGGGCGCAAAAGGCAATCTGCTAAAAGAGGGCAAAAGCGCAGAAAGCATAGTAGTTAGCGGCAACACCGTTATAGACGCGCTTTTTTGGACTATCGATAAGATAGAGCGCGATGCGGCCTTGCGGGATAAAATTTTATCGACGATAGGCCTAAAATATCGCCTTGCAGACCGAAAATTCATTCTCGTAACCGGCCATAGGCGGGAAAATTTCGGCGAAGGTTTTATAAATATCTGTGAGGCTCTGCGCGAAATAGCCGCCGATAACGCCGATGTGGACATCCTCTATCCCGTGCATCTTAATCCAAACGTCCAAAAGCCGGTGAAGGAAATTTTATCGGGGCTACCGAATATTTTTTTAATGGATCCGCTGGAATATGACGCATTTGTGTATTTGATGAGTAAAGCGTATATGATCATCACCGATAGCGGCGGCATCCAAGAGGAGGCGCCGAGCCTTTGCAAGCCGGTTTTAGTAACTAGAAACAGAACCGAGCGCCCCGAGGGGATAGGGGCCGGATGCGTGAGGCTGGTCGGAACGAAGCGAGAAAATATCGTAAAAGAAGCGCAAAAATTATTAAATTTAAAAGACGAATATGATAAAATGAGCGCAAGCATCAGTCCTTACGGCGACGGAAAAGCGTGCGAGAGGATAGTTAAATTTTTAAAGGAAGCTTTGTGAGAAAGGTTTGTATAATGGGGCTCGGCTATATCGGGCTGCCTACGGCCGCGCTCTTAGCGAGTAAGGGCTATAAAATACACGGCGTCGATGTAGTGCAAAGCGTCGTAGATACGATTAATCAGGGCAAAATTCATATCGTAGAGCCAGAGCTCGGCGAGCTTGTAAAAAAATCCGTAGAAAGCGGAAATTTAAAAGCGGACGTTAAGCCTGATTTCGCAGACGTTTTTATCATAGCCGTCCCTACGCCATTTCGCGATGGATACGTGCCAAATATTGATTACGTCATAAGTGCGAGCAGGGCGGTAGCACCCTATATCAAAGAAGGAAATATCGTGATCTTGGAGTCCACTTCGCCGGTCGGCACGACGGAGAAGATAGGTCAAATTTTAAAAGATAGCGGCGTCGATATCTCTAAAATTTACATCGCTCACTGCCCGGAGAGGGTTTTGCCGGGTAAAATTTTAAAAGAGCTCACGCAAAACGATAGGATCGTGGGCGGTCTAAGCAGGGAGTCTGCCGAGAAAACGGCGGAATTTTATAAGACGTTCGTTAAAGGCGAAATTTTAAAAACCGACGCAAGAACTGCCGAAATGGCGAAGCTCACCGAAAATTCTTTTCGCGACGTAAACATAGCCTTTGCAAACGAGCTTAGCATTTTGTGCGATAAATTCGGCATTAACGTTTGGGAGCTTATTTCGTTAGCAAACCGTCATCCGCGAGTTAATATTTTAAGCCCGGGCTGCGGCGTAGGCGGGCACTGCATAGCGGTCGATCCGTGGTTTATAGTACATGCGGGCGGCTACGAAGCGAGGTTGATTAAATCCGCAAGAGAGGTCAATAACCACAAGGCCGAGTGGAGCATAGAAAAGATCAAAAACGCCGCTTTGAAATTTGAGCTGCAAAATGGAAGAAAACCCAAAGTCGCGTGCATGGGGCTTGCTTTTAAGCCTGATATCGACGATTTGCGAGAGTCGCCTGCGCTGAATATAACTAGACGCCTGATCGCAGACGGCGTCGATGTGCTCGCCGTAGAGCCCAATATCAAGGCTCACAAAGATTTTGAGATAGCGGATTACAAAAAAGCTATTGAAATTTCGGACATTGTCGTATTTTTAGTCGGACATAAGGAATTTAAAGGGCTGAAAATAGAAAAAGAAGTTTTGGATTTTTGCGGAATTTGTAAATGAGTTTTCAAAAAGTAATAGATAGAAATAACCATCTGAATTTTTTTAGATTACTTTTTGCTTTGCAAGTGGTATATATGCACTCAACAGAATGGCTAAAAATACCGCTTTTATGGGGGGGGGCACGTGGATAAGTTTCTTAGGCTATTTCCCGGCGTCCCATTATTTTTTCTGGTTTCGGGATTTTTAATTACCGATAGTTATTTAAATAGCAGGAATTTGAAAGAGTATTTTATAAAAAGAGTGCTTAGGATATATCCGGCTCTATTCGTAAATATTTTAGTACTTGAGCTAGCTATGTACGTGGGCAAAAATTTTAATGATATCTCGGTATTAAAATACGTAGAGTATTTCGTGCTGTATGTCGTTACCGCTGCTTCAGGTATAGCGGGCTTTATAATCGGTATAAAAAACGACGCTTTATATAATTATGACGGCTTTTTTAGCTCTTATCCGAGCGGTGTTTTATGGACGCTTAGCGTCGAATTATCGTTTTATATCGTCCTTCCATTTATTTTGTGTATTAGAAAAGCAATTGTAAGAAATTTATTACTAGTTTTCCTATTTTTTACATCAATGATAATTCCCGCAATCGCCGATGAAAATTTTTACTCCGCTTCAAATTTAAATAAGCTTCTCGAGCTGATATGCTTGCCGTTTTTGTGGATATTTATCATCGGCATGGTCATGAGGCTTTATTGGCTGGATATAAAAAAATATCTCGTAGGCTACGGCTTATATTATATTGCGCTCTATTTGATATTTTGTTTTGCGGCTATAGAGTTTGGAAGCGGGCTTGGAGCTTATAAGAGAGGCTTGGAAATTTCTACTGTATTTCAAATTTTCCTTTTGGCGCTAGTGATCTTTAGCATGGCTTTTTCCTACACAAATTTAAAGATAGCTAGAAGCACCGATCTCTCTTATAGTACATATCTTTATCATATGCTGATAGTTCAAATTCTAATTAGTCTGGGCTTTAGCGGCTCTTTATGGCTATATCTAATAGTGGTGGCCGTGACGCTCACGGTAGCTTGCGTTTCTTGGAATTTTATAGAAAAGCCGGCATTGAAATTAAAACAAATAAAGGTTGTAAAATGATACAAGCAATAGTTAAAAAAGGTAAGGTTTTAGCAGAGCAGATCCCTGCTCCAAGCGTTTCAAAGGGATGCGTTCTTATAAAAGTAGTAAATAGCTGCATATCGGCGGGCACCGAGATAAGCGGCGTATCAAATAGCGGCAAGAGCCTGATCAGAAGGGCCTTAGAGCAGCCGGAGAACGTAAAAAAAGTCATCAATATGATAAAATCAGACGGCATCGCAAACGCCTATGCTAAGGTAAAGGGCAAGCTTGATAGCGGAAGCCCGACCGGCTATTCGCTTAGCGGCGTCGTCATAGCAGTCGGAGAGGGCGTTTCAAATTTTGAGATCGGAGAGCGCGTCGCCGCAGCCGGTGCAGGGCTTGCAAACCACGCAGAATACGTAGATGTGCCTAAAAATTTAGTTATGAAAATGCCGCAGGATATGGACTTTGAGCGGGCTTGCACCGTGACGCTCGGCGGCATAGCGATGCAGGGCGTTAGGCGGATCGATCTAAGGCTGGGTGAGACCTGCGTAGTCGTGGGAGCTGGGATCTTAGGGCTTCTTGCGGTGCAGATGCTTAAAATTTCAGGCGTGAGGATTGCGGTTAGCGATTTTGACGATAGGCGCTTGCAGATAGCAAAGGAATATGGCGCCGAGCTTGTTATAAACCCGTCAAGAGACGATTTGCTGGATGTCGTTTCGTCTTGGAGCGGCGGATACGGCGCCGATGGAGTGCTATTTACCGCCGCTACGAACAGTAGTGAGCCGCTATCGCAAAGTTTTCAGATGTGCAAGAAAAAGGGCAGAGTGGTGCTTGTAGGCGTTGCCGGTATGCAGATAAATAGAGAGGATATGTATAAAAAGGAGCTTGATTTTCTCATCTCCACTTCTTATGGTCCTGGTCGCTACGACAAGAGCTACGAAGAGGGGGGGCTTGATTATCCGTTTAGCTACGTCAGATGGACTGAAAATCGAAATATGAGCGAGTATCTAAGGCTGGTAAATGAAAATTTGATAAAGCTGGATAAGCTCATAGACGCAAAATATCCTATCGAGCAGGTAACGGAGGCGTTTGAGTCGCTACAGACTTCGCAGAATAAGCCGCTTATGGTTTTGCTTGACTACGGGGAGGCAAATTTAACCGAGCTTGATAGCTATCTAAATCACGATAAAAAAATCATCATAAGCTCCGCGCCAGTAAACAGAGATGTGATAAACGTCGCATTCGTCGGCGTCGGCGGATTTGCCACCGGGATGCACCTGCCTAATATCTCAAAGCTTACGGATAAATATAAAATTTACGCGATCATGAACCGAAGCGGACATAAAGCAAAGGCGGTGGCGCAGCAATATGGAGCGAATTACGCTACTTCAAATTTAGACGATATTTTAAATGATAAAAATGTCGATCTTGTGATCATCTCCACAAGGCACGATAGCCATGCGGAGCTTACTTTAAAGGCGCTTGAAGCGGGCAAAAACGTATTTGTAGAAAAGCCGCTTGCGACAAACAAAGAGGAGCTTGAAAAGATAAAGAAATTTTACGCTGAGGGAGGCGACAAGCCCCTTTTATTCGTGGGATTTAATAGGCGATTTAGCGCCTACGCAGAAGAGATAAAAAAGCACACGGGCGCTAGGATAAATCCGATGATAATTAGATATAGAATGAACGCGGGCTACATACCGATGGATCACTGGGTGCATGAAAACGGCGGTAGGATGGTTGGCGAAGCGTGTCACATAATAGATCTGATGACGGCACTAACGGGAAGCGAGATACAGAGCGTATTTTCACAGGCGATCACGCCGAGTAATGAAAAATATAGCGCCGAGGATAACAAATCCATCGTCTTAAAATACAAAGACGGCTCGGTGGCGAATATCGAGTATTTCGCAAACGGCAGTAAGGAGCTAGGCAAGGAATTTATGGAGATCCACTTCGACGGCAAGAGCATCGTTTTGGACGATTATAAAAGCCTAAAAGGATATGGAGTGGGGCTGAAAGAAATTTCAACAAACGTAAGCCAAAAGGGGCAACTTGAAGAGCTTGAGGCGCTATTTGGGGCTCTAAAAGGAAGCAAAAAAGGCTGGCCGATAGAGCTTTGGGATATGGTGCAGACGACGGAGATTTCGTTTTTGATATGATTGGCAATATAAAAAAAATTATTAAATCAAATTATATTTTAGAGGCATTTGCAAGAAGGCTTTATGCCATTATATCATATAGGATTAGAAAGTTAAATAGAGAATTTTACGACTTCTACAACCTGCTCTTGAATAACGAAATAGAGAATATCAAGTATATGGAAAAATACCAGTTTGAATCATTAAAACATATTGTTGATATTGCATATTACAAAACAACATTCTATAAAGAAAAATATGATTCTGCGGGCTTTCATCCTTCTATGCTAAATGATATCTCTGATTTAAAGAAAATACCTATATTAACAAAAGATGAAATAAGAAATAATTCTAAAAAGATGGTGCGTAGCGATGTTTCTATATCGTATTTAAAAAAAGCATATACGAGTGGGACAACTGGAAAAACATTAGAGATATATGAGGATGATAAAACTAGACTACGGGAATTAGCATCTATCTTTTATCAATGGAAAAGAATTGGTTATGTTCCTGGCGATGGCAGGATTGAATTTAGAGGTTTCGTAGATGACAATAAAGATTTTATTTTTCTACCAGACGAAAGAGTTTTAAGAATTAATATTATAAAAATGGATATCCATAATATAAATACTATTATAAAACGTATCTTAAAAATAGGATATAATTTTGTTCATGGGTATCCATCGGCGATAGTTAAATTTGCAAGATTATTAAAAGAATCAGAAATACACTATCAGCCGAAAGGAATAATGCTAGCATCAGAGGTACTATATGATTGGCAAATGAGTATTATAGATGAAGTTTTTCATTGTCAGAAAATTTCGCATTATGGTCAGACTGAAAAAGTGGCGTTAGGCGCATGGAAGAATGATAGATTATATCATTTTATACCTACATATGGCATATTTGAAACAGACTGTGAAAATAAAATTATTGCAACAGGTTTTATAAATGAGGTTATGCCAATTATAAGATACCAAATGTCAGATGTGGCTGAAGGTATTTTGAGTGGTTCAAACGATGCTCTATATCCAGTTATTAAGGATATAATCGGCAGACAGGAGGATTATACTTATAATGAAAATGGGGATTTGATTCCGCCCGCGGTCGTTACATTTCCATTTAAGCATTTATTTTACATTAATGCTGCCAAAATTATTCAATATGAGTTAAAATTATTTGATTTAGTTCTTGAGGTAAAAGATCAAAATGTATTGTTAGATAAACTTTTCAAGGAAGAGGTAGACACGCTTGTCGCGGATCTAAAGAAAATATATGGGCAAAGCATAGATATAAATATAAAATATGTAGACCAAATTGATTTTACATCAAATGGTAAGTTTAGATGGATAGAAAATAGGATAAAAAATTATGAATAGCAAGATTTTGCATATAGGACCTATGCCGCCTCCACTTGGAGGAATATCCGTTTATTTATATAGATTATCAAGGTCTAACAATGATAGTTCTGTGGGCTTTGTTAACGAAAATAATCTTAATGGGATCGGTTTTATTAAATTAATTTTTCTAAACAGTGATAAAACTTTTATTTATCACTCTCCATCAATGATGAAAAGAATTGCATTGCTTTTTTCAAAAATATTTAGAGGAAATAAATATATTATAGTTTCTCATGGAGAAGGCTTGCAAAATAGCTATAAAAATAGTAATTTTATAATGAAATTCTTATTAAAAATCACCATTTTTAAATCAGAATATATACAAGTAGTAGGTTCTCATCTTGTAAAATTTTTACTTAATTTGGGGCTAGAGAATGATAAAATCATAGTAAAAAATGCTTTTTTACCGCCTGCATTATGCGATGAAGAAAGCGTATTAAAAACCTATCCGCAAGAAATTTTCGATTTTATATCAAAAAAAGATAAGTTATTGGTAGCAAATGCGTCTAGTTTGGTTTTTTATAAAAATACCGACCTATATGGACTTGATATATGTATAGAACTCATGGCTAAGCTAAAAAATGTCTATCCAAATTTAGGATTTATTTTTGCGCTAGCAAACGAAAAGGTTAATACGGAGTATATAAATAAAATGCGTCTGCGAATAAAAGAGTTAAATTTAGAGGAAAATTTTTATTTTCTGACGGGGCAAAAAGAGCTTTGGCCTATATTTAAAAAGGCTAGTCTAATGATAAGACCTACGAATACCGATGGCGATGCCCTTAGCATTAGAGAGGCTTTATATTTTAAATGTCCTGCGATAGCAAGCGATGTATGCAATAGACCGACAGGAACGATTTTGTTTAAGAATAGAAATTTGGATGATCTATATGATAAAACAAAAAGGGTTTTGGATGCAATGTAAATTTTATAAGGACTTGGTTATTGATTAATAGTTACTTATTTAAAATATTAATTTTATTATATTAAGGATGGATAAATATCATGATTGATAAAGCAAAATGGTTTCTAGATAAAATTTGTCCTATCATATTGGGGATAGATGATATTACAAATTCAATATGCCATTCGCGTTTCCTAAGAGAACAGTGCGATTGCGGCTATCTTGGGCTAAATAATAATGGCATATATGATTATTTTATGAATTATCTATTAAAAAAATACCCAGAAATTAGAGTTACATATTTTTTAGTTATGGGACCTAGCTCGGCATATCTTGATGGCGCCAAAACCGATACTATATATAAAAATGATGGCTTTTTAAGATTATTGCAAACCATTCTAGATAGATCTGATGAGATAGCATACCATGGACATAATCATGGATATTCCAATGCTACATTGATGGATAGAAAATGGTGTAGAGAATTTGAGCAGTATTCTCCAAACGAATATTTTAATATTATAAAAAATGATTTAGATCTTTTCAAAAAAACATTTGGCTACCAAATTTTAGGAGGGAGAACTCCGTGCTATAGTTTTAGAGAAGATTTGGTTGTAGGACTAATTGACTTAAAATTTCGTTGGTGGTCCTTTGACTTTAAGCCTTTTACCAATAATATTTCTTTGAAGTATGGCGATGATAAGATTATAGAAATGCCGTCAAATATAAGCGGCGATGCTTTTATATATGGAGGAAACGCAATAAAAAGTAAAATTAAACACTTGCTAAATATAGTAAAGATAGAAAAAATGATGAAAAGTAGATATGTGATTAGTATAGCGGAGCATTTTATGAATGCTAGACCAGATGGAAAGAGGCAAACACCAAATGTTTATGATGATATAAATTCTTTAGATTTTATTTTCGGATATCTAAGAAACAAAGATGTTTGGTATGCTACTTTTAGCGAATGTGCTAATTATTACGAGAGCTATAATAATACCTATATTTTAGATATGGGCGATGGAGCGTTCGAAATAAAATATAAAGGTGACTGGAAAATGTTTCTAACATTTATTTCGGAACATAGATATTTACAAAATATACAAACTAAAGAAATTTATGAAGGCTTTATGAAAGATGATAAGTGGCTTTTTAACAATTTAGTTGAAGGAATATATAGGGGGGCGTAAAATGTATTTTGATAGACATTTTTCTTTAATTACTGGATATAGATTTTTGTTAAAAGATGTTATAAAATATATAACGACAATAGATTCTTTTTTTAATTCTAAGTATAAAATTTTAGATATAGGTTGTGGGAAAAAACCATATAAGAAATTACTAAAAAATTCTGATTATGTGGGTCTTGATGTTTGCGAGTGTGAATATGCTACTCCGGATATAATAGGTAATTCCGAAAGTATTTCTTGCGATAATTCTAGTTTCGATGCAGTTATGACGGTTTTCGTTTTAGATGATTCTTTTTATATTAAAAAGACTTTTTGTGAAATTTCAAGAGTGCTTAAAGACGGCGGGTATTATTTTGCTTTTGAAGCGCAGAGCACAAGCATACATAATCCTCCTTTTGATTTTTTTAGGTTTGCTCCAAACGCCATGATTGAGCTAGCAAAAGAAGTGAATTTAGAACTTATAAGATATGATACATATGGCGGGGACTTTGCAAACGTAGGCTTTGGTTTTATATCAATTATACGAAATACACTAAGTAGCCTCAGGCTAGAACCCCTTTTGGGTCCTATATTTTACTTGCCGATAAACGTAATTTTTAGACTTTTAGATCTGATAGGTAGATTAAAGGTATTTAGAAATAAATATAAAAATAATTCCTTGGGGTATTTCTATATTTTTAAGAAAGTAGAGAATGCTTAAAAAGTTTATTAAGACGATATCTTTATATACTATTTTTTTGATGATTGAAAAAATTTTATCGGTACTATTTTTTTCATATATCGCTCATACATTAAGCATGAATGATATGGGTGCATATGGACTGTACATGACTATATATGTATTTTTATCTTTTTTACTATCGCTAGAATTTAAATCGGGATATGCAAGATATTACTACGAATATTATACAGAAGAATCCAAATATAAGCTATTTTGCGGTATCGTTAATGTTACATTTCTTTCTCATGTAATTATGGGCATATTGTTATTGTGTATTATAAATTCTTTTAATTTATTGAGTTGGAAAATTTTTATTGCTTTGGCTATTTTATCGTTTTCTGATAGCCTGATATATCTTATACAGTATCAAAAAAGGTTAGAAGAAAAGGATATGCAATATGGAATAATTATAATTGGTAAGATACTCTTAACAATTATATTTTATTTTATTATAAAAAATTACGATATGGGTGATAGTGCGATCAATGTAATATATGCTATGCTGTTTTCTAGCACAGTTGTTTCTCTGGTTAGTTATTTTAGCTTTTTTGTTAAAGGTTGGCTATTTAGCGTAAATTATCACATCACAAAGAATTCCTTTTTATTTTCCATAAAAATTGCGCCCGGTATTGTTGGGTCATATTTATCATCATTAAGCCCACAATTTATTATAGATAAAGTTTTTTTAAATAGAGAATTTAATGGAATTTTTTCGGTTTACCAAAAAATAGCATCAACTATTTATATTATGTTTGATCCGCTTTATATAGTTTTTTCTCAGAGAGTCCTTAAATTTTATAAGGAAAAGAATTTTATAGGAATCTATAAGATGATGCTTAATATAATTTTTAACGGATATGGATTTATGATGTGCATTTTTATTTTGGGCTCATATTATGTCGTATATATATTTGCGGGAGAGAAATATATAGAGTATCAACACTTCTTATTCATATTTTTATTCAGTGGGTATTGCGCATTGATTTCGAGAATTCTTGAATTAAATATCCAGATTTCTGGGAAAAGTCATTATTTTTCTTATTTAGAGATATTCGTAGGAGTGTTAAGCGTATCTTCTCTTTTGCTTTGTGCATATTATTTTGATTTTTACCTCTTTATATATTGTATAGCGGTTATTTCATTTTTTAGATTTGTTATTTATATGATAGTTTCCAAAAAAATATATCCAAAATTATTTTTAGGGTATTTTTATTATTTGTTATTTTTATTCTTTCCTAGTATAATTTATATCTTTAAAATATTTGACTTGCTATCGGAAGTTTTACTATTTCTATTAACTCTAATTTTTTATAGCTGGTTAGCTATCAGGGCAATTAAAGAATATAAAAGCTGTCCGCGCATAGGGGAAGCATAATGTTATATTATTTAAAGCGTCTCTATTCTACTCCGTTTCGCATAGTTTTAATAAAGTTATTTAATAAAATAACTGTTTTTTTAAATAACTTTATTAATCGCTGCATTGATTTTATAAATAAAAATACTCACATAAATTTTAACGTTCCAATCATCAAAACTAGCTATATAAGCACAAAAGAACTCGACCTGTCAAATATCGATCCGGATGTCGCAAAATATCTATCTAAAATGTACATCGAGCATAAATTTGATCTGCTCGGTAGCGGCTGGGTAAAAAATAGCTATGATAGCGCGGCGCTCGGGCTTGAGGGCTACAAATACGATATGAACGTTGCAGCTCCTACGAGCGCGCCCGAAGACTACGAGCCGATCGATTGGCAAAAGGATTTTAAAAGTGGCTTTCGGTGGAGCGAAAAAAAATGGTACAAAGATCAGCGCATAGCCCATAAGCTCGGCAGCGATATAAAGGTGCCGTGGGAGCTTGCGAGGTTGCAGCACCTGCCGCAACTTGCTATTTTTGCGATGGCGGATCCAAGCTTAAAAGAGCGAAATTTAAAAGAATTTAAAAACCAAATTTTAGATTTTATCCGCAACAATCCGCCTAGAATGGGCGTAAATTGGACCTGCACGATGGATGTGGGTATCAGGGTTGCCAACATGCTGGCGGCTTACGATATGTTTTGCCAGATGGACGAGGGCGGAATTTTAGATCAAAATTTCAAGCAGACCTTTTCAAATAGCGTCTACGAGCATGCGCTTCATATCGTAAATAATCTGGAATATTCGCCGCATCTTACGTCAAATCACTATCTAAGCGATATTGCGGGCCTGCTGTATGCGTGCGCATATTTGAACGGCGGCGGCGAGACAGACGCGTGGTTGGCGTTTGCCGTGCAAGAAGTAATTAGTGAAATGAGAAAGGAATTTTACGAAGACGGCGGAAATTTCGAGAGTTCTACGAGCTATCACCGCTTAAGCGGCGAGCTAATGGCGTATAGCGCGGCTCTGATGCTGGGTCTAAAAAGCGAAAAAATTTCATCTTTGCAAAATTACGACGCAAAGCTTTGGCGCAAAAAGCCGAAACTTTTGCCGCCGGAGGAGCAGGAATTTAAAATTTTAAACGGACAAATATCGTTGCCGCAGTGGTTCGCGGACAGGCTGTATAAAATCGGCAGGTTTACCGCCGACATCACAAAGCCAAACGGCGAAGTGCCGCAATTCGGCGATAACGATAGCGGTAGGTTTTTTAAATTTAGCCCAAACGGCGAGTTCTTGAGCAACAAACAAGCCGCACGAAAATATCTAAATTTAAGCGGCTTTGAGGGCGGTGACGAGCCGTTTTGGGACGAGAATATCTTAAACCACTTCACGCTAATTAGCTGCATGGGCGGAATTTTCGATGATGAGATATTTAAAAACGATATCTGCTTTGAGAGGAGCTTTATCCGCTCGCTTGCTGGGCGCACGCTGCAAGTAGGCGATAAAACATACAGACGCCCGATCGTTTCAGTTGCGAAATTTAGCGAACTGCCGCACCGAAAAAGCATAGAATTTAAAATTCCAAATTCGCAAGAGATCAAAAATATATTTTATCCGGACGGCGGATTTTTTATCTTCAAATCCGATAAATTTTACCTTGCCATCTGCGCTACGCCGCTTGGGCAAAGGGGTCACGGCGGACATACGCACAACGATAAGCTGGGCTACGAGCTGTGGATAGACGGGCTGGATATAGCAAGAGATCCCGGTACATATCTTTATACGCCGATCCCCGGCAGAAGAAATGAATTTAGAAGCGTCAAGGCTCACAACGTACCGATCGTCGGTGATCTGGAACAAAATAGTTGGGGCGAGGGAGCGATAGGACTATTTGGAATGTTTGCGGAATGCAGGTGCGAAGTGGCGGATTTTGGAGAAAATTTTATAAGCCTAGCTGCAGAATACAAGGGCGTAAAAATTCTTAGAAAATTTGAGATAAAAGAGGATAGATTGGAGATTATCGATATGGCAAATAGGGAATTTTATTATAGTAAATTTGAGTTGTATTCAAATGGATATGGGAAGTTGATGAAGATATGAATATTTTGTATATTTCCGATTCATATTTAAGTCTTTCGGTCTTTAAAAGTCAAGTCCACACAATTTGTAATTATCACTCGAAAAAACATAATGTTACGCTTCTAGCTTTATGCAATATCCATGATATTAAACAAGAAAAACCGAAAGACGCCCTTTATGAGCTAATTAAACTTTACCGTTATCCAAAAATGTTTATTCCGATAATTAATCGGCTTAGGGCATTTTCTTCAAAAAATATTTTAAATAAAATTTTAAATAGCGCAGATCTTATACACTGCAGAGGGCACGTCAGTTCGGCCTTTGCTATTAATTTATTAAAGATGCTTAAAATAGATAAGCCTATTATTGCAGATATCAGAGGCGTTATAGGCGAGGAGCTTTTAAATCGGGAAACGCTACTGTCTAAATTTTATTGTACTCGGACGAAAATTATAGAGAGGTATGTTTTTAAATATTGTGATTACCTATTTTTTGTATCCCATAATATGCAAAAATACTATATGGACAAATACGGCTTTAAACAGCATAGTGCAGTATTTCCTACGATTGTAGACGAGAAGTTATTCTACGTTTCTTCTGAAAAAAGAAATATTATAAGAAAGCAGCTTAAAATATCTGAGAGATTGTGCTATGTCTATGTCGGTGGGGTTGATTATTGGCAAAATCTAGATAAAATTTTATTAAAATTTGATAAGATAAACAAAGAAAATAAAACAAAATTTTTCTTTATAGTCCTTACCAATAATAAACAGTGGGTATTTGATTTTTCCCATAAAAACAATATCGAACTAGATAATTTTTACATTGATAGTCTCCCTTACGATAAGGTGCCTCTATATCTTAATGCCGCTGACTTTGGAGTCATTATAAGAAATGACGATCTTATAAATTTTGTCGCATCTCCAACGAAAATAAATGAATATTTGGCATGCGGACTTAAAATTATAAATGATTTGGACCAAATAGGCGTAAATCAAAAATTTTTAAATGTAGAGTATAGAGACATTGAAAGCATAATTAGCGAGCAGGATTCCATTTATTCTGCGCTTTTAATAGATAAAACTACTGAGATCAAAGAATGAAAATTTTATTTATCACGCTTAGAGCTGATCACGGCGGCGGCCCAAAACACGTCGATCTACTTATAAATAATTTATCTAGCGAGATAGAGATATATCTTGCTTGTCCGCAAGATAGGCCCTATTATGATCTGTGGAGCAAGTCAAAAAAGATTAAAGATATATTTACCCTGCCGCATAGAAAATTTAGTGCGAAAAAGCTCCTTGGACTGAATAAATTCATAAAAGATAACGATATAAAAATAATTCATTCCCACGGTAAGGGTGCTGGTATCTATTCGCGGATGCTTAAAATTTTAAATCCAGGGCTAAAAATAGTCCATACTTTACACGGCGTTCATATCGGAGAATACGGCTTTTTAAAAAAGAGCGCGTATATTTTTTTGGAGCGATTTTTAACGCTATTTACCGATAAATTTATAAATGTGTCAAATAGCGAAAATAGCGTTTGTTTAAAGCTTAAATTGTTTAAAAAAAGCAAGAGTGAGATCGTATATAACGGCATAAAAGCTCTTTTGAAAGACGATAACGCCAAGATAAAATTTGATCTGTCAGGAAAAAGGGTAGTTACGACCATTTCGAGATTTGACTACGCAAAAAATATGAGTTTGGCGTACGAGATAGCCAAAAAATTTAAAGACAAATCAAGTATCGTTTTTTTATGGCTCGGAGACGGCGACGATAGGGCAAAATTTGAATCTATGGCGCAAAAAGACGGCGTAAATATAATCTTTACGGGCTTTACCGACGAAGTGCCCGCGTATCTATCCGCTACGGACATCTACCTGTCTACATCCAGGTGGGAGGGGCTGCCTTATGCGCTCATAGAGGCGCAGTCGCTCAGTATCCCTATAGTGGCGACAAACGTTGTGGGAAATAACGAGGTTGTAGAAAACGGCAAAAGCGGATTTTTGTTTGAGGACGCACAGCAGGCGTGTCGGGATATAGAAATTTTATTAAACGATGAGAAAATATACGGTAAAATGCGAGGCGAAGCATTGCTAAATTTTAAAGATAAATTTAATATCGGCGCTATGATTCGTAAAGTGGAAAAAATTTACGAGCAGATATTTGAAAATAGATCAACTAGGGAGCCGCAATGAAAAAAGCCCTTATCCACGACTGGTTTAGTACCTATGCGGGCGCGGAGAAATGCGTCGAGAGTTTTACTAATATCTGGGATGATTTTGAAATTTACAGCCTCATCGACTTTTTAAAGGGTGCCGACCGAGATAAAATTTTAAAAGGCAAGCACGCTCACACGAGCTTTATCCAGAAGCTGCCCTTTGCAAAGGACAAATACCGCAACTACCTGCCGCTATTTCCGCTTGCGATTGAGCAGTTTGATCTAAGTGGCTACGACGTCGTGCTGTCTAGCTCGCACGCCGTCGCAAAGGGTGTGCTGACGCACTCAAATCAGCTTCACATTGCCTATGTACACACGCCGATCCGCTACGCGTGGGATCTCTATCATCAGTACTTGCGCGAAAGCGGGCTAGATCGCGGTTTAAAGGGCATGCTGGCGAAGTATTTTTTACATAAAATTAGGCTTTGGGATGCGAGCACCGCAAACCGCGTGGATCACTACATCGCAAACAGCCGCTACATCGCGCGCCGTATAAAAAAAACCTACGGCAAGCCTAGCGACGTCATCTATCCGCCCGTGGACGTGGATAAATTTAAGCTGCGCGAAGCTAAAGAGGAGTTTTACCTCACCGCCTCGCGCATGGTGCCGTATAAAAAGATCGATCTTATCGTAGAGGCATTTTCGCAGACTGATAAAAAGCTGCTCGTTATCGGCGATGGTCCCGATATGGCAAAAATAAAATCAAAAGCGGGCAAAAATGTCGAACTTTTGGGCTTCGCAGATGATGAAACGATGGCGGATCTTATGGGGCGGGCTAAGGCATTTGTTTTTGCCGCAGAGGAGGACTTCGGCATTACGCCGGTGGAGGCGCAGGCATGCGGTACGCCGGTGATCTGCTTTGGGCGCGGCGGCGCTCGCGAGACGGTGCGCGATGGCGAGAGCGGGCTGTATTTTATGGAGCAAAACGCAAAGGAGCTGCTCGCCGCCGTAGCTAAATTTGAGCAAAATTATGATAAATTTGAGCCTACAAAAATCAGAGAAAATTCTTTAAAATTTTCGCGCGCGCGCTTTGAAGCCGAGATCAAAAGCTACGTCGAGAAAAAATATGAGGAATTTAAGGACGGCCTAAATGACTAATATAATCCTAAGCGGCGGCAGCGGCACGAGGTTGTGGCCCATCAGTCGCACGCTTATGCCAAAGCAGTTCGTGCGCCTCTTTGACGATCGCTCGCTTTTTATGATGAGCTACGAGCGAAACTCCCCGCTATGTGAGCGCACGCTCGTCGTCTCGAACGAGCAGCAGTATTTTTTGGCGCTCGATCAGCTTGAGGCCCTAGGCGCGCGCGGCGTAAAATTTCTTCTCGAGCCCGTCGGTAGAAACACAGCTCCTGCGATCGCGCTTGCGTGTTTGAGCTTAAAGGTCGAGGAGATCGTTTTTGTAACGCCGAGCGATCATCTAATTAGAGATGAGGCGGCGTATAAAAACAGCGTCTTGCGCGCACGCGAGCTTGCAAAGCAGGGATTTTTGGTGACGTTTGGTATCAAGCCAGCGGATGCAAATACGGGCTACGGCTATATCGAAGCTAGCGGCGAGGACGTGTTGAAATTTCACGAAAAGCCTGAGCTTGCGGCAGCGCAAAGCTACATAGCGGCGGGGAATTTTTACTGGAACAGCGGCATGTTTATGTTTAAAGCTGGCGTATTTTTAAACGAGCTAAAAGCGCGTAGCCCCGAAATTTACGAAGCCTGCGTTCGTGCACACGAAAATTCTAACGCGGAAAATCCGATTAGAATTAAACTAGGCGATATGCAAGAGATCCCCGCAGATAGCATCGACTACGCGGTTATGGAGCGCACGAGCCTTGCTAAGGTCGTGCCCGCAGACATCGGCTGGAGCGATCTGGGAAGCTTCGATAGCTTGGACGCCGAGCTGCCTAAAGACGCGAACGGCAACACTGCAAGCGAGCAAAATATTACTCTAAATTCTAAAAACAATCTCATCATCGGCTCAGGCCGCACGATAGCCGCCGTAGACGTCGAGGATCTCGCTATCGTCGATACTAAAGACGCTCTGCTCGTATGCAAAAAAGGCTCTACCCAAAAGGTAAAGCAGGTGGTGGAGCGGCTCGGAGATAGCGATCTAGCGCGCGTGCATGTAACGACGCACCGCCCGTGGGGCAGCTACACGGTGCTCGAAGATGAGCGCGGCTACAAGATCAAGCGCATCGTCGTTAAGCCCGGCAAGCGGCTATCGCTGCAAAAGCACTACCATCGCAACGAGCACTGGATCGTCGTTAGCGGCACTGCGACCGTGACTGTGGGCGAGCGAAATTTCTTGCTGCGCGAGAATGAATCGACGTTCATTAGGATGGGCGAGGTTCATCGTCTCGCAAACGAGGGCAAGATCCCCGTCGTGCTAATCGAAGCTCAAGTTGGCAGCTATACCGGCGAGGACGATATCGTGCGCCTGCAAGATGATTTTAATAGGAGCTAGGATGAAAAAGCAACTCTGTGTTTTGATAATCTTGGCAGTTGATATTTTCGGCATCTGGCTTTGCTTCGGGCTTGCCGTGGTGCTTAAAAATCTGCTCTATGGCGATAGCGTGCTGCTGGATATCGGCAGGTATCAGGGCTTCGCGCCGTCCTACGTCATAATGATATTTCTATTTTTCTATCAGGGGATCTATTCGAGGCGATATGATTTTTGGCACGAGAGTAGAATTTTAGTAAAAAGCTGCTTCTTGGGGCTTTTGCTAAGCCTAGCGCTACTTGCTTTAATCAAAGTCAATTACGAATTTTCGCGCGCCAGCTTTATTTTGAGCTTTGCCTTTATGGCGGTGGTTTTGCCGCTTTTTAAGCTCGTAACGAAAAAGAAGCTTTTTAAATTTGGATTATGGCGAAAGAGGGCGAAAATTTTAGGCGAGGGCGAGGAGTTTGAGAGCGCCGTCTTAGAAAGCGCGTATTTAGGATATGTTAGAGCTCTTGGCGGCGATTACGACGTGTTGTTTATAGGAGGAAGCAGGCTTGATGCGAAAGCCTTGAATGAGCTTATCGAGCATAATATCAGAAAAAACAAAGAAATTTTATTCACCCCCGTGTTACGCTCATATGATTTCACGCAGACGGATATTTACAGCGTTTTTGCTTCGCGCACCAGCCTCTTTGCGATACGAAATTCTTTGAAAAGCCCTTTAAATTTAGCTCTTAAACGCGGGCTTGATTTAGCGCTAATTTTCTTAGCACTTCCTTTGCTGGTGCCGATTTTTGGCATAATCGCGCTAATGATGAAGCTAAAAGAGCCCGCGGGGCGCATATTTTTTTCGCATCAAAGGATGGGATTTGGCGGCAA
Source organism: uncultured Campylobacter sp. (assembly GCF_937959485.1). NCBI lineage: Bacteria > Pseudomonadati > Campylobacterota > Epsilonproteobacteria > Campylobacterales > Campylobacteraceae > Campylobacter > uncultured Campylobacter sp. The sequence goes on from NZ_CALGPY010000014.1 coordinate 84,864, forward strand.
GCCGTTTGGGTGTCTGAAATTTCGCTCGATGAAAGAAAACGGCGATGAAATTTTATCTCAGTACCTAAAGCAAAATCCGCAAGAGGTGGAGTATTTTGAAAAATATCACAAATACGAGCACGATCCGCGCATCACGAAGCTGGGCGATTTTTTGCGCAAAAGTTCGTTAGATGAGCTTCCGCAGCTGATCAACGTCCTAAAGGGCGAAATGAGCATCGTAGGCCCTCGCCCGTGCGCGCAATACGAGCGCAAAGATATGGGCGAATACGCTGATCTCATACTCGCCGTCAAGCCCGGTATCACGGGGCTTTGGCAGGTGAGCGGGCGCAGCGATGTGGATTTTGCGACCAGGGCGGGCATGGATACGTGGTATATGAAAAACTGGTCGATCTGGAACGACATCGTCATTATTTTAAAAACCTTCAAAGTCGTTTTAGCACGTGAAGGGGCAAGCTGATCGGTTATCGAATCCTTAAGGCAGGTTCTTTCTTTTGAGATAAATTTTAAATTTAATACGGCGCTTCGATCGAGATATTGGAATCGCCCGGGTTTCAATTTCGCCACGATTAAAATACATATACACAAACAATGCGAGCGCGCGGCAATAGCTAGGAATTTGCGGCGCAAAATTTGAAATTTTGAAATTTCATCGCATGCTTGCGTAAAATAAGACTATGCAAAAATGGTATGCTTTAATGCAGACGACCAAGATTGTGTAGTATCGCGGGAAAATTATTAGCACAAATCGTATTGCTTAAGCACATAAAAAAGGGCGCTACCCGATAAAATTTACTGCCGCTTTCCGCTTCTGCACGAATACTACGACGTAAAATTTTTACAAGACAGATAAAATTTTGATCTGTTTGAGGGATAGGGGGATGGTGTCCGGTAAAATAGACAATGGAAATGAACTATTCGGAAATCATACTATTTAAAATACCTCTTACGGATACACAGATAAAAAAGCGACCAACGGCTATGGAGCCCTAAAATCCTATGATCTAAATGGCGATAACGTAATAGATGAAAAGAACGAGATATTTAATAAGCTTAGAATTTGGAAGGATAAGAATTCTAACGGCATTACCGACGAAGGAGAATTAAGCTCACTTGCGAATAATAATATCAAAAGCATTGATCTAAACTATAAAGAGATATCGATAGACGAGAATTCTAACACCGTAAAGTAAGGCTCTAAGGCTTCTCTTATCGATGAGCTGATCTACGAATGGGCTGGAGTAAGTGAAGCGGCTAAAGACTCACGGGGAATTTATAGCTACTTAAGTAAGGTGGATATAGAATTCGTAAAAACAACCAAATCAAGGCGAGAAAAGGACTGAGATTTTTATAACATTCACTGTCGACAGATTGCTTCGCTTGCAAAGTTTACCCGCAATGACGAGAAAAGCAAAAAAATGGAAGGATAAAATTTGGAAAATTTTGAAAACTGGAATAAAAATGTTAAAAAACGGGATTTAAACTCAAACAAAAACGCAAATTTAAGCGATTTCAATCAAAGAGACTACGACAAAGAGCCGATAGTAATTAAAAATCCTTATGAATTTTTTCTTTCAAATTTATTCTTTTTTTCTCATTGCGGAACGGTGCTTGTTTTATTGGTTTATGCTGATTATATGGGGATTACAAATGTTAGCAATATTTTTCTATGGGCTTTTTTTGGAATTGGCGTTTTGCATATCGTCGCTACATTTTATTATTACATTATTAAAAACAAATGCGAAACAAAATTCACAAATAAAACGATAGAATTTATCATAAATGGCGAAACAAAAAGGGTTAAGAATTTGGTTGATTTAGAACCTGTAGTAAGGACATTTAGATTGCTTACGCCATCATCGCTAATTGGAATTATTGTTTTTAATCTACTTATATTTTTTATGGTTGCATTAGTAAAAATGGTTCATTATCTTATCGCCTATTATGTCATTTATTTACTTTTAAATTGTTTGTTTAAACTTATTTTTCATTTGATTTTAGGCGGAAATTTGAAAGATTTTACATTATTTCCTGCTTTTATATTTGATTATGGAGAACTCATATGCAAAGGAAGGTCTAGTTTAGATATTCTTAAAGATAAATTTCATATGGTTTATATAATTCATAAGCAAGATTATTTAGATTTACAAAAATATTTTTCTGATAAGAAACATATAAATTTAAATTTGGTTGAAAAGAAATTTTAACCTAAAAAGGAGAAAAACATAAGTAGAGAATTAGTTGCTAAACAAGAATTAGACAAAGCAGAAGTAAGACTTAGAAAAAATATTGATTTGGTTAGACAATTAACTGAATTATTGAAAGATGCACTTTCTGGTGCCGATATGTCATTTACTGGATTAGAAAAATATGTTGAGATAAATGGCAAAAAATATACAAAAGCACAATTAGATGAATTGGGTAAAAAACCAGGATATGCAGGAATTGGTAAAGCTTTGGCTGGTATAGTCGATGATATAGCTGACGGTCAAAGCTTCGGTCATACTGTCGTGGGCGCAGCTGTGGATTTCGGGCTTATTGCAATTACTAAATTTATCCCTGTTGTCGGTTGGATAACATTATGGTATGACATAGGAAATTTATTAGATAAGTTGGACGGAAAAGATAGTGGCATATTTGATTTACGTAAACAGGTACAAAATTTATGGGACAAAATAACGGGCGACGGACTATCAGATATTGATATGAACGCTTTGCAAAAAGGTATTCTAAAAGTAACAATGCCCGATAAAACAGTCTATGCAAGACCTTTATCGTCGTCATTTTTCCCTTATGGCGTAACTCCAAGCGGACTTTTAACAGGCGACTACAAAGACGATGTTTTATTCGGCGGATATGGCGATGATACGCTAATGGGTAAAGGCGGCGGCGATTTACTAATAGGTGGATATGAAAATGGTAGGACAAATTATAAAAGTTTCCAAAGAGTTTAACAAGCTTAAGAGCTACTATATATTTTTTAATATATAGTAGTTTCTCTTAAACCGCCTGTATAATCTAGCGTTTTTAGCATTTGAAATTTTTTTGAAAAAATTTGAAAAAGCTGTAGTGTAGGGCTTTCAAAAAAATCAAAAAACTAAAAATAGAGGTAAAATTTGATAGATGGTGTCCCGTGTAGGATTCGAACCTACGGCCGCCTGATTAAGAGTCAGATGCTCTACCAACTGAGCTAACGAGACAAGAACTATAATTGTAGTGATAAAAATATAAAAAACTGATTAAATTTTATAAAAATTTCGTTAAATTTCATAAAATTTTATTCGGTCTTTATATACCTAATAACTCATAAAAATTAAATAAATACTTTAGTAAAGAACCAATAAATCTTTTTAAAATAACCTATGCACTTCGATTTCACATCTAGGCGCTCTTGCGCAAACTCAACGCAAAGTCCAAAACAAGAAGCCCCATAAGCGGGGCTTAACTCGATAATTTATTTTGCTTTTTTAGCCTTTTTGCTTCGCGTAGCCTTAGCATGAGTTCTAGGAGAGCGGTTTGAGATGATCGGCTTACCGTCAGGATATTTTTTCTGCACGTGATTTACAGGTATCGCCGCACTGCTGCTAGCACCGTATTTCTCGCCGTTTGTGAAATACTTCCTCATCACTTCTTTCCATCTTTTTGCGTATTTATTCGCGCGCGGAGAGTCATTTAAGATGTCCTCATAGTCGTAAATTCTCTCATAGAAGTCGTTAGTTAGTTGATCGTCGATAGTGATTCTGCCGTTGTCAATCGATACGCCTAGGTAGACGCCTGTTTGCTCGCCCGGGCTTACCATCCATGCAGAAATATCAGGCAGATCAGTTGCTCGACCAGTTCTTCTACCTACGCCGCCAGCCGCAGCACCTACATTGATCTCAAGGGTATCTGTGCCAGTAAAAATGTCTTGATATGACTTCGTAGTATGAAAGATCATCACGATGTCGCTCGTCTCATAGCCTGCTTGTAAGCCTACGCCATAGCCTTTATATTTGATAAAAATCGGCGAACTCCACTCACCATTCTCGCCTTTGACGCTAAAAATTCCATCGCCGTACTGCAGCGATGCGCCCGCAGCTAAACGTTTTACGTCGGTTAGGATTGCGACGGCTTTGGCGCTGGTTAGATAGCGCTCATCGGTGCCGAAGTTATTAGCCGCTACGAAAGATCTAACAACGTTAGTCGCTGCTATAACCTCTTGATTTGCCACGACGTCCGCGTGCAAAAGACCGCAAAGTGCAACAGATGCTAGAAGCAAAAACTTTTTCATCATTTAATCCTTTTAAAATTGAATTTTCGTTATTATAACAGCAATTTCATTTGTTTTAGCTAATTTTTAACAAAAAATTGATGAAAAATAACGAATTTTGGAAAATTTATGAAATTTCTAGCTATTTTTGCACTTTTGACGATCAAAATTTTCGCTTTAGACATAGTAAATGGTGATGTTATTATCTTAAAATTAGATAAAAGCACAACCGAGTTGAGCTTTGGCTTAAAGCAAATTCCTCTCATCACGGCTCCAAATTCTAGCGATAAAATCGCCGTTTTAGCAGCGAATTACCGTGCTAAGGGAGATTTCTCACTGCGAATAGTAGATCAAAGCGGCAGCCGCGAGCAGATCGTCGCTTTGAAAAAGGGCGAGTACAAAAAAGAGACCTTAAGCGTCGCTCCTGGCAAAGTTAAACCGCCCAAAGAAGCCGCCGCGCGTATCAAAAAAGAGCTCGACGAAGCCAACGCGATCTATGCGATTACCACGCCGCGCTATCTTTTTTCCACGCCGTTTGAGCTGCCTTTAAACTCCAAAATAACCTCTGCATTCGGCAATGCCCGCACCTTTAATGGCGAGCTTAAAAGCTATCACAGCGGCACCGATTATCGCGCCGCAGTAGGCACTGCGGTGCGCGCCGCCAATGACGGCGTCGTAGTCATCGCCAAAGACCGCTACTACGCCGGCGGTTCGGTTGTGATCGATCACGGCGGCGGCATCTATTCGCAGTACTATCATCTAAGCGAGATCAAAGTGGCGCTTGGCGATCACGTTCACAAAGGCGATGAAATCGCACTTTCGGGCGAGAGCGGTAGAGTCAGCGGCCCGCATCTGCACTTCGGCATCGCGATCAACGGCGTGAGCGTCAATCCGCTAAGCTTCGTCGCTAAATTTAATGAAGTGGTTTTTGGCGAGCGCTAAAATGCCCTACAATCCGAAGGAGTTGATGAAAAAAATTCTCGCAGGCAGCGATTTTAAGCTAAAAGGCTCGGTCAAAGGCCGCGTACGCGTCGCGAGTAGGGACGGAGCGATCGTAAATTTTACCGCTGCAGACTTCGGCGTGCAGAGCCTAAACGACAAAATTTCGCTCAGTGGCGAGCAGTTCGAGCGTTTTAGAGCTAGAATTTTTGGGATTTTAAACTCCGGCGGACGCGAGCTTGCAGGTAGGCTCACGCTCCCTTCTACGCCCAAAAAGAAAGCCCGCGCAGATCGTCTCCGCGCGGCAGATGGCTATGCAGAGTTTGGCGACGCCTTCGATTTTGGTAGCTTTTGCGGCGGAGATTCGGGCGCGGTTTTGCCCGAGGCTGGCGGCAGCTTGGCAAAGACTTCGTATGCCACAAATGCAAGGTGCGGCGAGCGAGATTTTTCTGCGCGCAGCGCTCAGAGCGCGCAAGGCTTTACTTCTAGGGCAGAATTTCAAGATGTTTCGCAAGCAGAATTTTATGGCGCAGCTCGGGCGGAATTTTGCGCAGATACCGCGTGGGATACGACGCGCGAGAATTTAATTTCGCAAAATGACGCTGCGCAGGATGATATGAGCGTGGGGCTTGCTGCTAGTTTCGAAGAGAGCGAAAATGCGAGGAGTAAAAATTTTATGCCGCAAAGCTCTGCGCCTGCGAATTCTGCCAAAGGGCAAAGCTTCATTCCTGCATCGCGAAATTTTGCTTCTGCGCAAAGCTCTGCGTCTGCGAAAGATTTCGTATTTGAGGCGCAAAATTCTAATTTTATGGCGCAAGCAGAGAATTTTACGGCTGAAAATTCGTTTGTAGCAGAGCAGGGCGCGGACTTACGAAGTAAAAATTCTACGGCGCAAGGCTATGCATCAAAAAATTCCACTTTCGTAAATTCTGCGCTTGATATAAAGTGCACAAATGATTGTGGGCCTCAAGGCTCCGAGTTTTCCAAGGGGCAAAGCGCTAATTTCGCTAGCCGCCGTGCCGCAAATTTTGCCTTAGAAAATGCCTCGGAATTCGCGCCTCAAGATGAGAATTGCGTCGGTGAGAATTCAATGTTTTTGGCAAAAGGGCAAAATTACGCGCCCGAAAATTCCGCCGGGCAAAATTTAGAGCAGAAAATCTCTGCACAAGAGCGGCGCCCTTTAAATTTGCCGCCGCAAGCGGGAAATAAATTTGCGCCCGAATTTGAGCAATCAGCGCAGCCCGCGTTAACGGGTGAGAATTCTACGGTTGCTTCTTCTATGGCGGAGGGGGCGCTTGGTGATGAGCCCGCGTTTGCTGCTTTTGCGAGCGAATCAACTTTTGCGACTAAGCCCGTAAATTTCTATGACAAGCCTGCGCGCAAAGCGCCTACGAAAGAGCGCGCGAGCCTTCGAGAGCGTCCGCAGGCTCTGCCTATTGCAAGCGCTTCGCGTCCTATCTCGCTACCGCAAGCGCCTAGAGCTAGGCTCATCGAGCTTAAGCCGCGCTTCATAGGCATCGCGTATAGGATTAAAATTTCGTTTTTGAAAAAGAGCGCGAGCGAGCCTGGCGAAGGGGTTTTGGCGCGCGTTCGTATTCCGCTTTTGATGGAGAATTTCGGTCTTAATGATATTTTATCGTCCACGGCGAGCTACCAAATGGCGAAAAAAATGGTGCGCACGATCGCCGATCTTTACATCGCCAAGGACCTGCGCGGCGTGCACATAGGCGTGCCGGTGCGCCTTGAAATGGGCTTTAAAAGCGGTATCTCCGACGTCAGCAACCACGCCTTTATCTTTAAGCTCATCGAGGACAGCCTCGTCAAAAACGGCGTCATCGACGATGATAACGCAGATATCGTGCGCGAGATCAAACTCTTTAAGCAGGACGTTTTCGACGGGGTTTTGGTAAACATCGTACGGTTTGAGTAGAAGCTTTGCGATGCTTTGCGTATAAATTTTTAAAATTTTGCGTTACCGCATGAAATTCCATCGTTTTCGAGCTTTAGCTTGCACTGGCAGCAAGCGCTTTTTAAAATTTTTTGATCAAACCAGTAAAAATTTGAAAGGATTGAGATGCAAAAAGCCTTTTTTAATTCGCCTATTGGAATGCTTGAAATTTGTGATGACGAGATCGGGATCTGCAGTATCGACTGGGTCAAAAGCTCTGTCTGCGGGCCCAATGATGAGATCTTTAAAAAACACGACGCAGAGCCTAAATTGGGCTTTGTGTGTGCTACGGATGATAAAGGACGCGATTTAAAGCTTAGTGATTTAAGAAAGAATTTGGCTCTTTGCACCGACGAGCTTAGCGCCTATTTTAGGGGCGAGCTTGAGAGCTTTAGCGTTAAACTGAGCCAAAATGGCACGCAGTTTCAAAAGTCCGTGTGGAGCGCGCTTTTAGAGATCCCTTACGGCGAGGTCGTGACATACGGCGAGCTAGCTGCGGCTATCGGCAGACCGCACGCAAGTCGCGCAGTAGGCGGCGCAAACGGCAAAAACAAAATCCCTATCATCGTGCCGTGCCACCGCGTCGTAGCTTCGGGCGGGCTCGGAGGATACAGCGGCGCGGGCGGCGTAGCGACCAAAGCGTGGCTGCTAAACTTTGAAAGAGAAAGCCTAGCCAAATTCGGCAAGTAAAATTCGATTAAATTCTGCCTTGCCACTCGGGCGCTTATTTTAAAATTTTACCGCGCGACGCTGCGAAATTTCATAAAGCGATTTTGTAAATTTCTAGTTTTGCGGCGACCAAGGCAGTTAAAATTTTGCAAGAAGCGAAACTTGCTATGCTGACTTAAAGCCCTAATTTTAAATTTATCACGCCTTAGACGCCTGCTATGAGCGGTTGAAATTTTTCGTAGTGATAAAATTTAGCCTCGCGAAATTACGCTCTGAAATCCTTCGATAAATTTTCATCTTGCGTGCATTTAGTGTAGCAGCGCGTAAGGCAGCAAAATTTTGAGTCCCTTTCGTGAAAATAGGCAAGGAAGCAAGGTTTTGTCGCGGAGTTTTGCAGAGGCTAAAAATTCTATGCTGCCGCGCCGTACGGGCAAAATTTCACATCGCCGTATCAAAGCAAAGTAAAATTCTTAAATCGCGCTTGCCGAGGTAGGGTAAAATTCCCGCAGAGGCGGTAGAGCGAGGCGGAATTCCTCTCAGCGGCAACGTGACTAAGTAAAATTCTATAAACCCACGAAGCAGGCGGTATCCCAGCAGAAACGGCATTGTCTTAGCCAAGCTTCTTGCGTAAGCAGCGGGCACGTCAAAGATAAAATTTTTCACGGAGGCGGCAAAGTACAGCAGTATGCTGCTAGAGACACCTGGCGAAGATGAAATTCTACGCAAAGAGAGCGAGATGAATTTTGCGCAAAGATCGCGCTATTTGCTGAAATTCGCGCAAAAGCAGTATTCTTTTAAAAAATTCCTAGTAGCGGTAGCGTTCGTCGGCGAAGCTCGCCTTTGAGGTGGTGTCGTTTTGCTAAGGCTTCTTGCGAAATCGACGTTGCATAGCAAAGTAATTGTAAAAGCGGCGAGCGTGCTGTAGATAAAATTCTTAGCAAAAGCGGCGTAGCAGGGCAAAATTTCTACGCAATACGCACGGTAAAGATAAAATTTGCCAAGCAACTACGAGCGAAAACCCTGGCAAATTTGGCGAAGCTTGGCAGAACGCAGAAAATCTACGCAGCTTTGCCAAATTCCTAAATTAGCCAAAATTTTCTATCAGATCGCTAAAAATTTTAGTTAAATTTTCGACGTCGCTAATCTCTACTCGTTCGTTGATCTGATGGATCGTGTCGTTTCGCACGCCAAATTCCGCCGTCTCCACGCCAAACTCCGCGAAGTATCTCGCATCGCTCGTGCCGCCTGCGGTGTTTAGCTCGGCTGCTGCGCCGCAGATCCGCTGCACGCTAGCGCTTAGTTTTTGCACGATTATGGAGCTTCGCTTAGTTAAAAAAGGCTTTGAGGAGCTTTTTAGCGCAAGGTGTAGCGACGCGCCTGCTCGCAGCTGCGCGGTGCAGCTCATTTCTAGCTTGCCGCAGGATTCGCTTTCGCTGCACAGCGCGTCTTTTGCATCTAGCTCAAATAACCTCAGTACGTAGTCTCGCACGTCTTTTAGCCCCAGCCCTACGCCGCCGCGGACGTTAAACATCACGCGTACGTCCTTGGGCGTTACGTTTACTACCTGCGAACCGCCGCGAATGTCGGTGATGACTATCTTGGTTGGAGCGAAATCATCGCTACCAGCATCCAGATCATGCCCCGCAAGACTTACAAGCACCGGCGCTAAAATATGGACAGGATTGATGCATTTATCTGGGTAGGCTGCGTGCCCGCCGATACCCGTGAGTGTGAGTACGCCGTTAATCGAGCCGCGACGGCCGATCTTAATGGTATCTCCGAAGCGCACTTCGCATGTAGGCTCCGCAACGACTGCGAAGTCGGGTAGGGCACCTTGCTCGCGCAATTTAGAAAGCATTTCGCGCGTGCCGTAGATGCCGTCACCCTCCTCATCGCTGGTTAGCAGTAGGCTCAGCGTGCCCTTAAAATCGTGTGCCGCCGCTAGCGCGCAGATCGCCGCTGCGATGCCGCTTTTCATATCCTGCGCGCCGCGCCCGTATAAAAAGCCCTCCGCTTCCACCGGCTTAAACGGATCGCTCGCCCAACCCTCGCCCGGCGGGACTACGTCGATGTGTCCGGCAAAGCACAGATGCGGACCCTGTCCGAAGCGTTTGGTAAAAATCGCGTTAGTTACGCCGTTTAGCTCAAATCTATCCTCGCTAAAGTCTGCCAGCAGCATCGAGACGTAGTTAAAAGCTCCATCGTCGCTAGGCGTGAGCGAGCGGAATTTGATGAGCTCTTTTAGAATTTCAATCGGTTTCATAAGCCATCCTTTGGTTTAAATTTTAGCAAAAATTATAGCGTATAAAAGCTTTAGTGCAAAAAATACCAAAATAAACGCCGAGATATATGCAAATGCTCGCACTACAATGTTTGGAAGCTTGCTGCGGGCTAGATATATCGCAAGCGGAAAAAGCGTGATCCAAGCTAAAATTCCGCTTGCAAGCCCCGCAAGAGCAAGCGCGAAATCTGCTCGCGCGGTGCCGGCAGATACGCTGAGCCAAAACATAATGACGTATGGATTTAGTAAATTTATTAAAAAGCCTTCGCCGTAAAGCGCCGCGCCCGAGCAAGCCTCGACGCTTGTAGGCCGCACCGAGCGAGTCGCGCCTTGCCAGATCGCGTACGCCGTGTAGAGCAAAAAGCATGCGCCAAATACCGATATGCAGGTAAAAACGATCGGGATTTTGGCTAATTGCGATATGCCCAACGCCGATAGCGCCAGATAGAGCATGTCAGCGCTCATGGCGCCGAGGCCCAGGCACAGCGCCTTGGTGTAGCTTCGCAGCGCGTAGGACATTATCAGCACGTTTACCGGGCCGATCGGCACGCTAACGCCCAGCCCCAACAAAACCCCTTGTACGAATGGCTGCATCCTCTGCTTGTACTCCCCAAATCTGCTATAAAATTTCGGCGTACGGCGCTGCGAAAAAACCTATGGACGCGGCTTTACGAATAGGTCGATGGCGCACAGCTTCGCGAATGGATTAATCCCAAAATTTTGCGCGACCGCCGATTGGTTTTTAAATTTAGCTTTTAAATTTTAACGCACGGATCGCGGTTTAAATTTGCAGCTTAAATTTACGGCTCGAATTTTGCGAAGCAAAATCCGCCGTCTCGCCGCGTCGCTAAATTTGCGAGTCAAATTTCGCAAGGCAAAATTAAACCGGCAAAAGATCGGTGGCGAACGACGGCTCGCGCAAGTCGGTAATTTTAATCGCGTAAATTTAAAGATCGCGGCGGTAAAATTTAGCTCGCCGAAATTTTGCTTTGCGGAATTTCGAACATTCGCGTATCCGCGCTCATAAACGGCTCATGATTGCAGATAAAATTTTGCGAAGCGAAATTTCGCATCTTAAAATTTTATCCGTAAATTTTAAAGATCCGACCGCGGAGCCCGAGATCAACGTTTATCCGTTTCAATTAGCCGCGTGCCGAATTAACCGTATGTGCGCTTTAAATTTAGCCGCGCCCTCATTTTAAATTTTATCGGCCCGCCGAAACCTACACGCAAAACAGACGCACCGCAGAGCAGATCTCGCCGCAAGGCTAAACGCACCGTAAATTTTATCGTTTCGCAGCGGAGCAAATTTTACACTGCAAAGCAAGAACCTGCGCGCCGATGGATTAAATTTACGCCGCAGAGCGAATTCCGCGCCGCAGCCATCTTCGTGAAAATCCTGCGCCGCAAGAGCTTTAAGCAGTCTGCTTCGTAAAATTCCGCGATCGCAATAGCTAAATTTAAAACGAAAAATCCCCCGTCGCGCCGTGCGACATGCTCTCATAAACCGCCTTGACGTATTTGTCGCGCACCGCGCAATCTAGCAACTTCTCGCACTCCAGGCAGCTGGTGAGGTTGTGCTCTGCCTGGCACGCCTGCAGCGCGGCTAAGCTTTTATCCAAAATTTCGTCGTAAACGTCGCGTGGCGCGGTACTTTCAGTATCAGCCATCAGTTTTTCCCGCCGTAAATTTCATGCATCTTCGCGATCTCATACTTCGAGCCGAAAAAGCAAGGGGTGCTTTGGTGGATCTTTTCGATTTTTAGCTGCAAAAGCGAGCCGTTTGCACCGTCGCTGGTGGCGCCTCCCGCGCGCTCGAAGATGAACGCAAACGGCAGCACTTCGAAGGTTACGCGAAGCTTGCCGCGCGGATGATCGCTGGTAGCGGGGTAGCTGAAAAGCCCGCCGCCTTTTAATAAAATTTGATGCAGGTCGCTTACCATCGCGCCGCTGTATCGCAGGCGGTAGCCCTCGTCAAACAGCGTCCGCACGAGCTTTCGGTGCGGCTCGCTCCAGCCCTTTTGCGTCGCACCCGTGGCGTTTAGTTTACCCTTTTCGCTTAGACGCAAGTCTTTTACGAAGCTAAATTTGCCCTCGCGATTTAGGCGGTAGAGCTTCGGCACGTCCTCGCAAACGACCATCTCAAGGCGCGGCCCGTAGATGCAATAGATCGCTGCTTTTAAGTTCGCGGGCGAAATTTGATCCTCGTAAATGCCGAAAATCGAGCCCACGGCGAAATTTACATCTACTAAACTTGAGCCGTCAAGCGGATCATAGGCGACGATTAGGCGCGCGTCCTCTCGCAGCTCTAGCACTTCTTCTTTCTCCTCGCTGATTAGGGCGCGTACGAGCGGATTTTTGCGAAATTCCGCCTCGATTATGGCGTCGCTTTTTACGTCGAGTTTGAGCTGCGTATCGCCCGTGCTGTTGTGATGATCAGTGTAGCCGAAGTCCGCGTATTTCAGCTCCTCGGCGATTTGTAGCGCGATATTTTGGATTGATTTTACGATCTCTTGCATTTTATTCCTTTACATTTTTTTGGCGTTTTTTAAGATCCATTCGCTGATACCCGCAGCGTCGTCGATGTCGAAATTTACCGGGCAAAACTTATCCATCTGCTCGCCGTTTAAATTTGAAGCGATCGCGTCCGAAAATGGCAGATACGCCGGATCGATCTTGTCGCGAAATAGGCTTATGCGCGGCAGCGGCAGCGTCTTTAGCCCCTCTACGAGCAGGATATCAAACTCGCCTAGCATCCGCACAACCTCGTCAATCTGCATACAGCGCTGCGAAAAATAGCTCGTCCGCGTCGGGCTCATCACGACGGTTTCGGCGCCGAGCTCGCTAAATTTGGCGCTGTCCTTGCCCTCTACGTCGAAGCGCGCCTTATCGCCAGGATCGTGCTTTACGATCGCAGTCCGTAGTCCGCTAGCGATAAAAATTTTAGCGATCTTGCAGATTAGCGTCGTTTTGCCGCTGTTGGAAGGGCCTGAAAATGCGATAACAAGTCTTTTCATTTTTAAAATCCGGCTTTTTAAGATGAGCAGATTGTAGCGAATTTAGCCTTTTAAAAAGCAAAATTCGTTAAAATGCGCCTAAAATTTCAAAGGAAGATCGATGAAGAAATTTTATTTTAACGGCGCGCTAAACGGCCTGCTGAAGGGCTCGCTCTTAGCCGCGCTAGCGCTATTTTTAAACTCCTGCTCCGCAAACGATCCCCGTCACGATCCGCTTAAAAACGAGTTTCTTGCCTACACGCAAAAATTTGAATCGGTGCGCGCGGGCGATCGCTATTTGGCAGTGGCGACCTATCTAAATCCCGTCGCGCCCGAGCTTAGAAACGCCGCGGAGGACGAGGTGTTTTTGCTCACCTCCTATCCTAAAGAGATTCAGATCCGCGCGGTACAGATCAACGGCACAAACGCAAACGTAGTGCCGCTGAACGACGGCGATCCGCTTTTGCAAAAGGAGCTTTTTAAGATTGCTTGGGCGAGCCGCTACAAGATCACCGCGCCTAAGAGCGATAAGGACGAGCTGGTGCTTAGCTACCGCACCTCAAACGATCTGGATGCCACGATGAAATTTCGTAAAATTTCAAAGTCGCTGTATTGGCATCCGCAGATCGATCTGAAAGATTAAAGGAAAGAAGATGGGTTACGATATAAGCTATCACGCGATCGGCAAAGATGAAATTTCGCAGTGGTATTTTAAGCCGCTAAAGCTCGCGCAGAAGGGAGATTTTGAGGCTATCGCCCAAATCGCGCGCGAAGCGGGGATGGACGAATTTTATGTAGAAAAATACGCGGACGGCTTCCGCTCGGCGCTGCAGTACGTCACGCAGGGGATTTTTAATAAAACGCACGGATTTCACCTCGCCGTGGCGCAGGGCTATTTTAGAGAGTATTTTTACACGCGCGGCACGGCGTTTAGCTTTTTAGCGGAGCAAAATCCAAAATTTAAACCCTACATAAGCGATTGGCGCGAGGTTTTGCCGAAGGAATTTTTAGCGGAATTTAGCGGCGAAATTCACAACGAGATCATCGAAAACTACTGCTGCGGCGCGTATCTTGGCGCTGCTGGAGTGCAAAATTTATTGCGCGATTATGAGGCGGGCGGCGAGATAAAAGAGGCGATAGATGAGTTTTATGCGCAGAATTTGCCCGTGTTTTTAAACGCGCTAAATTTGGCTGCGGAGCTTGAAGTAGGGCTGCTTGAGGCTACCGAGGTGGTTGAGCCCAATCCGATCGATCTGAATAGCTCCGAGTCGTTTTCAAATCTTTTTAATTGCGATACGCAGGGCGCGCTGATCTATGCTGAAATCGCCGCGCAGCAGATCGACGAGGCGATAGAGCGAGATAAGGCAGGCGGAGGCGGTACGACGGGCGGAGAGAATTTTGCCTTGCGCGGCGCCAATGCGACGGGCGGCGGCAGTGTGGTGAAGGCGGATGGCGGCGCAATGAAGGCAAGCAGCGAGAATTCTGTCCCGTGCAGCGGCGATGGTATGGAGGGCGGCAGCGAAAATTCCGCCGCAGAAGATCATAAAGACGCAACCTCCGCAGGCGGCGAAAAGTCGCTTTTCGGCAAGATCAAAGGGCTTTTTAAATAGCAATTTGATCGCTAAATTTAAAGTATTCGCGCGGAGTTAAGATTGTAAAATTAAATCATCCCGCGCTCGCGAGCTCTGTGCCGCGCGGTTAAATTTAGCTAAAACGGCGTGGCAAAGAGGTGCGGATTTAGAATTTAAAACTTGCCGAAATTTTAAAACGGCGGCTTGCATATCCAAAGCTTTAAAGCGTCGCAAATGGGCCGCAAAAACGGCTAAATTAAACTCGCCGCAACCTTTGCGGCGGGTAATCTGCGAATAGCTTATCTGTTTAAATTCCATAGCCGAAAGTGCCCGATTTGATTTCACGCTACTTAAAATTTTATGCTCGGGCGCTAATTTTAATCGCTCACAAAACGCCGCGATAAAATTTCAATAAATTTTGGATTTTAAAGCTCGTCGCCCCAGAAATAAAGCTCGAAAAAAGCAAGCGCAAAGATAAAAAAGACTATCAGCGCCGCGCCGCCTGCTCGGACGTAGCTATCGTCTCCTGCGCCGAATTGTACGCAATACGCAAACGCCATAAAAAACAGGCAAGTCGCTAAATTTGCGGAGCGTTTCTTCTCGTCTTTCAATGACGATACGCACAAAACGGCGGCTACTATGAGAACTGCGGTCGCGATAATTTGCATGGCGTGCAGCCTTTCGTGTAGAGCAGAAATAACCTTTGGTTAGCGTCAAGAGATAAAATTTCACTACTGAAGTCAAAATAAATTCCGCACGATTTTATAACGCATTGCCTACTCGTGCGGTAAAATTTCGCCGTTTTGATCTGCCAGTCTAAGCTCTTGGCGGGCAAATTTCGCGCTTTTGAGGCGGCGGCTTTTAAAATTTCTCGCTCGCCGCCTCTTAAAATCATCCTTCAAGCCCGCTGCTGGCTTAGCGAAAGTCGTCGCTTCTACTCGGTATCAGCAGGTCTTGCAGCTCCTGCTGCACCGAGACTTTCGCGCGCGGATCGAGGATCTGCGAGTAGATGATAAAATTTGCAAGCACCTTTTTGCCGTAGTCCCTGCTCTCGGCATACGGCACGAGCTCCATGCTAAGCCACGGCTCAAATTTGCCCTTATTAAACATATCGCCGCGCTGAAGCATCTTTTTGACGAGCCCGAGCCCGCCGTT
The DNA here is from genome assembly GCF_937959485.1 of uncultured Campylobacter sp. NCBI lineage: Bacteria > Pseudomonadati > Campylobacterota > Epsilonproteobacteria > Campylobacterales > Campylobacteraceae > Campylobacter > uncultured Campylobacter sp. The sequence goes on from NZ_CALGPY010000014.1 coordinate 100,668, forward strand.
GTAAGCGTATGCGATGAAAACAGGACTGTAAATTTTACGCTCCAGCCAGTCGATGTGGATGTTGGCGAAGCGGTAAGCGACCTCGGGGCGGAACATATCGTCTTGATCGAAGCCCGCGATCGCAAGCTGTTTTTTGCCGATGTCGTTAGCCAAAAACGGCATAAACTGCATCATCCCAAGCGCATACGAGGTGGAAACGGCGCTTGGGATAAAGCGGCTCTCTTGGCGAGCGAGCGCTAAAATTAGCGCTTTGCGGCGGTTATCGCCGTCGCCGATATACTCCATAAACGGCGTCGGATAGAAGTTATCCTTACCGCCGCTTGCTTTATTCATGACGTACGAGTACTCGCCGATGCTTTGCTTGGTGTCGAATTTTTTGGCAAATTCCAAAAGCTGCGGGCGTGACATCCGATCAGCGCTATTTTTTGTGCGAACCCAAGCGAAAGGATCGGTGATATCGTAGCCTTCGATGGAATTTTTAGCGGGGTTTGGGATGATGATGTTTAAATTTTTATTTCCCAAGACCTCTTTGGCGTACAGCGCGTAGAGGCTGTAGTATTCGCTTACAGCCAGCTCTTTTAAGACGTTTTGATCTCCGCTTAGCAGATAGATCCAAAATTTCGCATTGTGCACATCGTGAGGCTTCTCAAAGCTCGCCGCCGCGCGGCTAAAAAATGCAAGCGCCACCCCTTCGTCGCCCTGCATGACGGCATTTACGCCCAGCATAAACGCTACGTCCTTTTCTACAGCCGACGGATCGACGCCCGTGAGCGAGCGGCGCAAGTGTGGGTATTTGCGGTTGATTAGCGCATCGTTGAGAACCGCTTTGAAGCCTTTTTGCGAAGCCAGTTCGCTTACGAAGGCTGCGTCGGCGTCGATATCGATCAGAGCGTCCTTGCCCGCACCTTTTAAGTAGTCGTAATATAAAAAGTAGTTTTGCGCGTTGCGACTTTGCATAAAATACTCGCTTGGATTTTCGTCGTTAAATCCGCGCAGTAAATTTACGGCGTTTCGCGAAGCCGCGTCTTGGTACTTTTCAAGCTGCGAAGCGAGCGTCTCGCGCACCGACGGGCTTAGCTTGGCGATAAAATTTGGATAGGAGCGCGCCTTTTTGCAGGTTAAATTTGCATCTAAAATATTAGTGGAGGTAACGCCTGCACATCGATCCGGACGCTTAGGAGCTTTGGCGATGCCGAAAATTCTATCGAGCTTATCTTTTAGCTTGCCTTTGTAGCGGAAGATACTCTGTTTTAAAATTTTAATCTCCGCTTTGTTGTATTTCGTCTCGTCGATCAAGCGATAGATATAATAATCCTTAGCTAGGGATTTGGGCTCGTTTTTGATCTCCTCGTAGCTTAAAATTTTACCGCCGGACACGGCGCACAGCAGTCCCAAAACAAGGCTAAATTTCAGAAATATTTTCAAATGACCGTCCTATTGATGATATAGATTATCGCGCTGTCAAAGAAGTTAAGCACGAGTAGGATAAGAAGCGGCGAAAGATCAAACCCGCCGAAAGTAGTAGGCAGATAGCGACGCACCAGCGCAAAAGCAGGCTCGGTAAGCGCAGAGATGACGCGGAAGATCTTATAAAATTTACCGAACGGATTTGGGCGGATGAAGCTCAAAACGCATGCGATAAAGATCACGATCATATAGGCTTGCAGCGCGTAGTGTAGGGTGATGAGCGCGCCGTAGATCAGGCTGTTTGCTAGCATACGATCTCCTTCAGATCGGCGCGGATCAGCGGATACAGCTCGCTAAGCTCCGGTCCGTGCGGCGCGCCGGTTAGTAAAAACCTAAGCGGCATAAATAGGCTCTTGCCCTTTAAGCTTGTAGCCTGCGAAAGCGCCGCTTTGAAATCATTAAATTCTGCCGGTGCGCCGTTCGAGCTTAATAAATTTAAGATCGCCTCTCGCAGCGCCTGCGCCTGCGCCGCCCACTCCTGCGGGATATCTTTCGCGCCGTAGATCGCTGCGATCTTCTCTTTGATCTGCGGGATAAGGCTCGCTTCTTGAGTGTAAAATTTTATCAAAGGAGCAAATTTTGGCTCAAGCTCAAAAAGCTCCGCCAGGCGCTGCTCGCTTGCTTTTTTGATATGCTCGCGGTTTATAAAGGCGAGTTTGTCCTCGTCAAATTTCGCCGGGCTTTTTGAAATTTTAGCGATATCGAAAAACTCCACCGCCTCATCCATGCTAAAGACCTCGCGCGGCGTTTTGTTGCCCAGTAGGATCAGATAATTCGCGATCGCCTCGGGTAGGTAGCCGCTTTGAAGCAGCCATTTTACCGAGGAGCTAGCTTCGCGCTTGCTCATCTTTTTGCCTTCGGAATTTAATATGATCGGCAGGTGCGCGTATTTGATCTCGCCGTCGTAGCCGAGGCTTTGGCGGATCCAGTTTTGCTTCGGCGTGTTTGAGACGTGATCCTCGCCGCGGATTACGAAGCTCACGCCCTGCATCATATCGTCGCAGGCGCAGGCGAAGTTATAGGTCGGCGTCTTGTCCGCGCGCATGATGACGAAGCTGTCGATGTTCTGCGGCTCAAATGAGATACGGCCTTTGATCGCATCGGTAAATTCCAGCGCGTGATCAGGCTTTTTAAGGCGGATAGTAAAGGGCCTCTCGCAGCCAAGCACCTCTTCGTCGCTTAAATGCTCGCAGTGCCCGTCGTAGCGGTACGCCTCGCCTGCGTCTTTGGCGGCTTGCTTTTTCGCCTCAAGCTCCTCCTCGCTACAAAAACAGCAAAACGCCTTTTTCTCAGAGAGCAGCTTAGCAGCGAACTGCTGATGAAATTTTAAATTTTTGCTTTGATAATACAGGCTCTGCCATTCAATGCCGAAGCGCTTTAAAATTTCGATAATCTCTTGATCTTTGCCTTCGATATTGCGCGCAGTGTCGGTATCCTCGATGCGCAAAATAAAGCCGCTTTTATCTTGTAGCGAGCAGATGTAGTTAAAAATAGCCGCGCGTAAATTTCCGATATGCATATCGCCGGTGGGCGACGGAGCGAAGCGATACAATTTAGGTCCTTTGGGTTTAAATTTAAGCTGGGATTATACTTTTTACTTCCTAATAAAAAGCAAAAACAAAGCAAAAATAGGCTAATATCGGCGCATCTTATCTAAGGAGACAATATGAGTTTCATTCAGGAATTCAAAGAATTTGCGATGAAAGGCAACGTCATCGATATGGCGGTGGGCGTCGTCATCGGCGGGGCTTTCGGCAAGATCGTAACCTCGCTCGTAAGCGACATCATGATGCCGGTTTTAGGACTTCTTATGGGAGGCATGAATTTTACAGATCTTAAGATCGTGCTGAAAGAAGCGGTAGGGCAGACCCCGGCCGTTACGATAAACTACGGCTCGTTTATCCAGGTAACGGTCGATTTTATAATCATCGCGTTTTGTATATTCTGCGCGATCAAGGCGATCAATAAGCTTAAAAAGCCCGCCGAGCCTGCGCCGGAGCCTGCCGCACCTGCCGAGCCTAGCGAAGAGATTAAACTTCTTACCGAGATAAGAGACCTGCTTAAAAAATAGGTTACGGCGATGCTTGAGAGAATTCCTTATTTTAAAGCTCTAAGCGCAGCGCAAATCGATCGTTTGGAACAGATTAGCATCCATAAAAGCTACAAAAAGGGCGAAATTTTATTTTTCGAGGGCGAGCGCTCGCAGTATCTATTAATCCTGCTAAAAGGAATTTTAAAAATCTATAAAACCTCCGCAAAGGGGCGTGAGATCCATATGCGCGAGATCCGCCCCATCTCGCTCGTGGCAGAGATGGTAAATTTCGAAGAGACGAGCTATCCTGCAAGCGGCGTGTTTTCGACAAACGGTGAGGTGCTAAAGATCGATTATGAAAAATTTAAAAACGAGTTTATGAGCGATCCAAAGATTTGCCTGGAGCTTTTAAAATCGATGTCTGAGAAGATCCGAGCGCTAAATGCGGTCTTTGATAATCAAGTCGTGCTTAACTGCGACGGCAAGATCGCTAAGTTTATCAGCGAGAATTTCGATATTTTTATGAGCACGAAATACACCAGAATAGCTAAAATTCTAAATGTCACCCCCGAGACCTTCTCGCGCACCATCACTAAATTTAAAAAGAGCGGCGCGCTAATTTTAGACGATAAGCAAGAAATCACGGGCTTTGATAAAGATAAGCTGGACGAGTATATCCAAGGCTAGAGTTTGAAAAGCGCCTATATTTTCCCAATCGTCGGCACAGTTTTATTTCTGTTTTTTAATCTTTACATCTACAGATCGATCAGCGCGCGCTTTACGCCATATAAAGGCTTCGCTACGTTTCGCCCCGTCCTGATTTTGCTTTGCGTTGCTTTGGCGATTTTAGATGCGATATTTTTTGCGGGTTTTGGGCTTAATGGAAGCTTTAAAAACGAGCTGCTCTATAAAGCTTGCGTATTTTGCATGGCAGCGTCCTTTTCGCTCTTTTTTATCTGCCTTGCTTACGATGTGCTAAGCGCCGCTGCGCATGTAGTTAAATTTAGCCAAAACAGGCGAAAATTTTTAAAAACCTTTATCGACATAACCTTCGTAATAATGGCGTTTAGCTATATTTTTAAGGGGCTTTATAATGCACTAAAAATTCCAAAAATCACCGAGCGCGAAATAAAAATCAAAAACTTAGCTCGCGAGCTAAGCTTCGTCGTCATCTCGGACGTGCATCTGGGCGAGTTTTTGAAAAAGGAATTTTTGCAAGGCGTCGTAGCGCAGATAAACTCACTAAATTACGATGCGCTGCTGATCGTGGGCGATATGTTTGATCTGCGCTCGGATGAGCTCGGGGATATTTTGCAGCCTCTTGAGGCGATCAAAAAGCCTATCTTTTTCGTCACTGGCAACCACGAGTATTACCGCGGCGACGCAAGCGGGCTTATCGCGGCAATGCAAAAAGCGGGCGTGCGCGTGCTGCAAAACGAAAGCGTGGAATTTGAAGGGCTAAATTTAATGGGCGTGCACGATCTTAGCGGCCTTCGCTTCGGATATATGCAGCCCGATCTCGGCGCTGCGCTAGTGCAGGTGGATCCCGATAAGCCTAAAATTTTACTCGCGCATCAGCCAAAATACGTCGTGGATTTCGTGCGCGACGAGGTCGATCTGTGCATCTGCGGGCACACGCACGCGGGGCAAATTTTCCCGTGGACGCTTTTGGTGCTGCTTAGCCAGAAGTATCTTTACGGGCTGTATAACGACGGGCTGAAGCAAATTTACGTAAGCAGCGGCGTAGGGTTTTGGGGCCCGCCGATAAGGGTCTTTGCTGATGCCGAGATCGCGCTGCTTAAGCTTAGAAAGGCATAGATGAGAAGTTTTATTTCGAGGATTTTCGGGATTATCGCCGCGGTGAAATTTCCTAAATTTATACAAAATTTTATCAACCGCAAATATGTGGAATTTTTTAAAATCGATATGAGCGAATTTGATCCGCCGCAAAGCTACGCGAGCCTAAACGCGCTTTTTACCCGCCGCTTGCTGTGTCCGCGAGAGATAGCGGCAGACAAGACGGCTTTTATAAGCCCTAGCGACGGCATGATCTTTGAGAGCGGATACTGCGCCGATCTGCGAGCTTTTAGCGTAAAAGGCTGCGAATATAGCCTTGGCGAGCTGCTGGGGCGGACGTTTACGGCAAGCGAAAGCGGCGGAGCGGTTAAAAATTTAGATGACGGTGCGGTTGCTACGAACGGGAGCAGCGAGGTTGGAACCGGATGCGCAAAAGATGCCGGCGCAGGGATGAAATTTCGCGCCGCGCAAGCGAAAATCATAAGCGACGAAAGCGGCGTAAATTATTCTGCAAGCGGCGTGCAAGCTGAAATTTATAGCGATAAAAGCGGTGCGAGCCGCGAAACGAGTGCAATTGACGCCCAAGGCGGCGAAAATAGAAAGGGCGTAAATTTAAGCTACGCAAACATCTATCTAAGCCCGCGCGATTATCATCATTATCACGCGCCGTGCGATCTGAGCGTGCTGCAGGCGCTTTACATACCTGCTGATCTTTACAGCGTGGCGAAGAAGCTTTTACTTAAAATTCCAAACCTCTACGCTAAAAACGAGCGCGTGATTTTAAAGTGCAAGATGCGTAACGGCGGGATTTTGTGGATGGTTTTCGTGGGTGCCTTAAACGTCGGCAAGATGAGATTTGATTTCGATGCGCGAATACAAACGAATGCATGCGCAAGTAGAGCTGAAGCGCTTTACGAATATGAAAATTTAAACTTTAAAAAGGGCGATCATTTGGGAAATTTCGAGCTGGGCTCGACGATCGTACTTGTAGCGCAAAGCGAGTTTTTAAAATTTGAAACTCCGGCTGATACGTCCGTAAAATTCGGACAAAAAATCGCAGAATTTAATGAAATTTCACAAAATTCCATTTAAAATGCAGGATTTTTTCTTTAACTAAAATTAATTTTATTTAAATTTGGCTATAATCATCTCACTTTAAATCAAAGGATTTAACATGAAAAATTTAAAAGCTTTTACGATGATTGAGCTTGTTTTCGTCATCGTCGTTTTAGGTATTTTGGCGGGCATCGCGGTGCCTAGATTAGCCGCTACGCGCGATGATGCCACGATCGCTAAGATGCGCGGAGACATCGCTGCCATTAGAAGCGGACTTTCGCTAGTTAGAAGCGAGAATATGATGAGGGGCGTGACTACGTGGCCTGGTCTAGAAGCTAATCCAGATGTAGCCGGTACGCTTTTTGAAGGTGTTTTGCAGCAGCCCATCTATCCAATGAAAGCTGGTGGCAGAAACGGCTGGAGCTTAGTTGCAAATGGTAATGCTAATGCTACGTCCACATATACAGCTACCGTTGCCGGTCAATCAACTACTTTTAACTACTATCCGACTGCGGCTTCTAGACCTGCAGGCTCAACGGTTAATGTAGGTTCGTTCGACTGCAATCATCAACAGCCTCTTTGTCAATCCTTAGCTCAATAGCTAAATGCTCTATTATGAAGTTGCGGTTTTGGGTGCCAGCCTAAAGCCGCTTACTTATAGTTCAAATTTTAAAATTCCAGCTTATCGAATCGTATCCGTTCCTGTAAAATCGAGCGTCAAATCCGCCGTGATTCTGTGCGAGGTTGCAAAACCGACCTTCAAAACCAAGGAAATTTTAGAGATTTCGCAGCTTAAATTTACCTCATTTCAGATCGCACTTGCAAATTTTATCGCGTACTACTATGTCTGCGAAAAGAGCGTTGCATTTGGGATTTTCGAGCCTGCGAGCGATACGGCGCAGGATTTGCGGAATTTGCAGGAGGATCCTACGACCGAGCGGAATTGCGCTTGCAAGCAAATTTCCGTTATTAAGCCAACCTCCGCTTGCAAGCAAATTTCTACCCGCGAACAAAATTTTATTTCCGAGCAGGATTCCATCACCACACAAAATTCTACGCTCGACGATAACTTTAGTGCCATACAAAATTCAGCCTCAATCCAGAATTTTGCATTGACGAGAAATTCTACTATCTCAGAAAATTCTGTTACCGTCATAAATTCCGCCATCGCGCCAAATTCCATGCAAAGGCAAAATTTAAAACAGGTACCAAATCCTACCTCACAAAATTCGGCATCAAATTCTATCACCGCACAGAATTCTATCCAAGAGAGGGACTTTGTCGATGAGCAAAATTCCGTTTCGATCCAAAATTCTACATTGGCTCAAAATTTCGTCGCTATGAAGACCGCTATAAATTTTGCTGCTGCGCCGAGTTCGGCACACAAACAAAATTCCGCCACTATGCAAAATTCTATCCAAGAGCGAGATTTTGCCAAGGGGGAGAATTCCGTTTCGATTCAAAATTTTACTTCATCGCAAAATTCCGTCCTAATTCAAAATTTAGACGCTACCGCGCAAAGCCCCATTTCGCAGCCGCTAACCCCGCTTCAAATAGGTAAAATTCCAAACCTCACCCCCGCGCAAGAGCAAGCGCGTAAATTTGCCGAAGCCAACGAGACGTCGCTGATTTTCGGCGATACGGGCAGCGGCAAGAGTGAAATTTATATCGCGCTAATCGCGCAGGCGCTCGCTGCGGGCAAGCAGGCGCTGTTTTTGATGCCCGAGATTTCGCTAACGCCGCAGATGACGAAGCGGCTACAGAGCTATTTCGGCGAGCGGCTCGGCGTCTGGCACTCCAAAATTTCGCCCAAGAAAAAGCGCGAAATTTTAGCGAAATTTAACGCAGGCGAGATCAGGCTCATCGCAGGTGCCCGCTCGGCGCTGTTTTTGCCCTTTAGCGATCTGGGTCTCATCGTCGTGGATGAGGAGCACGACGACAGCTACAAATCCGCCGCCGCGCCGCGTCTAAATGCCCGCGACGCCGCGATTTTCGTCGGCAAGAAGCTTGGCATCCGCGTGATTTTGGGCTCCGCGACGCCCGCGCTTAGCACCTACGCGAAGCAGCCGCACTTCCGCCTGCGCGGCACCTACTTTAGCAGCGCCAAGCGCTTCATTTTCGACGAGAGCGAAACGGGGCTGAGCCCCAAAATTTTAACCGAGATCGGGCGCAGCCTCGAAGCCGGCAAGCAGGCTGTCGTGTTTTTGCCGACGCGCGCGAACTACAAATATATGGTTTGCGAAAACTGCGGGCAGATCGTGCGCTGCCCGTTTTGCGCCGTCGGGATGAGCTATCACGCGGACGCTGCGGCGCTGAAGTGCCATTACTGCGGCTTTAGCACGTTTTACAGGGCGTCTTGCGAAAACTGCGGCGGCGAAGTGATGCAGGCACGCAAGATCGGCACCGGCGAGCTTGCCGCACAGCTTGCGGCGCATTTCCCGAGCGCTCGCATCGCTAAATTTGATCGCGACGAGATCACCACGCAGCGCAAACTCGAGGCGCTGCTCAATAACTTCAACGCCCATAAAATCGACATTCTGGTAGGCACGCAGATGCTTAGCAAGGGGCACGATTACCATGGCGTCGATCTTGCGGTGATAATGGGGATCGACGAGCATCTGAGCTATCCCGATTTTAGGGCGTGCGAAAAGACGCTAGCGCTTGCGATGCAGGTGGCGGGCCGCGCGGGTCGCTCGGGGCAGGGCAGGGTCGTCATACAGACGCGCCAGAGCAGCTTTTTTAGGGATTATATCGAAAACTACGATGATTTTTTACGCGACGAGGCGGAGTTTCGCGAGGGGCTTTATCCGCCGTATATGCGGCTTTTGCGCGTGCTGGTCTCGCATAAAAACGAAAAAGCAGCGAGCGAGATAATGAATGTCGCGCTTGAGCTTTTACGCCGCAAACGGGCGGAAGGTAGCGAGTTTGCATCGCATGATAGATTGGATACAGGCTCAAAGCGAGCAAGTTTAGATGCTTTAAATTTAGAAAATTCTGCGCAGCAGGGCAGTAAGCAGATGTCAAATTTTAAATTTCAAGGCTCGGATTTGCGCGAGAGTTATGTAAATTTAAGCTCCCAAAAAAACGCTTCAAATTTAAAAAATGCCGCGCAAATTTCAGCTTGCGACGAGGAAGCGGACAACGTGAATTTAAAGCCTGAAAGAAACGAGATCGCGCAAAATTTTATAAATTTAGCGGCCGAAAATCTTGCCGAAAATTCCGCGCAGTATTTGAAAGAGAAGGCGAGCGAGAGCTTTGAGATCATCGGCTACGGTAAGGCGGGTATCGCCTACATCGCGTCGAAATTTCGCTTTGAAATTCTGCTGCGCGCTAACTCGCACGTGCCGCTCATTAATGCTGCGCGCGCGCTTGAGCATCTGCCCGTCGAGATCGATATGGACCCCGTAAACTTCGGCTAGACGGAGCTTTTAAAATTCGAGCGAAATTTTATCCGCCGCGGACGCCTTTTTGCAGCGTTTGTTTGCGGAGCGGGCTAAAAAATAGTGGCAAAATTTCGGGTAAAATTTAAGGAGACGATTTGAGCGATAATTTAGATGAGCTAAGAGAAGCCTTACGCGGAAAGCACGCGAAGGCGTCTTGCGGATCGCAGACAGATAGCGACAAGCCCGATGCTTGCAATCTGAATTTAAAACCGGATTTAAAACTAGATGGCTCGGAGTTTGCAGATGATAGCGCAGAAACATATACCTACAAGAACGCGAGCCTTTCGAGCAAGGATAATACCATAATCATAGATTATGACAGAGCCCCATTAATCATCACAGATCATCTCTATCGCGATTACGTTAAATATCAATTCCCTGCGATGTGCTGCGCATTTTTAATATTTTTGTTTTTTGCCATCATCGTGGTGGGTCAGCCAGAGCTAGGCGTATTGCGGATGTTTATCCTAGTGCCCTTACCGCTCATAGAGGCGGCTAGGCGCGAGGGCGAAGCATATTTCGTGATGACGAACTCTGCCGTCGCGTATTATAAAAAGGGCGAAATTGTGAAATTTTTTGAGCTACAAAAGATCGGTGCGATGGCGGTTAGCTTCGATTGTAGATGGAGTTGGAGGCAGCAAATGCCGTTAGCCCTTAAGATCGTTATCGCCGTTTGGGTTTTACTCGCGCTTAAGTTTGGCGGAGACGACGAAAGCGTGAGTGTCAATATTAGAAATATAGTTTGTATTTTTACTATGGTACTTACCCTGCTTTACGGCTCTAAGATATTTATGCATCTACATAATGGCAGCCTCGGATTTTTCGGTATTCACGATCAGCTCGTGCTATATAAAGAAAACGCCAACGTTGATATAATGAATATTTTGATGGCAAACAAGGATGAATACGTGCAGCTACGGGAGTATTTCTTAGCCGTGCTAAATGTCGATATAGACGAGCTGCGGCGCACGATGTCGGTTTTCGATGAAAAGATAGAATTTAAGAAATTTAAATTCTAAATCGGTGCGTTTGAGGGTTTGTTCGCAGGAACAAATATAGATTCCGTGAGTTTTGGCTAGGCGCGCAGTTAAGCGAATTTTATTTATCTAATTTTGCCCGCGGAATTTACATGATACGACGATAAATTTTACATCCCGTCGTTCTTATATCAGATTAAAATCAAAATATAATATCAAATTGCAAATGCGATTTAATCTTAACGGGATATAATAAGTCATCGCTTTTTTTTGAAAGAGGTAAAACTATTTGCACCGATATAGAATATAGAAAGGCGACGATTTGAAAAAACTACTTAGAAATTTTATGATTTTTGTGGGCTTCATCTTTATGTTATACGCATCCTATTTTCTATATTTTTATTCTAAAAGAGCCGAATATGCGACTATTTTATTGCAAAAGGCGCTTCGTTATGAAGAGGAATTTTTTACTTAGAAAACATAAAATTTAGACCCGTCTGAGCAAACCAAGCTACGGCATGAGTTTGAAAAAGAGAAATTAAAACTAGAAAAATATTGCAGCGATGCCATAATAAACGGCGAAAATGGTCATTGCAAGGTTTATTACAACCTCGATTTTGACTATATCCATTTTTACGACGGGCGAAATCAGGATATCGCGCTTGGCTACGACTTTGATAACGAAAGCATCGAGTTTTATAAAAAACTATCAGATCATTATGATTACAAAGGCAAAAAATGCAGATCGCGCAGGGTATACAGCGAGCACCATGCGACATTTGCGATTGATAATTTTGAGTATGCGACATTTTGGTTGGGAGATCATGGCGAATTTACCCTAAAAGATCCATATATTCATGAATGTGAATAAAAGTGATCGGTAATTTAAACATCGAAAGCCTGCCGTATAGATCGGCGGTATATGCATAAATTCATATTTGTGCGGATACGATAATGTATTTTATACTTTGATTAAGTAATTATGTTGTATAAGCTTATACAACCGATAACAAAAAACGCTTTTAAGGCTTCAAAAGCCTATTTAAGGAGTGAGGGATGCAAGTTCGTTTTATTTTAGCGATCTTGTTTGCCGTATAGTTCGCAAAAGCGGATGATATAAAGCATCCATCGATGCCATGGCAACTGGAACCTATTTTATGGAAAATTCAAGATAAAAAAGTTGTAAGAAAAGCTCTTCACGAACCTATGATCCGGGGTGCAACTACCTTTAACGGCAAGAGTTTTTATTTCTTTACGATAGAAGATAATGCAACGCTCAAAAAAGAGTATGAAGAGCATTTATCAAAAGAAAGAGACTTCTGCAACGACTTTTACGATGATCTGTTCAAATGGAAAAATATAAGCGTAATCAAGCCTCTGGTTTTTGATACGACGGATTACAATGACCCCATTTTAAAGAAAAATATGGGCGATTGCTGGTATATGGATATGAATAAAACGATTAGAGACGGCTTTATCGGACGCGGATTTACATTGTATAAATTTGATAATAAGCTTTTGTATATTATGATTTACAAAACCACTCCTTATATATATCAGACGGATGATTTCGCAAATCTTGCTTACATTTTAGATCCGCAAGAATGTAGTAAAATCATAAAAGATCCTCGTAGCAGGGTAAATTTAGAAATTCCGGGCAATATTATATATAAACCACGTCTGTTTTATGCCGAACCGATACGTTATAAAGATATAGACTATCTACTTTTCATAGATTTTGACAATACGCACAGCGGACAACTATTCAACGTCGCAATCAGGAAATTTAAAGACGGTATTTTGCAAATGCCTGTTTGTAGTAATTCATATTTAAACACGAAGCTTTATCGATAGGAGCGGTTATGTGGGTTCATATTTTCATCTTAATGATCGCATTCGTACTATTTGCGAATGCAAACGATGTAAGCGATACGGAAATTCCTTTTGATTTAAAAATAGCTTTATGGAAAGCTAATGATAGGAAAGTAGTAAGAAGCAATCCTTCCGGTATGGTAGAAGGAGAAACCACTTTCAACGGAAAAACCGTTAGCTTTTGGCAAATAGATAGAAATGCAACGCTCAAAAAAGAATATGAAGAGCATTTATCAAAAGAAAGAGACTTCTGCAACGACTTTTACGATGATCTGTTCAAATGGAAAAATATAAGCGTAATCAAGCCTCTGGTTTTTGATACGACGGATTACAATAACCCCGTTTTAAAGAAAAATATGGGCGATTGCTGGTATATGGATATGAATACAACGATTAGAGACGGCTTTACGGGGAGAGGATTTACGTTATATAAATTTGATAATAAGCTTTTGTATATTATGACGTATAGAGATTTTCGGCAATACGAGATGTCTTTTGCAAATTTTATGTATATTCTAGATCCGCAAGAGTGCAGTAAAATTATAAAAGACCCCTCATACGATTCATATCATAGCAGGGCAGATTTTGAGGATTATCGAAACAAGATCGCAGGAGACACCCTTATTTATTTCGGACCGATAAAATATAAAGACGAAGACTATCTGCTTTTTATCGATTCCATAAATTTAGTAGGCAACATTAAAGCGATTTCTATTAAAATTAGTAAATTTAAGAACGGAGTTTCGCAAACATCCGTTTGTAGAAATTTGTATTTAAATACAAAAATTTACCATTAAGTAGTTAATCATACAAATGCATCCAGTTGCGATTGATAAATTTTGAGCATGCGAAATTTTGGTTGGGAAATCATGGCGAATTTACCCTAAAAGATCCTTTTATCGCTGCGGTTTTGGGCTTGCAGTTTTTGCTTCCCAATCTGCGTTTTTAAAATTTTGTTCGGATTTTGCGTCGCCGCACATGCTTTTGCTCGCCCCTTTTCGATATACAGCGCTTACTCCTCGTCTCCCTCCGTTCGTACGATCAGGCTTTTTGGAAGGCGGAATTTCTCGATGATCTCGCACTCTTTGGTGCGCATCTGCCCGTCGTCGCTCTCGTGGTCGTAACCTAGCACGTGCAGCAGACCGTGCGTAAAAAGTAGCGCCTTCTCGTCATCCCTGCCGTGCCCAAGCTGCGCGGCTTTCAGCTCTACGAGGTCTAAATTTATCACGACCGAGCCGAGCAGCACGGGGGCGAAATTCTCGCCGCCAAAATTCTCACTCTTTAAATTTTCATCGTTAGGATTTTCGCCCTCGGAATTTTCGGAATTTATGGTATTGGAATTTTCGCTCGCAGAATTCGCGGCGCTTGTATTTTCACTAGAGGAATTCGCAGCGTTTAGAATTTTATCGCCGCTGTTTTCATGCGCGGAGCTCTCTTCGCTCAAATCCTTGCCGAAGCCCGCAAACGCCGCAGGATCGAGCGGGAAGCTCAGCACGTCGGTCGTCTTATCGATGCCGCGCGTTTGCGCGTTTAGCTGTCGCATCTCCTCGCCGCGCACGAAAATTAGCTCGACGCTCCCGCCGCCCAGCTCCGCCGCGATTGCGTCCAAAATTTCGGGATAGGGCTGCTCGCAAAGTATCATTTTTACCCCTCTTTTATAAAATTTTCGTATAATTTTAGCAAAAAAAGGACGAAAATGAGAGCTTTATGCGTGATCAGCGGCGGCATGGACAGTGCGACTTGCGCCTATATCGCGAAGCGTGAAGGTTACGAGATCGTGGCGCTGCACTTTGACTACGATCAGCGCACGATGGGTAAGGAGCGCGAGTGCTTCGGTAAAATTTGCGACGATTTGGGGGTCGCAAAGAGGTTCGTTTTAGACGCTCACTTCATCGCGCAGATCGGCGGCAGCGCCCTTACGGACGGCGCATTGCCGATCAGGAAGGGCGCGGCGGAGCTTTGCAGCGCGGCAAATTCCAAGAATGCTCGCCTAGACGGACAAAATTCTATCGCGACAAATTCTATTAATGCCGAGATTGGCGGGCAAAATTTTACTGCGTTAAATTTCTCGGCGAGCCCTGCGGACGCTCCGCTCGGTGCAGATTCGGCGCGAGACAGCCGCTTGCAGAGCGGTGAAATTTTAACGCAAGAGAGCGAAATTTTACTAGGGGGCGATGAGCCTTCGCCGCAAGGCAGCAAAATTTTAGCCCGCGACGACAAAATTTCATCGCAGGGCAGCAAAATTCTGGTTCAAGAAGGTGAAATTTCACCTCAAAGCGGAGTCGAGCCGCAGCAGGGCGATAAAATTTCATCGAAGCACGCAGGGGGTAAAATTTTACCGCAAAGCCGAAGCGATAAAATTTCACCGCTAAGCGATGAGAGCGTGTTTTCGGATCTGCCGAGCACCTACGTGCCGTTTCGCAACGGCGTGTTTTTGAGTATCGCCGCCGCGCTCGCCGAGAAGGAGCGCTGCGACGCGATCTTCATCGGCGTGGTGCAGGAGGACAGCAGCGGCTATCCCGACTGTAGCGCGAGCTTCATCGGCGCGTTTGAACGAGCGCTCGATCTGGGTACGAGCCGCGACTTTCATCCGCGCATCAAAACCCCGCTCGTGCACCTTAGCAAGGCGCAGATCGTCTCGCTGGCGCTTGAGATCGGCGTGCCGCTGGAGCTTACGTGGAGCTGCTACGAGCGCGAGGACGCTGCGTGCGGGCTTTGCGACAGCTGCCTGCTGCGACTTAAAGGCTTTGCGGGTGCCGGCGCGAAAGATAAAATCCCCTACGCGATAGAAGCTTAGGCGTGCCGCGGTTAAATTTGCAGAGCCCGCGCGACTCGGCGCGTCATCAGCGCCTGATATGCGCGGGTTTTTGAATACGTAGTGCCGCACGATTTGTGGCGAGATTTCAAACATACGGCGACGGTCTGCGCTTTGCGCGCGTCGAGCTGCGGCTGTAAATTTAAACCGCGCTTTGAAATTTTAAAAATTTTAACGAGAGCGTTGCGCACGGTTCAAAGCAAAAATCAATTATAAATTTAACCCTACGCTATATTTATTAGCGCGCAGGTGGATATAAATATATCGCGGTATAATCCTAGAATTAAATTTTAAGGAGTAGGAAATGGCGTTTGCTGCGGAATATATTTCTAAAGAGGATATTAAGAAATATGGCGTTATTGACATAGTAAATAGCTCCAGAGCAAATTTTGGTGAACTTCCATTGGGCGATCAACGTATAGAGCAGCTTGATTGGGTCATCGATAGGCAGAGGGATATTTGGTTTATCTTTGTGTGTGATCCGCACTTACCAGATCCGCGAGATGGATTTACGGGTGAGGAGATTTATATTTTATGTTATAAGGGCAATGTTATTGAGCTTGATATAAGGCGAATTTATGACGAAACCACAAGTAAAATGCTAGTCGATAATCCGTTTTTTATCAAATATAAGCTAGAAAATATAAATTCTAGTATTGACGGAATTTCGTTAGATGAGCTTTATAAAATTTTAAAAGAAGCTCTAACAGAATACGGTAATCGCGGTATTAGAGGTAGAGATAATTTACCAAAAGAACATGAAATCGTAACTTTTCTGCACGATTAAGAAAACGTAAAAACGACAAGCTAACAAAAAGTCGATCAAATTTTAGTAGACATTGCAAGCAGCGAGGGCGTGCAATGGTAGCGGTACCGATGGCGGTGCGAGAATGAAAGGAGTTTAGCAAAACGTGGCGCGAGCCTGAAATGCGATGTGTAAATCAAAGTGAATTTTATCCAAAACCCAACCGTGAGCGAGCGCGAGATAAAATTTTACTCAAACATCCAGCGCGTGAGAATCCGCTAGCAGACGCAGACTATTTGTAAATTTTAAAATTTTACTCAAACGCCGAGCGTAGATTTAGATGCGGGATAATCTCAAGCTCTGCGGGTGCCGTAAACTCCTTTTTACGCAGCTTTTCTATCGCCGCGCGCGCGATCATAGCGGCATTGTCGGAGCAAAATTTCATCGGCGCGAAAAGTATCTCGCAGCCCGCCCGCTCGCACAAATCCGTCAAAAGTCCGCGCAGATGCAGGTTTGCGCTCGCTCCGCCCACGACGCCGAAGCGCGCAAAGCGGCGTAGCTCAAATATCCGCTCCAGCTTATCCAGTATGTGCGCGCAAGCCGCGTCCTCAAAGCAGCGCGCCAGATCGTGCATCGCCCGCTCATCCAGCTCACCCGCTTCTTTTAGCTTTTCGATCTGCACGCGCACGGCGTTTTTAAGCCCCGAAAAGCTATACTCCAGCCGCCTGTCGCCCTTCAGCGGCACGGGCAGCTCAAACCGCGGCTCGCCGCTTTTTGCGAGCTCCTCGATGAGCGCGCCGCCCGGATAGCCGAGCCCCAGCATCTTTGCGACCTTATCGAAGCTCTCGCCGAAGCTGTCGTCGCCGGTGGTCGCTAAAATTTCGATACCCCCCGCCGCGTCGATATCCAAAACCATCGTATGCCCGCCGCTAACGAGCAAAACGCCCATCGGAAATCGCGCCTCGCGGCCTAAAAACAGCGAGTAGACGTGGCCTATGAGATGATTTACGCCGATGAGCGGCAAATTTAGCGCGAGCGCGAGCGCTTTTGCCATATTTACGCCGCCGATCAGGCTCACGCTAAGCCCCGGGGTATTGGTCGCTGCGACGGCGCTAAGCTCGCCAAAATAGGGCTTTGCGCGCTGCAAAATCCGCGGCAGCGCCTCAGTATGCAGTCTCGCGGCAAGCTCGGGCACGACGCCGCCGTATCTGGCGTGATCGGCCTCCTGGCTTATTTTTTCGTAAAATTTCAGCTCGAAACTACGCTCGTCCATCACCGCGATCGAGCTGTCGTCGCAGCTGCTTTCAATAGCAAGTATCACACAAAATCCTTAAAATTTTTTCGCTCATTATACTCAAAAATCGGCTCTGCGGCGCAGATGAAATTTTAAAATTTAAAATGGTGCGCTCTAAATTTTGTCTTTGTCGCAATATGTTCGTACTCGCGGGGAAAATTTTAAAATGCGCCGTTCGGCTCAGTGCGCTAACGGAATTAAATTTAAAACGCGTCGCCGCGCATCTTGCTCCCACACCGCGGTTTGCCTGCCGCGGCAGGTAAAATTTTAGATAGATGAAATTTTGGCAGTTGAAATTTAGCGAGCAAATTTAAAATGGCCTTTGGATTTTAAAGTTCCAAAGGCCATTGCGATTAAATTTAGCAGCAAATTTAAAGGCTAAATTTCGGGCTCTTGCTCCTGCTTTTTCTCGCCGCTTGGGATTGCGGTGTCGTACCAGTCGAGCTTGCGAGTAAAATACATAACGAGAGAAATCACCGCGAATATCATCAAGCTTCCCATTAATAGGGCGTAGTCTTCGGAATTTAAGATGACATAGAGGATCGCATATGAAACGAGCTGAACGCAGGTGATGAAAATGCCCCAGCGCGCGCCTTTGAAAATCGCGCTTGCGTAGAAAAACACTATCGCACTTACCGCGATCGCCGAGATAGCGTAGCTGATCGCAAAGCCTATATGCTCGGAAAGCGAAAGCACCAGCAGGTAGAAAACGACGTCCTCAAGCCCTATTAATAGGTATTGGATCGGATGGATGCGCTCGTGAGTATATACTTCGCACAAAAAGATCGCTAAAAACGGCACCGCTAAGAATAACAGCGCGTAATCCGTGCAGCGCTTAATCAGCGAGTAGTTGTTCACGGGCTCGATGAAGCCGATACTTACGGCGTCGTTTCTATCGTCGTTGCTGCGCCAGTTCGTCATAGCGACGCGGTCATCTTGATCTGCAAGCCACGCAGGAGCAATGCCCGCGGCTAAGCCTGTAACTTCCCACGAAGCTTTAAAACCGCTAGCGCTTACCTCGCGCGATTTGGCGATAAAGCCGCCGCCAAAGCTAGGCGATGCCCAAGTAGAGCTAATCTCAAAACGGCTATTTTGCGCGATCGGAGCTAGATGAAGTGCCTCGCCGCCTTGGATTTTAAGCGTGCCGCTGATGCTAAAATCAGACGACAGCGCGGAAGCGGGGAGCTTGTAGATTAAACTCCGATCGAAAATTTTAGCTTCGGTGTTTCCGTGATATTGCTTAAGCTCCTTGCCGTTTAGGTTTAAAGCGGGGGAGGCGGTGAAGGATTTTTGATTGCCTACGCCGAGCACTAGCACGGCTTCGTCGAAATTTAGTCGCGCAGGATCGACGCCGAGCTCGGTATAGTTTATCGCCTCAAAGTCCGCTTTTAGCGCGAAGTCGCCGTTATATATCGGAACGCGAAAAATCCCGCGCTTTAAATAGGTGGGGTCGATCTGCGCTGATAAGAAGTAATTTTTTGGTACGATGATGAAATTTTTTTCTACGCGCCTTTTTACGAGCTCGTTGTTGCTTTTGTCTATCGCTTCGATTATCTCTGCATAGGGCACTACGATCGCAAGGCCCTGGATTTGCAGCTCACCACCCACCGGCGTGAGGATCGAATCCTGCGCGAGCTGCTTGGTTTCGGAGCGGGAGTAGGTGAGGTTATCGATAAAGCTTAGCGGAATTAACAGCAGCAAAAGCAGCACTAAAACTATGAACGGTTTCGTCCAAAACGCGCCGCGAATGGCGTTTCTAGTAGAATTTAACAAAGGCTCTCCTTTTAAGTAGAATTTAAAACAGAATTTTAACGATGAAGAGTAAACGGATGGCGCTTTAAGCGGGAGGAATCTTATAAATTCTAAAGGAACTTTGGATGTGAAGCGCTGCGGATATTGCTTTGAATTTTTGGAATTCCGCTGCAAGCTAGAATTTCATTGCGAATGAGAATTTTGCTATTCGCAAAAATTTTATGAGAAAATTTCTGTTAGTAGAATTTAAAGGCTTGAAATTCAAAACCCTTGGAATTTCAAATTTCCAAAGCCCTTAGAATTTTAAAATTCCAAGGGCTTTGAATTTTTAAAATTTCGCCGCTTTAGCGTGCAAAATTTCGTGCGATCATCTCGCGTAAGCTTTAAAATTTATACGCCACGCTTAGCTTGAAATTCCGTCCAGGCTCCCAGTCGATAACGTTTGAATCCCCGGTGAAATCGGCGCTGCGCTGCGAGTGCGATGCGTAGGCTTTATCAAAGAGATTGTAAACGCCCGCGTTGATCTCAAGCCCTTTAAATCGTCCGCTATCTGGAGCGTAGGTGACGTATAGATCGTGAACTGCGTAGCTAGGCACTTTTGTTTTTTCGTCGCTATTTGCGGAGGCTACGTTTTTGGAGTTGAAAAAGAGCAAGTTATAGCCCAGCAGTAGATCTGCCGCAGAGATTGCGTACTCGGCATTGAAGGTGTATTTATCGCCATAGTCGCGGTAGCCGATGATGTTTGAGCTTAGATAGCCCGAGCCGCTGCGCACGCGATCTTTATATTCTACGTGCTGGTGGGTGTAACCCGCAGCAAGGCTCAAATCATCTAATATCAATCTTGCGAAAAGCTCGACGCCGTCAATATCCGCGCCGCCTGCATTAGCCCTGCATAAGGTGCCCTGCGCGCCTCCAGGGCAGCCGATAACGCCGCCGCGAGCATTATTATCTACGATGAGATTTTTATACTCCGTTCTAAAATACTTCGCAGTTAGGCTTACCGAGGAGTTCTCTCCTAGCTCGCTTTTGTAGCGACCGCCTATTTCGTAGGCGTTGCCCGTAGTGGCTTTTAAATTTTCGTTAGCCATCCAGCTTAGCGGTCTGCCACGGCTAGTGCCCGCAGCCATCATGCTCTCTATTACGTCAGGTCCTCTAAATACTCGCGCATAGCTCGCAAATGCCCCAAATCCTGCGCCGATCTCGTAATCAAGCGCCAAGGCGGGGCTTACTTCGTCAAATTTATATTTGTAGCTAGAGATATTAGCGCCTCTGCCGTTATAAGTCTTTAGCTCGTGCCTTTCGTAGCGGATGCCAGGAGTTACCGTAAGCCCGCCGTATCGCATAGCATCCTCTAAATAGACGCTGTAGTTATCAACCCTTTCCGGACGCAAATTTCCGGGCTTAACGTAGTTTTCGGAGCGATAGTAATCAAAGCCGTAACGCAGCGTATGAGCCAGATCGCCCGTTTCAAATTTACTTTTAGCGCCGATTTTGCCGCCTTTGGTCTCGACGCCCCATTTTACGTTCGTCGAAGTCGATCCGATGCGTTGATGCTTTGTATAGTATCCAGTGATGTCGAGTTCTAGCAGGTCGCTTGGATTATACGTGTATTTGATCGTGTGCGTATCGCGCTCGTATTTGCGGTTATCCAGCTGTCCGTTTAACCATGAGCCGAATTCCGGTCGCAGCGGATAGAGACCTTTATACTGCATATGCTCGGTAGATAGCGAAATTTTATGAAAATCCAAAAAGCTATAGCCCGCTTTTAATAAATAATTTATATCGTTGCCATCGCCGCCAGTAGGTTTGCCGTTGCCAGATTCGCCGAAGCCGTATCCGTAGTGCTTGAATGCAGCAAGCATATCTAGGCTATCAAACGCCCTACCATAGAGCATCGCGCTTTGCGAATAGCCTTCGTTATTGCTCGTATAGCCCACTTTGAGCTTCGCGCCGATATCTTGACCCTCTTCTAGCAGGTCGCTGGCATCCACAGTCTTAAAAGCTACCGAGCCGCCCAAAGCACCCGAGCCGTTTACGACCGAGCGCGCGCCGACATCGACCTCTACGGCTTTGATAAGATCCGGATCGATTAGTAAATCGGCGTTGTGATGAAAGGTATTGCCGTTTTGCTTCGCGCCGTCAATCGTGATATTTAGACCGCGATCGCTCACACCGCGCATATAAATTTTTTTGATTCATGCCGTTGGTGCCGCCCACATAAACGCCTGGGATGTCGCGAAATACGTCTTTTACGAGCGTAGCATTGCGGGTGTTGATTTTTACATCATCCACGGTGCTAGGCGTGCTAGAATCACTAGTAACTTCGATTACGCCTAGGCTTTGCGTATTTGAATCCTTGCTTTTGGACGCGTCCGTAGCGCTTGATTTCTCGTCTGCTTGTGCGCTTAAGCAAAGAACCGTGCACAAAGACAAAGCCAGATGAAATTTTTTCATACGAAACTCCTAAATGATAATAAGATTAAAAAACGGCAAATAATATAAAATTAATCCTTTATTTTATATTAATTATCAAGACATTTTAAAATCATTAGAATTTTATCTCCGAATGCTTTGTTATCATTAAATAAAGCTAAATGATAAAATATAATTTAAATATCGCTCATCAAAATTTTAGTAAAAATTAAATCTACTTTTGATAAAATCGCTCATTTTTTAGCAAACGGATCTGCTAAATTTATAAAATTTTAAAATTCTTAAGGAGAATTTATGGGCATTATGGAATTTTTGGCGCATTACGTGGATTACATTATCTTTGCGATCCTCGGATTTATGAGCTTTTTAGTCGTGTGGTTCAGTATCGAAAGGCTGCTTTTTTATTCGAAGGTTAAGGCGAGCGATTACAAAAGCAAGGCGCTATATGAAGAGGCTCTGACTAAAAATTTAACGACGCTTTATATCGTTTATTCAAATGCCCCGTACATTGGTCTTTTGGGCACAGTTATTGGCATTATGATCACATTTTTTGATATGAGTACTGCAAGCGGTATCGATACCAAGGCTATCATGCAAGGTCTTTCGCTTGCCCTTAAAGCTACCGCTACTGGCCTAGTCGTCGCCGTGCCTACGCTCATCATCTACAACGGCTTTGTCCGCAAGGTAGATGTGCTTCTAAACCGCTACGATGAGGTTAAATAAATGAGCATCCCTAGACGAGACGGGCTAAATATTGTCCCGTTCATCGACATTATGCTGGTGCTGCTAGCGATCGTGCTTAGCGTTTCGACTTTTATCGCGCAGGGTCATATCAAGGTCAATCTGCCCTCGTCTTCGAGCTCGCAAAATCCGCAAGAAGATAAAAAAGTTACCATCAAAGTGGATAGCGAATCTAAAATTTATCTAGACGATGTCGCAATAAGCGAGGATGAGCTTGAGGAAAAAATTGCCGCGCTCGATAAAAACGATCTTGTCGTGTTGAAAAATGATAAAGACTCGAAATTTTCCTCTTTCATTTCGATCATGGATGTCCTAAAAAAGGCAGGCCATGAAAAATTTGCGATCGTGACCGAAAAAGAGCAATGAATAAAGATAGCGCAGTAGGTTTTATCGTATCTTTGGTGCTGCATTGCATCATCGCTGTGGGTGTTTTTGCTCTTTTATCGTCGGCACCGAAGCCGCCTAGCATGCCCGATATGATAGCCTTTTCCATCGATAGCATAATGGATGATGCCAAGCAGGGCGATATCTCCGATGAACCCAATATCCCGCCTCCTTCCGATCAGTCCGAACCGGATCCTGAGCCCGAGCCCATTCCGCCGGAGCCCGAGCCCGAACCGGAACCAACTCCGCCTGAGCCAGAGCCAATACCGGAGCCCGAGCCGATTCCTGAACCGGAGCCTATACCAGAGCCTGTAGTCGAAAAACCAAAACCGGTCGAAAAGCCTAAGCCAAAGCCGGTAGAAAAACCAAAACCGGTCGAAAAACCTAAGCCGAAAAAAGAGCATAAAGTTCAAAGCAGCGATAGGAATTTAACGGCAAAATTTGACCCGACAAAGCCTATTTCGCTGGGTAGCGGCGGGGGCGGGGGCTCCAGTAGCGCAGGCGGCGGTAGCGACGCCATCACGAGCCGCGGAGATCCTAGCAATAGCGATGTCGGCAAGAAAATTTTCACCATCATTTCTCGCTACGCGCAGTCGCACTACCCTAAAAATGCGCAACGTATGCGTAAAATCGGCGTCGTAGGCGTGCACTTTACCTATACGGCAAGTGGCGATGTTAAGGGTCTTCGCGTTACGTCTTCCTCGAATGTAGATTCGCTTGATGAGGGCGCGTTAAGCGCGGTCGAGCGCACAAAAGGTAGCTTTCCAAAGGTCGAGAAAGATATGGAATTTAACTTTAGCATAAAATATACGCTAAATTTTAACTAGCCTTAAAGTTTCTACTAAAAACCCCTGCCTGGGCGGTGAAATTTTAAAATTTTACCGCCCTTACCGCTTTATCTTAGCTCGCAAAATTCCATCTTGGCGAAGTAAAATTTTAAATTCGCCGCTTTTGCCGCATGAACTTTTATAAACGGATTGGCGTCTTGGAATTTAAAATTTAAACGGAGAAAATTATGTCTTTTCAAATTTAGCCAAGCAAGCATCTTAAAGCGTTAAAATTTTAAATTTAAGCTGCGAAATTGCTAGGAAATTCCACTGATTTTAATGGAATTTTTACTATAATTTCGTATGAAATTTAAAAGATTAAAGGAAATTTATGATAGACGTTTACGACTTGGCGGTGATCGGCGGCGGTCCTTGTGGCATCGCTTCCGTAGTAGAAGCCAAAAGAAACGGGCTTGCGCACGTACTTCTGCTTGAAAAAGGCGACAACCACTCTCAAACGATTAGGCAGTTTTACAAAGATAAAAAGCGCGTCGATAAAGAATATAAGGGCTTTGATAGCGAGACGCGCGGCTCTATTTCGTTTGAAACCGGCACGAAAGAGAGCGTGCTAAATTATTTTGACGAGCTCTTAGATAGCGACGAAATCGATACGAATTTCAAAAGTGAGGTCGAAAAGATCAAAAAGCACGCAGATGAGTTTTATATCACGACTAGCTCGGCTGGATACCGCGCGCGCAACGTCATCGTCGCAATTGGCAGGATGGGCAAGCCTAATAAGCCCGCTTATAAAATTCCACCTTCGATCACGCAACGCGTAAATTTCAATCTAGATAAATGCACGATTAATGAAAAAATTCTAGTCGTCGGAGGCGGTAACTCAGCTGCAGAATACGCCATAGCGCTATGCAAGACCAATGTCGTGACGCTTTGCTATCGCAAGGCTAAATTTACCCGCCTAAACGAGACGAACGAAAGCGACGTAATGCGCGAGACCAAATACGGCAACATCATCTTGCGCTTAGGTATCGATATAGAGGCTCTTGAGAATGAAAACGGCAAGGTGCTGGTAAAATTTGATAGTGGCACCGAGCTCGTATTTGACCGCGTGATATACGCGATCGGCGGCACGAGCCCGATCGATTTTCTTAAAAAATGCGGCATCGCTTACGATGAAAACGGCGTGCCGATCGTGGATGAAAATCTTCAAACCGCCACTAGCGGGCTTTACGTCGGTGGAGATCTCATCAGCAGAAGTGGTGGATCGATCGTGGTGGCGATAAATCACGCTCATACCATCATCAAAAATATCCGCAGATGAGGCTTTATCAGCCAAAAAAGGGTTATCGCTACACTAGCGATACGATTTTTTTGTGGAATTTTATAAGAAGCTCAGGCGTGCGTAAAGCTGACGCAGCATCGCAAAATGGCTCTTGGGCGCTGGGCTGTGGCGTGGAATTTAAAGACGCGACAGATGGAGGCTTTAATGCGCAGTTTTGCGCCGCGGATTACGCAGGCGACGAGGTGGAATTTTGCGCCAAGGATTGCGCTTTTAGCAAAGAAGAGTCGTATGCCGCTGACCATAGCGCGAGGAATGATCGTGATTTTGGAGGTAAAAGCTGTGCCGAATTCCAGGCGGAATTTAAAAAGGAATTTCAAGAGGCATTTTGGGCGAAATTTCAAAGCGAGCACTGCAAAAATTCCGATTTTCAAAGCGACGAAGCCTGGCATGCTTTAAAGCCTGATATCGCAAGCGGTGAAAATTTTAAATTTTGTGACGAGCAAATCGCGCAGCCTTTAGAATCTCAAAAGACGTACTATAAAAATTACGCGAGCAAATTTGAAGACGTCAAGGCGCGCGAGGATTTTGCTGCGGAGTGCTTGCGTGACGGAGGGTTTGCTGCTTGCAATGAGCGTAGCCTAAAAGGCGCGCTAAATCCGCGAGCGATATACGGCGACGTGCTGGATGTGGGCGCAGGATGTGGAATTTTAGGGCTTTTACTAAAACGCGATTTTGAGAGTATTAATTTAAGCTTGCTAGAAATTCAAGAGCGAAATTTAGAAATCTTAAGGCTGAATTCTTTGCAAAACGATCTACCTGCCGAGATTTTGCACGCGGATTTTGCGGAGTTTAAAAGTAAGAAGCGTTTTGACTTTATCGTCTCAAATCCGCCTTTTTATCGAGAGCGTATTTCGCTTAGCAAAGAGCCTCACATGGCGCTTAGTAAGAGCGCAGCAAGCCTTAGCCTACGGGATTTTGTGCGATCTGCGAATGC
Source organism: uncultured Campylobacter sp. (assembly GCF_937959485.1). NCBI lineage: Bacteria > Pseudomonadati > Campylobacterota > Epsilonproteobacteria > Campylobacterales > Campylobacteraceae > Campylobacter > uncultured Campylobacter sp. Next base: position 126,537 of record NZ_CALGPY010000014.1, read on the forward strand.
TCATCTTAAGCCTGGCGGTACGCTTATTTTTTGCTACGAGGCGGGCAAGCTAGCTAAAATTTGCGAGCTTTTGGGCGAGTTTAGGCTAAATTTGACGAGGCTTGGTTTTGTCTATCCTGACATTTCAAAGCCCGCTAAGCTCGCGCTTTTGCAGGCTCGTAAGAACTCGCGCTCGCCCTGTGAGATCGTTCTTCCGATCTATGCTAGCGCGCACGGAAGGCGCACCGCACAAGCCCACGCGATCTATAAAAGCGCAAATCTAACGAGCGTGGATTATGAGTGAGTTCGGCTTTAGCTTTGATGCAAGCGCGTGCGAGCGCTGCGGCGGTAAGTGCTGCACGGGAGAGAGCGGCTATATCTGGATAGATGAGAGCGAGATTGCGGCGCTGGCGGTAAAATTTAAAATTTCGCCTGCAAGGATTAAGGAAATTTATTTACAAAAAATAGGCGCTAAATTTAGCGTAAAAGAAAAACCCTTTGAAGGCGGCTTAGCGTGCGTGTTTTTTGACGAAGCGCAACGCAACTGCGGGATTTACGAGCTGCGTCCGAAGCAGTGCCGTAGCTTCCCGTTTTGGGAATATTTTAAAACGCATACTAAAGAATTGGAGGAAGAATGTATCGGGGTAAGGTTTTAAGCGGAATTTTAATCGCGGCGATGATTTTAGCGCCGCAGTATCTAAGTGCGGAGAGTGGGACGAATGCTGCAGCGGCGAAGCAGTCCGTTACGGATAAAAAGGCGTCTGATCGGAATTCCAGCATTGGCACAAAAAACGGTGCAAAAGATGCAATTAAAAAGAGCTTGATAAATCGCGGCGTAAGCGCTAAAAGCATAACCAAAGAAAAGCTAAATCACGCGATGCGAGCGCAAGAGGACGCCGAGCTAAATTTCGATTTGCTTACAGCTTTGGAGCTACTGCATAAAGATCCAGTCGCATCGATGTTTTTATACGAAAAGGCATACAATAAAACGGGCTCGTCCGTTTATCTGCTAGAAGCGCTAAAGACTGCTTTTGCGATCAAAGATCGTAAAAATACGGCGCGCTATTTAAAGCTCGGCGAAAAGAGCCTAAGCTCAGACTCTGAGTATCTGCGAGTAAAGATCGGCTACTACTTAGGCATTAAAGATAATCTAAATGCCAATACCGCTGCTCTTAAGCTAGTTACCGTAGATCCCGTTTCGCGTAGTTACGCGATCTTAGCGGCGACATATTATGCGATGGAGAATTTTACTTTAGCCAAAACCTACTTCGAAAAAGCCTATGAGCTAGACAAAACCGACGAAAATCTCATCAGATTATGCGACGTGCTGCTAAATAAACTCGATGATTCGGACGGAGCGATCCGCATCATCGAGACGCACAGGCGCATCTACGGCTGCGCCCAGGGTATGGCGTGCGAGCTGCTAGCTGATGTGTATCGCGCGAATAAACGCTATTTAGATGTCGCTAAGATCGATGAAGCGCTGTATGAAGCCAAAGGGGATAATAAATTCTTAGACGATATGATAGCGATTTATTACTACTCAAACGACTTTGATAAAATAATCGAGCTTTTGAAGAAATACGACTACAAGCGCGAGCTTCTAATCGACGCCTACGCGCATAAAAAAGACTATAAAACCGCAATTAAAATGGCGCGCGATGAGTTTATGAAGACCAAAAATTATGACTTTTTGGCGATCGAGGCGATCTACGAATATGAAAGTGCGGGCAAAAACGTGGACGCCAAGACCCTATCTAGCGTAGTGGCGAAATTTGAAAATATCGCGCCGCAGCTTAAAGACCCCGTGCATCTAAATTACTACGGCTACATCTTAATAGATCATGATTTGGACGTTCGCAAGGGCATCGAGCTCGTCCGCCGCGCTCTACAAAAAGACCCCGACTCGCCGTATTATCTGGACTCGCTTGCCTGGGGATACTACAAGCTTGGCGAATGCGACAAGGCTAAAAATGAAATGGCTAAGATCAAAGACGCAGAATTTTTTAATTCCCCCGAAGGCAAAGAACATTTAGAGGCGATCGATGCGTGCGCCGCAGGCACAGGCGTAGCGCCGCAGAATTCCATATCGCAAAACCCCACTACGATAAAAGGCTCCGCGCCGAAAGATCAGGCGCCGCAAAGCCCGGCAATAAAAACTCCTTCGCCTAATTCCATAAAATCTACGGCGCCCGAAAGCTCTGTGTTAGATTCCGCACGTCCGAGCTCCGCTGCAACGCGTGATTTAACGCCAAAAGACTCCGCTTCGCAAAATTCTGCCGGGTCTGCAAATTCCGCGATTCAAAACCAGACACCAAATTCCGCGGCTTCTGAAAATTTTGCGACGCCTATAAATTCCGCCGCGCAGAATTCTGCCTCGTCAAGACAAAATTCCGTATCGAGGCAGGATTTTATGCCAGAGCAAAATTCTACATCGAAAGAGCCCACCGGCTCTAAAATCCAGACACCAAAGCAGTAGCGATGATTTTAGACGAAATTTTAAAGCGCACTCGCGAGGATCTCGCGCTTCGTAAAGAAAGACTGCCCGAGGATCTGCTCGGCCGCTCGCTAAGCGCTAATCCCTACGAACCGCGCGACGTCATAAGCGCGCTTAGAAGCGATGAGAAGGATCCGCTACGCATCATCGCCGAGATTAAAAAGGCAAGCCCGAGCAAGGGGATCATCCGCGAGGATTTTGAGCCGCTAAGCCTTGCCGTGGAGTACGAAAATGCAGGTGCGAGCGCCTTTTCGGTGCTTACCGAGCCGCATTATTTCAAAGGCGATTTGGAGTTCATCCCACAGATCCGCCGCTACACTCGTACACCCATTTTGCGCAAGGATTTCATCGTCGATCGTTATCAGATCCTCGAAGCGCTGGTTTATGGCGCGGATTTTATCCTGCTGATCGCCAAAGCGCTTGAGCGCAAGGAGCTAAGAGAACTGCTTGAGTTTGCCCGCAGGCTGGGACTTGAGGCGCTGTGCGAGATCCACGATAAGGACGATTTGAAAAAAGTGGTCTTTGCAGGCGCCGATATTATCGGCATCAACCATCGAAATTTAGAGACTTTCGAGGTCGATACGAGCCTGAGCGAGCGACTGATCCCGTTAATTCCAAACGGTAAGATCATCGTCGCCGAAAGCGGTCTGCACTCGCACGAGCAGCTTTTAAGCTTACATAAGGTGGGCGTCGATGCGTTTTTGATCGGCGAGCATTTTATGCGCCAAGATGACGTTGGCGCGGCACTGCGCGAGATAAAGCTCGGCGCGGGCGGCTAAATTTAAACCCGTTTGTTTGATCGCACGAGAATGGATCGGAACGAGAAGTTAAATTTAGCGAAGGGAGTGAAATTTTAAGGCAGTAAATTTTAAAATTCGTAAAATTCGGCTGACTTTAAAATTTAACGGCTCTTTAAATTTAGCGCCGCGCCGCAATTTAATATCGCACATCGCGCGAGAATTCACGCTGCGCTTTGGCATCGTGAGTTTGTTATTGCGCGCCGTGCGAGCGGTTGCGGAGCGAGGTTTAAATTTGCGCTTTGCATAGCTTCGCGCAGGCGGGTTTGCGCTTGCGGAATTTGACTGCTTAGGATTGTGCGTTTGCCGTAATGCCTTGTATGTCTAGCGCGCGCTCTCAAGCTCAGTATTGGCGATTAAATGGCGCCGTAAATTTAATCACAGCTCGCGATCAAGCCTCACAGAGGAGCTTGCGCGTGCGATAACTGCGCAAAGCGAGCTACCACAAAAGCGGACGTCGTAGGGGCTTAGCAGGGCTGCGATACGCCGCGATTGAACTTCGGCTGTATTACGACTGCGCCGTGCCCGCGCCGCGTTAAATTTTATCGCGTGTCGCGACGGTGATTGCGGCGCAGGTTTGGCATCGCGCACCGTGCCTGTGAGTGCGTCAAAGTTTTGTTATAATGCGCATTCAAACTGCCCGCGGATTTAATATCGCCCGCCGTGCGCTTTGATCTGCGAAGCGTATGTCGCACCGAAGCGCCTTGCGCAGCCCTAGATTCGTAAAGAGCGCGCATAACTTTGCGCCGTGCGAGCAAGCGCAGACCGCGTAAATTTAAAATTTTATGAAATTTAGAAGTTTTAAATTCCAAATTTCATAGAATTTTGCTAAACGCAAATTTTAAAATTCCATAGAATTTTGGAATTTCGGAAAGGAAAAGAGATGGATTATCTTTGCGCCCCTTGGCGAAGCGAGTATTTTACCGAAAAAAGAAGCGGCTGTCCCTTCTGCGACGCGGTGGCGGATGCGGCGTTCGACGATCGCAACGGCGTGCTTTTTCGCGCGCGGCACTGCTTTGGGGTGATGAACCTCTACCCATATAGCCCGGGCGCGTTTATGGTAATACCATACGAGCATGTCGATAATATCGAGTGCCTTAGCGACGATGCGTGGGCGGAGATGAGCCGCTACGTGCGCGCCGGAGTGGGGATTTTAAAGCGCACGCTGGGCGCAAACGGTGTAAATATCGGTATGAACCTCGGCGCTGCTGCGGGTGCGGGCATAGCCGAGCACGTACACTATCATCTCGTACCGCGGTGGCAGCGCGATACGAATTTCATCACGACGATCGCAAACGTCCGCGTAAACGGCGTTTCGTTCGCCCCGCTTTTTGAGAAGCTAAAAGCGGCTTATGCGGAAATCAAATTTTAAAACGAAGGATTGAGATGATTTTAGTTGCAGTAAAAAAAAGATGGAAAATGGGGTATTATAGACCAAGCTGGCAAAGAAGTTGCCCCTTGTATCTATGATATTATTTGGAGCTTCCGTGAAGGTTTAGATTAGGTGGTCGAAATATATGGTGGATTGAAATTGAAGGATAAAACTGGCAAATATATCGCTCCTTATATTGATGATGACGCTTTATACTTTTTCGAAGGCTTAGCCTGGGTTAAAAAAGATGAGAAATTTGGCTTGATAGACAAAACCGGCAAGGAAGTTATTTCTTGTATTTATGATGGAGCTTGTGATTTTAAAGAAGGCTTAGCCTGGGTTAAAAAAGATAAGAAATTTGGCTTCATAGACAAAACAGGAAAAGAAGTTATTTCTTGTACTTGTTATGGCTTCTCAGATTTTCAAGAAGGCTTAGCTCTAGTTAAAAGAGATGAGGGATGGGGTTATATCGACAAAACAGGAAAAGAAGTCATTCCTTGTATTTATGATGGCGCTTCATGCTTTTGCAAAGGTTTGTCTTGGGTCAAAAAAGATGGAAAATTGGGTCTAATAGACAAAACTGGCAAAGAGATCGTTTCTTGTATTTATGATGATATATTGGTCTTAGACGATACCATATCTGATATATACGATCAAGTCATATATTATAAAGGATATGTTAAGGTCAAAAAAGACGGCAAATGGGGATTGCTAGATGATTTGGAAAATGAAATTTTAAAGCCAGCGTTCTACGACGAAGTAGAACTTGTGAAAGTTTTAAGCGACGACTATATCAAGATTATTTTAGACGGTCGCGAAACGATCGTGGATAAAAACGGCAAGATAATATCGTAAATTTAAAGGAGAGATAATGGTTAGCGTAGAGCAGGCGATCGAGGATCTGAAAAACGGCAAAATGCTCGTTATGGTCGATGACGTCGATCGCGAGAACGAGGGCGATTTGGTGTTTGCGAGCACATTTAGCAGCGCGGAAAAAGTAAATTTTGCTATCACGCACGCTCGCGGAGTGCTGTGCGTGGCGCTCAGCCCGCAGATTGCGCAGCAGCTAGATCTAAATTTGATGGTTGATAAAAACACTTCGAGCCACGAGACCGCCTTTACCGTCACGATCGACGCGAAAGACGCCAAGACGGGCGTAAGCGCGTATGAGCGCAATATGACGATCGAGCTGATGTCGCGCGTAGGCGCTCGCGCGGATGATTTCGTCCGCCCGGGGCATATTTTCCCGCTCATCGCCAAAAGCGGCGGCGTGCTCGCTCGCACGGGGCACACCGAGGGCTCTACGGATCTGTGCCGTTTGGCGGGGCTTTCGCAAAGCGCCGTGATCTGCGAGATCGTCAAAGACGACGGCGATATGGCGCGCAGGGACGATCTGGAAAAATTCTGCGCGCAACACGGCATCAATATGATCTCGGTCGCGCAGATCGTGCAGTATCGCCTAAAGCACGAAACTCTCGTTAAATTTAGCGAGCCCAAAAGCGCTATGCTGTGCGGCGAGGCGGCGAAATTTTACTACGTGAGCGATCACGAGGGCAACGAGCACCGCGCCTATATTTTCGGTGAGCTGGGAAAGAGCGCGCAGACGAACGTGAAATTTCATAAAATTTCAAGCGATCTGGAATTTTTAAGCGATACGAAATTTAACGATTTCATGCGCGATCTGGACATTTTGCGCAAAGAGGGCGGCGTGCTTTTGATGCTAAAATCCGCGCAAAATCGCGCCGATTTTAAGAGCTTCGGCATCGGAGCGCAAATTTTAGCGCATCTGGGCGTTAGAAAAATCAAAATTTTAAGCAAGAGCGAGCCGAAAGACTACGCCGGGCTTAGCGGTTTTGGGATCGACATAGTTTGATAGCTCACATCGATTTGGACAGCTTCTTCGTTTCTGTAGCGAGACTTGCGGACCCCGCGCTTGCGGGCAAAAAGATCGCAGTCGTCGGAGGCGGCGACGAGGAGATTTTCGGCGGCAAGAGCGAGCTTGGAAGCGTGATTTTAAGCGCGAGCTATGAGGCCAGAGCGGACGGCGTGCACTCGGCGCAGCCCGTTAAAATCGCGCTCGGACTCTGCCCGCAGCTCATTTTGGTGCGCGCGCAGCATGGCGAATACCGCAAAATTTCACGCGAAATTTATGAGTTTTTACTAAACTTTACGCCCGAGATCGAAAAATTTAGCATCGACGAGTTTTTTCTAAATTTACGCGGCACGCCCTACGACGCGGACGCGCTGAGCTTTGCCGCATTTTTGCAAAGCGAAATTATGCGCCGCTTTAGCCTTCCGTGCAGCGTCGGTCTTAGCGAAGCAAAACTTATCGCAAAGCTCGCTACGAGCCTTGCCAAGCCCTTCGGCGTGCGGCAAATTTTAAAATCGCAAATTGCGCGCGAGCTATCCGCCGTGCCGGTAGCGAAATTCCCAGGCATCGGCAAAGCGGCGCAAAAAACGCTCGGCAAATACGGCATAGTAAGCTTCGGCGACGCGCTAGGGCACAGAGAAATTTTTGAAAAGATGGGTACAAACGGCAGGAAAATTTTCGCAGCCCTTAGCGGCGAGGATGAGGGCGAGGTCGTCTCAAAGCGCGAGCGCAAAAGCATCGGCTTTGGGCGTAGCTTCGCGCCGTGCGCCGATCGGGACGAGCTGCGGCGTAAAATTTTAATTTTGGCGCGTCATTTGGCGGGCGAAGTGCTTGCCAGAGACCTAAAGCCCGCGACGTATGATCTAAAGATCCGCTACAAATCGCGCGAGGAGTTTTCGCACCAGATCAGCCAGGATAGGGCGTTTAGCTTAAATTTACTGAGCGAGACCGCGCTTGAGCTGTTTAGGCTATGCGACGTGAAAAAAGGCGCGCAGATAATCCACGTAGCGCTAAATCTTTCAAATTTTAGCGGCAAATCGGGCAGCTCGCTACTTTTTGGCGAGATCGATAAAAAGCAGCAGAGCTTAGATCGATCTTTAAGCAGGATTTGGGAAAAATTCGGCATCGAAAAGCTAAAAAAAGCGAGCGAAATTTGATTAAATTTAAAGGAAAAAGATGAAATTAGGCGAGCTATACTCGGTGATCTGCATAATCTTCGCGACGAATTTCAGGGGCGTGATAGATGAGCAGAAGTTGCGCGGCTTGGGCAAAAACTGGATCATCGTAAATAAAAATATCGAGAACAAAAACGGCCATGAGCTTTGGCAAAAGGTGCAGGGCGAGGACTACGCGGTGCTAGGGCGCGATTTTGAGGCGCTAAAAGGGGCGTTTGAGATGGATTTTTTCAAGCTCATAAGCGAAAGCGAAGTGGAGCTGTTTTATGAAAAATGCCGCTTCAAAAAGCCTTTTGCGGAGCTTAAAAGCGCTCACGCAGCCAATATGTTAGCGCTGCTTGCCATGATTTTTAAGCAAAACACGGACGCGAAATCGCATAAAATTTTGACGCTATATCTGGCGCAATTTATCATTCCTAGCTTTTCCGCGCTTGCTACGCACTTGCAGATAAATGCCAAAAGCAGCTACTACAAGGCGCTCGGGTGGTTTTTGGCGGATTTTTGCCGCGTGGTGAAAGAGACGCTGGGGCTTGGAATTTAAAATTTAAAATTTAGAACGTGCGCTCTGTGTTTTTGCGCGCTCGGCACAGAAAAGCGCTATGTAGAGATAGGCTTAAAGCTTGCTTTCGGAATTACTTGCGCTGTAGCCGGTACAGCTCCTGCGGGCGCGATAAGCTAAGCAAGACGGGCGAATTTTATCTGCGCGGATATAAAGTGGCTGCTTTGCTGTTTTGTGCGTCGGCGTTTGTCGTATCGCGCGTCGTTTTGAATTCTGCGCGGCATTCGGTATTTTGCGCATGTGCCGTTCGACGTTTGTTTTGCGCGCACTGCGAGTTTTGCTCGGCGTCCGGCGCTCTCATTTCGCGCCGCCTGCATTAGGGTGCTGCGTGCTTTGTCCGCGTCGCGCCACTTTGCGTGTCACTTCGTATGTCGTCTGACATAGTCATTTGGAATTTTACGTGAGGCGCCCTGCGCATTGTTCGACGCTTTCGTTAGACATCTGTGGCTTAAGTGCTTTGTGTCTGCGATCGAGCTTGGAAGCCTGGCTTCTGCGCTCACGTATGCGCCGCCCTGCGTTTTTTACTGAGCGTGCGTCACGCAGCGTCTGATGCGCGCCGTTAAATTTTAAAATTTAAAACAAAGGAAAAATTTGAATTACTGGAACGAAATTTACGCTCACTTTGATCCCGTAGCATTTAGCGCGTTTGGCATAAACGTGCACTGGTACGGCATTATGTATGTTTTGGCGCTGCTTACGGCGCTATTTATCGCCAAGTATTTCGTGCGAAAAGACGGTCTTGACTTCAGCGATAAGATGCTAGATCGCTACTTTATCTGGGTCGAAGTGGGCGTCATTTTGGGCGCGCGGCTTGGATACATCGCGATTTATTCGGGCGAGGCGGCGTGGTATTTCAGCCATCCGTGGCAAATTTTTAACCCATTTCATAACGGCGAGTTCGTGGGCATTCGCGGTATGAGCTATCACGGCGCGGTCGTCGGATTCGTGATCGCGACGGTTTGGTTTTGCAAAAAATTTAAAACCGATATGTGGGCGCTGCTCGATCTCGTGGCACTTAGCGTGCCGCTTGGATATTTTTTCGGGCGCGTGGGGAATTTTTTAAATCAGGAGCTTTTCGGGCGCGAAACGACCGAGCCATGGGGGATCTTGGTGGGCGGTACATTGCGTCATCCAAGCCAGCTTTACGAAGCAGTTTTGGAAGGACTGGTAATTTTCGTGATTTTATTTTTCTACCGTAAATTTAAGAAATTTAACGGCGAGCTGATATGTCTGTATGCGATGCTATATACGGCGTTTAGATTTTTCGTAGAATTTTTTAGGCAGCCGGATGATGGGCTCGGTTTTATATTTTTAAATTTATCAATGGGGCAAATTTTATCTTTAGTGATGTTTTTGATAGCAGTTTTCTTAAAGCAGTCTTTGAAGAAAAAACTAATTTGCAGAAATTAAATTAATCTAAAGTTAAAAAGTAATATAATCTCTTTACAAAAGTGTAAATTTTCGTTTAGCGGGGATTTATAATCATCTTTTCAAGGAGAACCTATGCTAGGTCGCATTGAAGGCTTTACGGGCAGATCCATAGACGGCAAAAAAAGCCGCATTATGGCTTTGCAAGATGTGGCGCAAAGCATCAGCGGGCTGATTTTGGCCTGTTTTATGCTGTGTCATATGATATTTACCGGCACGATTTTGATCGGTAAGGGCGCGTTTGAGGGCGTCGTACATTTCGCCGAACCGGGCGGAATTTATTTCGTCACAAACATCGTCGCTTTTGTAATTTTTGTGATTTTCGTGATTCACGCATTTTTGGCGATGAGAAAATTTCCGGCTAACTACGCCGCTTACAGAGCGTTTAAAGCGCACAAAATGCGAATGAAGCATTGCGACACGACGCTTTGGTGGTTTCAGTTTTGGACGGGATTTTTCCTATTTTTCTTTGCGGCGGCTCATATTTTAATGATCGTATTTGGTTCGAAAATTACTGCAGATCTTGCTATCGCTCGCTTCGGACAGCTTCATCTATTTTATTTTGTTTTATTGATTTTCGTAGTAACTCACGCTAGCATCGGAATTTATAGATTATATATGAAATGGATCAGCATAGACGGCACGAAGGCGGAAATTCAAAGGAAAAGAGCCTTCATTAAAAAGGCGGTTTTTATCGTTTGGGGTGCATTTTTCTTGCTTTCGATAATCGCCGATTTCAAATGGTTAAGTTTAGAATAGGGAGCTTAGGATGAATGTAATATATTGCGATTCTTTAGTTATTGGCGGCGGTTTGGCGGGCTTAAGAGCTGCGATCGCTACCGGAGAGAAGGGGCTTAGCACCATCGTTTTGAGCCTGATCCCCGTTAAGCGCTCGCACTCTGCGGCAGCTCAAGGCGGCATGCAGGCGTCTCTGGGAAATTCCAAAATGAGCGAGGGCGACAACGAGGACGTGCACTTTGCCGATACCGTAAAAGGAAGCGACTGGGGCTGCGATCAAGATGTCGCTAGGATGTTTGCACAAACGGCGCCTAAGGCTATTCGCGAACTTGCGGGCTGGGGCGTTCCTTGGACCAGGATTACTAGAGGCGAGCGAAGCGCTATTATCAACGCTCAAAAAACCACGATCACCGAAAAAGATGAGGTTCACGGACTTATCCACAGTCGCGACTTCGGCGGCACGAAAAAATGGCGAACCTGCTATACCGCCGATGCTACGGGACATACTATGCTTTTTGCCGTTGCAAATGAAGCGCTAAAGCATAACGTCGATATTCATGATAGGAAAGAAGCGATCGCGCTAATTCACGCAAATAATCGCTGCTACGGCGCAATCGTGCGTGATTTGGTTACCGGCGAGCTGATCGCATACGTCTCAAAGGGCACGCTGATCGCTACCGGCGGCTACGGCAGAGTATATAAGCACACCACAAACGCCGTCGTTTGCGAGGGTATAGGTGCTGCTATCGCGCTTGAGACGGGGGTCGCGCAGCTTGGAAATATGGAAGCGGTGCAGTTTCACCCAACCCCTATCGTTCCGAGCGGAATTTTACTTACCGAAGGCTGCCGCGGCGACGGCGGAATTTTGCGCGATGTGGACGGCTACCGCTTTATGCCGGATTATGAGCCCGAGAAAAAGGAACTTGCTAGCCGCGACGTCGTAAGTCGCCGCATAATGGAGCATATCCGCGCAGGTAAGGGGGTAAAGAGCCCTTACGGTGAGCACGTTTGGCTTGACATATCGATCCTCGGACGCGAGCATATCGAGAAAAATTTACGCGACGTGCAAGAAATTTGCGAAATTTTCAACGGCATCGATCCTGCCGACACCGAGGTAATAACCGACGAGCAGGGCAGGAAGCGCGGCAAGGGCTGGGCTCCGATCCTTCCTATGCAGCACTACTCGATGGGCGGTATCAAAACAAAAGCTACGGGCGAGAGTCCGACTTTGGCGGGACTATTCAGCGCCGGCGAGGCTGCGTGCTGGGATATGCACGGCTTTAACCGCTTGGGCGGAAATTCCGTCGCCGAAACCGTCGTCGCAGGAATGATCGTGGGCGAGTATTTTGCGGAGTATTGCCAAGGACACGACGTCGATATCAATACGCACGATATACAAAAATTCGTAGATAAAGAGCAAAACTACATGAAAAGCCTGCTTGAAAAAGAGGGTAAATTTAACGTATTCGAGATCAAAAACAAGATGAAAGACGTGATGTGGGAGCACTGCGCGATCTTCCGTACCGGCGAGGGGTTAGCCAAAGCCGTAAAAGAGCTCGAGGAGCTTTATAAGCAATCTTTGGACGTCAAAGTAAGCAATAAAGAGCTTTTCGGAAACCCGGAGCTCGAGGAGGCTTATCGCGTACCGAAGATGCTAAAACTCGCGCTTTGTATCGCCAAGGGTGCGCTTGATCGCACAGAAAGCCGCGGCGCGCACTTCCGCGAGGATTATCCGAAACGCGACGATCTAAACTGGCTAAAACGAACGCTTGCGAGCTGGAAGGAGGGCGATACGATGCCTACTCTAAGCTACGAGCCGCTTGATATTATGAAGATGGAGATGCCGCCTGCGTTCCGCGGATACGGCGCCAAAGGCAATATCATCGAGCACCCCGACAGCGCCGTGCGCCAAAAAGAGGTCGATGAAATTCGCGAGAAAATGCAAGCCGAGGGCAAAGGCAGATATGAAATTCAAGAGGCATTGATGCATTATGAATTGCAGCCAAAATATAAAGCACCTAACGAAAGAGCAGGTATAGGATATGAGTAGAAAAATAACAATAAAGGCATTTAAGTATAATCCGCTAAGCAAAATTTCAAAGCCGCACTTCGCTACTTACGAGCTTGAAGAGACCGACGGAATGACGCTATTTATCGCGCTTAACGTGATTCGTGAAAAATTTGATCCCGAGCTAAGCTTCGACTTCGTTTGTCGCGCGGGTATCTGCGGTAGCTGCGGTATGCTCGTAAACGGCAAGCCGCAGCTTGCGTGCCGCACGCTTACCAAGGACTATCCGGATGGCGTGATCGAGCTTATGCCGCTTCCGGTTTTCAAGCTGCTAAAAGACCTCAGCGTCGATACGGGCAACTGGATGAACGCGATGAGCAAACGCGTAGAGAGCTGGATCCACACCGATCACGAGACCGACATCTCTAAGCTTGAGGAGAAGGTCGAGCCGGAGGTCGCGCAAGAGGTTTTCGAGCTGGATCGCTGCATCGAGTGCGGCATCTGCGTGGCGAGCTGCGGCACCGCTATAATGCGAAAGGATTTCATCGGCGCCGTTGGTATCAACCGTATAGCGCGTTTTCAGATCGATGCGCTGGATAAGCGAACCGATGAGTATTTTTACGAGCTAATCGGCGATGATGACGGAGTATTCGGCTGTATGACGCTGCTAGGCTGCGAGGACAACTGCCCTAAGCACCTTCCGCTTCAAAGCAAAATCGCATATGTTCGCCGCAAGCTTGCCGCTCAGGGCAAATGCGGCTGCGGCAAATAAAATTTAAGCGGGTTTTTCCCGCTTAAATTTATCTTCCAATTTTATAAATTTTACCTCGATAGACAAATTCCAAAATGCTTGGGTCAGGCAAGTGAAGTAGCTTTAAATTTAATACTATCCCAAGCGACAGAGAAGTAAAATACAAAATCGCTTAAGATCGCTAGCGAGGGATAAGGATTAATGCAGCAAGGCTCGAAGAGCTAAAGAAAATTCTAAACGAACGGCGTCAAAATGTGGAGCAGAGCTCTGGAAATAGTTTTAATCTTGAAAGCTTAAAATGCCCAATTCAAATAAACGGAATCTGGAACTAAAAAATTGTCTAGAAATTTTAATGATAGAAATTCCAATATAAATATAAATGCCCATTGTAAAAAAGAGTTAATAATAAAGGATTTTAGTGCCTTAATAGGTTTTTGCCAATTTTGTATATTAATATTGATCATAATACTTTCTCAAACAGGAATATTGTCTAATTTTGGTATTGAAAAATTTTCCGAATCAGAAGATTCTTATTTTTTCATTATTTTTTGCACTATTATTCCATTTATTAGAATTATTGAGCGTGATAAACCATTTAATAGGCGCTTTATAATTTTTAACGAAAAATTTATTTCGGTAGAAGTCGAAGGAATAAAAATCTTCCGAATAAATCTAGATGAAATTATTAAGATATCTAAAAATATGGATACTAGGACTTCTACACCAGAATATTTTCCAATTTCAAAAGAACTCTTCTATTTCTGTATATTTGCTACTATAATAACAATGATCTTATTTGTTTTTAAAGACTTTATAGTTGTATTTATATTGTTGGCCACAATATTCATTCTTCCAAAGAATTTAATTTGTACTGTAATTGGCGGCTTGGAAGCAAACAAAATATATGATCGTTTGGCGATATATTCTAAAGATGGCATCATAATAAATATTTTTATAAATTCTAATAAAGATTATTCGGAATTAAAGAGATACTTTTTATTACATAAGAGTATTAATATAGATAATGTTAGAAAAGAATTTATGATATTTCAAAAGGAGTTTAAACATGGATAAGAGAGAATTAAATGCACAAATTGAGCTTGATCGCGCAGAAAAATAATTTGTAAAATTTAAAGATAGTGCTCTGCTATTTTGTAATATAATTGAAGTTATGTTTCGTAAATTTAATATCCACTTAAGCTACAAAAGGCACAATAGGCAAACTTTCGAAATCACTAGTGAGGGATAAGGATGAACGAAGCAAGACTCGAAGAGCTAAAGAAAATTCTAAACGAACGACATCAAAATTTAGAGCAAGGCTCGCAGGAAGATTTTAGTGCTCAAAATTCTGATGCCTTAAATTTTGATACTTCAGAATCCGATACCTCAAATTCAAATGCTTCAAATTTCAATGCCTCAGATTTAAACAATACAAATTCTAAAGTTTTAAATTCTAATGATAAAAATTCAGACGATCTAAATTTAAACGCAAAGCGCGATAGAAAATTTCAAAATTTAGATCCAGACAATACTACTTTATTTAAAAATTCTAACGCTAGAGATTACGACAAAGATCCGATAATAATCAAAAATTATGAAAAGTTTTTTGTTTATGCCCATCTTCTTGTATTTCTTCAGGTATCAGGTCTTCTACTATCTTTTATTTGGGATATTGTAGATTTTGGGCATATATATGTAGACGATTATTTAGAAGCCTGTATAATGATATTACTAATCGCCGTTATTACATATATCTTTACCGCGATACGCAATAAACGCGAAATAAGATTTACCGATCAATATATAGAATTTTTAGATAAAGGGGTCGTTAAAAGGCAGTGCAAGGTGGAAAAGGATAAATTATGCAAAAACTTTTCCACGCAAAATTTTAGAACCCCATCTTTTATCGTGTTGGTTATATTTTGTGTCGGCTCGTTAGGTTTTTTCTTTGTATTTTTGCTTTGTATGTATGTGGCGAATATATTTATAAAATTCGTCGTGTATTTTTGCATAAATAAAGGCATAAAAGGATTTAAAATTTTTCCATTTATAAAAGTAGATGAGCCGTGGCATGGCGGATATTTATATTATTCCGTTGTCGTATCGGCACACTACTATTTGATTTATTTGTATAGCAGTGAAATTTACGACGAAGTTAGAGAGTATTTTCTACAGAAAAATATAAATAGACTATATTAAAAAGGACTATACGGTTTTTATCTAGGAGGATATGCGAAGGGGCGGTAAATTTAAAACTACAATTTCAATATTTTATGATAGCCGCCACTAAATTTCGTAGCGATACCGAGTGCAAATACAGCGTAAATTTAGCGCTAAATTTTATGCGCAGAAGCGCTTGTTGAAATTCTAACCGCATGCCGCTGGGATAAATTTCGTCAGTAAAATTTTTGCACCTGCGGCATTTCTGCGCGGAATTCTATCGGTAAAATTTCGAAAGCAAAATTTTGCGCCTAAACTCTCTTAAATCTCGCCCTGCGAATTTCGCCCGAGCGAAATTGCCTTGTGAAATTCCGCCCGTTTATATTCGGCTAAGTTCACACTCGGTAGTATTTGCCATTTTATTTGCGGAGGTTGCTTTAAAAGAGATAAAATCCAAGCTCATCATAGCGTGTTTGGTTGTTTCGGCGGGCGTATTTTTCTTGATTGTAGGCGGTGCATTTATGGACAGATCCGAAACTAGACCCGCGCAAAATTCCACGGCGAGCCGCGTCGCGACCTCCGGCAACTCCTCCAATCGGCCGCTAACGGATGAGGATCGCGCTGCACGAGCGAGGTACTGGCACGAAAGGCTGGGCGCCGAGTTAGATTTGGACGAGTGCGTAGTGTATGGCGATGAGCGAATGGAGTATTTCTGCAAGCTTTTGCGCTCCAAGGACACTGCTCGTATTTTAACATTTATGCGAGAGCAGCGTATCACTGCGGGCGATCCGCTGCATTTTGGCATAACGGCGATAATGTATTCTAGCTTTTACAACGATGCAAACACCACCGAGGAGCTGATCTATCACGGAGCGGATATTAACCGCGCGGAGGATTTTCTCATTCGGCGTTAAGCTATGCTATCGAAAATAACTCTACCGCCGCCGTGGAAGTTCTACTCAAGCACGGAGCTAGCTTTTCTAGCGTTAAATATGTTCGTCCGTGGCTTGTAACCCCGGGATACCGCGATTCCTATTTGGTCGCCGATACTAGCGATGCGCAGGTAAGGGAATATTACGAAACGCCTAAAAGCGAGGGTATTAGCGCAGTATCCGATCCGCTCTATTACGCCGTGGCGGGTGGATTTTTGCAGATGACGGAGCTTATGCTTAGCAGCGGCGTAAGACCTGAGATTACCGCTTGGACGGACGATAATTGTATTGCTTTTACGCTCAAACACCGCAAAGATGAGCGACAGCCGAACTGCTCCATATATCAGATGCTACCGCAGCGATATGACGCAAGTATGCTAAATTTGCTGCTTAAATACGATTTAGCAGGGCTTCCGGGCGATGAGCGTATTCGAAAAAAATACGATGACTGCCGTAAGGATTTGGATACGTTGAGGAAGTATAAGAAAATATACCTAGAGCATATGGATGATTATTGTTACGATGAGATTATTTTGGTTTGGAGCTGGTTGGATAGCTTTAATTATGATATAGTTAGGTATATTATGAGGGGGCGCTTGAAGGATTGGGAAAAGGGTGCAATCGGGTTTAACAGAGGTTCGCTGCCCGATCTTAATAGATGCGGCTCGGTAACGCCAAATACAGCGCTACTTGGTATCTACGATACGCTTATAAAGCGCTATTCCGCGCTCTGCGGCGATGAGCTTAATGGCGCGAGCGGCTTTGATCTGGATAAATTTTTTAGATATTCGCACTTAAAAGGCTTGGAATTTGGTCTTAAAATAGAGTATGAGGGCAAGGTGATAGAGGTGGAGGAGTATGATAAAATTTTAAGGCGCGATGCGTCTAAGCAGCTAGAGCGAGCGGGATCCAAGACTGCAGATACCGCGTCTGCTCATGAGTAAATTCTATAAAATTTACAGACGCGATTATCGGCTTCGCGGTTGCTGTGTATCTTGCAAAATTATATAAATTACGCCGATTTAAAATTTGCGTCGTTTTGCTTTGTAAAACGCATGGAATTTTGTCACTATGACGCAAGCGGTTTGCAAAATCCGGCACGTATGTAAATTTTAAAAATTCCGAGAGTTGCGGCGCGTTAAATTATATAAATTTAGGCGTTAAAATTCTACCGATATAGACACCCGCGAAATTCGCCGCTTAAAATTTCGCACTACAAATTCTTAAATTCCATCTCCAGCTGCTTGCGCCAGTCTTGCAGCGAGCGCTCTGCGTCCGCGGCGTATTTTTCGATAAGAGCGTCCGTTTTATTTAGAAACTCAAATAGCTTGCCTTCCCACACGGCGGGGTTTAGGTTGCTTTGATGCATCGTTTTGATATAAACTAACTCCTTGCTAAGAGCCTCAAGTTCGTCTAGATAGCTCTCGCGAGCGCTTTCGTCGTGCAGCTCTAGCCGCTTTAAATCTCGCAGTTTGTCCTCCAAAATATCGCAAAATTTCATATACCTTTGCGAGCTAAGCTCGGGATCTGCGGCGTCTGCGCGCACGGAAGCTTTTTGGACCTGAAAATACACGAGCGCGCCCACCGCAAGGGCGACTGCGAACATCAAAGCGAAATTAGCCATTTTTTCTCCTTAAGCCGTCCAAGCCCACGACCGCGAGCCCGAACCAAATTAGCGAAAAGCTCAAAATTTTATAAGTCTCAAGCTCCTCGCCGTAGATAAATACCGCGATCAGCATGCTCATGCTAGGGCTGATGTACTGCATAAAGCCGATCGTGGATAGCGGCAGATACTGCGTGCTTACGGCGAAGGTAAGCAGCGGCAAAATCGTAATCAGCCCGCTTGCAAACAGCAGCGCGCTGCTTACGTTAAAGCCGAAGGCGCCGCTTCCTTTCAGCGCGCAGTAGATCAGAAACGCAAGCGCAGGCAGCAGCATCAGCGTCGTCTCGCAAAACAGCCCCTCAAAGCTAGGCACTTTTACCTTCTTGCGAATGAGGCCGTAAAATGCAAAGCTAAGCGGCAGCACGAGCGAGATTATCGGCAGCCTACCCAGCGCGTAAATTTGCACGCCGATCGCTGCAAAGGCTAGCAGTAGGGAAAATTTCGCCGCCGCGCTTAGTCGCTCGCGCAGAAACAAAGCGCCCAAAAGCACCGAAAATAGTGGATTTATAAAATATCCGAGGCTGGTGGCTAAAATTTGATCGGAATTTACCGCGTAGATATAAATGCCCCAGTTCGTGCTGATAAGTAGTCCCGTACAAAGCAGCGTGAGAGCGATTTGGGGAGTGCTAAGAAGTCGCACGACATTTTTTAAGCGGTGCGCAAAGCAGAGAAAAACGAGCAGCAGCAGGAAGGACCAAACGACGCGATGCGCTAAAATTTGCACCGCATCCACGTCCTTTATGAGCTTGAAAAATATCGGAAAAACGCCCCACATAACAAAGGTAGCGAGAGCAAGCATTAGCCCTTTAGCGCGGTTTTCTTCCATAAAATTCCTTCCAAATTGCCTAAAGGCGCTATTTTAAGATTTTTTGGGTTAATAAAAGCTTATTTGGGTATAATCGCGAAATTTTACAAAACCTAGGAGGGGCTATGAGCTGGAGTAGGACGTCGTGGAAAGATTATAAAATTTTACAGCAGCCGATTTATCAGGATGAAAGTGCGGTGCAGGCCGCTAAAGATCGCCTTTACAAACTGCCGCCGCTGATATTTGCGGGCGAGGTTCGCAACCTAAAGGCTGAGCTTGCGCGCGCCAGCGAGGGCAAGTCGTTTCTGCTTCAAGGCGGCGATTGCGCGGAGAGCTTTAATGATTTTAGCGCGAATAATATCCGCGATATGTTTAAGGTAATGCTTCAGATGGCGATCATTCTTACTTTTGCGGCGAGTTGCCCCGTCGTTAAAGTGGGTCGCATCGCAGGGCAGTTCGCAAAGCCGCGCAGCAGCGACTTTGAGGAGGCGGGCGGCATAAGTTTGCCTAGCTACCGTGGCGACATAATCAACGGCTTTGAGTTTAACGAAGCGGCGCGCAAGCCGGATCCTGTGCGCATGATCGAGGCGTATCATCAAAGCGCTTCGACGCTGAATTTGCTGCGCGCCTTTTCTCGCGGCGGTCTTGCGAACCTGCACGAGGTGCATAAGTGGAATTTGGGCTTTTTGAAAAAGGGCGAGCTGGAGGCTAAATTTAACGAGCTGAGCGATGAAATTTCGCGCACGCTTAAATTTATGGAGGCGTGCGGACTGAGCGCTGCGAACTCTCCGAGCCTTGCCGAGACGGTGCTTTACACCTCGCACGAGGCGCTGCTGCTGCACTACGAGGAGTGCCTGACGCGCATCGACAGCACCAGCGGCGATTGGTACGATTGCTCGGCGCACATGCTTTGGATCGGCGAGCGCACGCGCGGCGCGGACGATGCGCACGTGCATTTTTTAAGCGGTATCAAAAACCCTCTCGGCGTCAAGATCGGCCCGAGCGGCACCGCGGATGAAATTTTGCGCCTTTGCGACAAGCTCAATCCGCAAAACGAAGCAGGTAGGCTAAACGTCATCATTCGCATGGGCGCGGATAAGATCGGCGCGCGGCTGCCGAAAATTTTACGCGAGCTAAAGCGCGAGGGCAGGGCGATCCTATACAGCATCGATCCGATGCACGGTAATACCGTCAAGACCGCCAACGGCTATAAAACGCGCGAGTTTTCTAAAATTTTAAGCGAGGTTCAGAGCTTTTTTGAGATCCACGCTGCGGAGGGCACGCACGCGGGCGGCATTCACCTTGAGATGACCGGTCAAAACGTCACAGAGTGCACGGGCGGCTCGTTTAACGTAACGCAAGAGACGCTAAAACAGCGCTACGAAACGCAGTGTGATCCGCGCCTAAACGCAGATCAGGCGCTGGAGCTTGCGTTTTTGCTCGCCGATAATTTAAAAAAGGCGGATTAGTCCGCCTTTTATTGCGTGGGAATTTGGTCGCGGCTTAGAATTTAATCGTAGTTTGGGATATTTTACGTAAGTTCGCGCCGTGACTGCGCTTTGCGCTTGAAATTTAATCGTAGCTTGGCGCTAACGATTTAAATTTACGCGGCTCTAAATATAGAGCGGCTTTGGGCGCAGTCTTAAGGCGGCTAAAATATAGACGATTGAAAATTTATACCTCGCGCGAAAACGTAAGCCGCGTAAGCCCGCCGCCCAAATACGAGCAATTTAAAATTTTGCGGTGTCGCGCTGCGATAAAATTTCTTTTTGCACAGACTTGCAAACTTCTCGGCGACTAAATTTGGTCCTGTGAGCTCGCGGTTTAAAATTTTAAATACGCTCTGTATGTAATTTTAAAATTTGTGCTACCGTGAAATTTTAAAAATTTAGCGCTAAATTTGCAGCCCGCGGAATTTCATTTGTGAATTTCGCCGTGTAAATTTTAATCGCTCGCTGCTGCGTGTGCCGCCTATCTGTGCACGCTTAAGCTAGCGGCAGACTAAACAGTAAATGCATCGACACAATCCCCTCGTCTTTTTGCACATAGTGTGAAGATCGCGGCTGCGTTATCCGCGGTATTTATTCGGCATAGATACGGCGCAGAAGCCCTTGCTTGAGACGGGTGCGATAAACACACGCCGCCGCGGCAGTGTATGTTCGGTCGGCTCATGAACTTTCGCTTAATCCTTAATGATGCGATAGATTAGGCGGAACAGACTTTGCATCCGTTTAAAATTTCAGAGCACGATTTCGTCGTGAAATTTTAATAGAAAATCTATGCTTCTGTCGTTAAATTTCGGGTCGAAATTTTACCTTTTGAGTTTATGCCGCCTCGCCGCTATAAAATTCCAAGTCTTAAATTAAAGCAAAATTCTGCGGCGCGGTGAAATTTCAAAATTTCGTTGCGGTAAATTTTGTGCTCTAAAATTTCATCCATGAATGTAGAATTTTAAGTCGGCAAATATAAAATTTAGAAGGCAAAGTTTGCTGCCGCATCGTGTACTGCGCCGCGAAATACTACTCTACATAATCTGCACCTAACCCCATAAATTTCGTCGTGCAAAATTTATGCAGAATTTACGCGGAGTTCTTGCTGCCGTGTGCTGCTTCGCTTCGTTACTTTGAGCGCGGCTTATTAAGTTTTAATGCGACTACGGCGATTGCGACGTTTACATCGTGCGTAATGCTAAGGCTTGCGGATTTGATATGAAATTTTTTACGGATTTTTTTACGTATTTTTAGGTGCGGCGCGCCTAGGGCGTCTTTGTAAATTTTGGCGTCTTTAAAGCCGAATTCCGCGCCGATGCCGGTGCCTAGCGCCTTACTAAGCGCCTCTTTGGCGGCATAGACGCCCGCTATACTTTCGTCGCGCAGCGCCGAGGAGCGCTCGGATTTTTTCAAAATGCGCTTTAGAAATTTCGCGCCGTATTTTGCGCGCAGCGCCGAGATCCTGCGCACCGCGGTTATGTCCGTGCCGATCTTTATCACGGTCTGGCGCCCCGCGGTTTAAATTTAATCACGATTATAGCCTCTCTTTAATCTCGACGTCGATGATCTTATCGCCCTGTCTGATCGCGTCCAAAACCGCTAGGCTAGGCTGATCCACGATTTGCCCGAAGACCGTATGCACGCCGTCTAGGTGCGGCTGCGCGCTGTGGCAGACGAAAAACTGGCTTCCGCCCGTATCGCGCCCCGCGTGCGCCATCGATAGCGCACCGCGCACGTGCTTGTGCTTTTGGCGGTCGCATTCGCACTTTATGCGCCAGCCCGGGCCTCCCGTGCCGGTGCCGCGCGGGCAGCCGCCTTGGATTACGAAATTTGGAATTACGCGGTGAAAATTTAGCCCCTTGTAAAACCCGCTGCGCGCGAGGCTGGCGAAATTCGTAACCGCCTGCGGGGCTTCATCTGCGAAAAGCTCCAGCTTCATATCGCCCTTTTCGGTTTTGATAACGGCGTATTTATCGCGCGCCAAAGCCGCCGCGTCGATGTCGTAAATTTTTAAGCTTTCCATTTTTTCTCCTATGCGATGTTGGTGTAAACTGCCTGCACGTCGTCGTCATCCTCTAGCCGCTCGAGCAGCGCGTCTATGTCGCTAAGCTGCTCCTCGCTAAATTCGTGCTTTTCGTTAGCGACGAATTTTAAGCTTGCGCTGATGATCTCAAGCCCTATCTTTTCGATCCCCTCGTTTAGAGTGCCGAAGCTTTCGTATTCGCCGTAGATTAGAAGCGTCTGTTCGAGCTCACCTTTGTCGTTTTCAAACTCGTTGATCTCAAGCTCGCTAAGACCGAAGTCGATGAGCTCAAGCTCCAGCTCCTCAATGTCGCGGCTCGGCAGCTTGGTTTCAAAAATGGCCTTGTGCGAAAACATAAATTTCAAACTGCCGCTCGGCAAAAACTCGCCCTTAGCTTTGTTTAAAATCGACTTTACGTTCGCGACGGTGCGGGTCGGGTTGTCGGTGGCGCATTCGATTATTAAAAGCGCGCCGTGGGGGGCCTTGCCGTCGTAAAAGATCGTTTTGATATCGGCGCTATCTTTGCCGCTTGCGCGCTTGATAGCCGCGTCAATGTTGTCTTTGGGCATATTTTGCGCCTTTGCCGTGGCGATCGCGGCGCGCAGTTTAGAGTTCATCAGCGGATCTTCGCCGCCCTCTTTCGCAGCCATCGTTATGGCCTTGCCCAGTTTTGGGAAAAGTTTGCTCATCTTCCCCCATCTAGCTTCTTTTGAAGCGCGTCTGTATTCAAAAGCTCGTCCCATAAAATTCCTTAAAGCTTAAATTTAAAAACGGGTGATTATAACGAAAAACTCTTAAATTTCAGGAGCGGGCGTTGAAATAAAATTTATTAAAAAGTAGTATAAGTTTTGAAATTTTAATCCAAAGGAGAGGCTCATGGCTTTGAAACAAAGCGTAAAATTTAAGGCGCAAAATATACACTGCGAAAACTGCGCGAGGACGATCAAAAACGCGCTTAAGGACGATTTCGGCGAGATCGAGGTGGACGTGGCAAGCGGAGTGGTGAGTTTAAGCTTAGATCCGCGCGACGAGGCTAAATTTAAAGAGGAGATGGACGATTTGGGCTTTAGCGTCGCAGAAAAGCTAGCCTGCGAAAACTAACGGATGCCAAGCAAAATCACTCTAAATATCGTCGGGATGAGCTGCGTAAACTGCTCCAATGCGATCGAGCGGTCAAGCCGCAAGATCGAGGGGGTGAAGGAAGCGCACGTAAATTTCGCAAACGGTAGCGGCGAGTTCGTACTAGATGACCCCGCCGTAGAGGAGACGCTAAAAGCCAAGATCAAAAAGCTAGGCTACGACATCGCCGTGGATTACGAGGATTTGGAGCGCAAAAAGCGGAGCAATCTCAAAGCGGCGCTATTTAGGCTAATCCTAGCTCTCATTTTGGCCGCGGCGGTAATGGCTGTGGAGATGAGCGGGTTTTTGAGCTTCGTTCCAAAGGCGCTGCTTTGCGCGGCAATGGCGTGCGTGAGCCTATTTTACTGCGGCAAGAACTTCTTTTATCACGCTTACGGCTCTCTGAAAAACAGAAGCTTCGATATGAATGTACTCGTGGCGATGGGAAGCTTTTTCGCGTTTGCCTATTCGCTAACGGCCGCGGCGTGGGTCTATACGCACGGCGCACAGAACGAATTTACCAATCTTTATTTCTCGTCCGCCTCGATGATAATCGCCTTTATTTCGCTCGGCAAATACCTAGAAGAGCGCAGCAAGATGAAGGCGAACGACTACATCAAGGGGCTAATCGATCTAAGCCCTAAAACCGCACTTTTGATCAAAGATGACGGTACGATAGCCGAAGTGCGCGCAGAAGCGCTAAAGCCGGGCGATAAAGTGCTAGTAAAAAACGGCTCGCGCATCCCTTGCGACGGGCTTATCGTCGAGGGCGGCGCGCAGATCGATGCTTCGCTCATCAGCGGCGAGAGCTTGGCGGTTTATAAAAGCGTAGGCGATGAGGTCAATGCGGGCTGCGTCAGCACTGATGGTGTCATCTACGTGAAGGTGACGAAATTCCCGCATCAGACGCTGCTTGCCGAGATTAAAAATCTGCTAAACGAGGCGGGCAACAAAAAGATGCCGATCGCGCGCTTTGCCGATAAAATTTCAAATATCTTCGTGCCCGCGGTGATTATGATCGCGCTTGTCAGCTTTATAGCGTGGATGGCGCTTGACGGGCGACTCTCATACGCCGCATCCGCCGCTATCTGCGTGCTTATCATCTCCTGCCCGTGCGCGCTAGGTCTTGCGACGCCGATTGCGATCGTTTGCGCGATCTCAAACGCCGCAAAGGCTGGAATTTTAATCAAAAATCCCGAAATTTTAGAAATTTTAAAGGACGCGGACGTTGCGGTTTTCGATAAAACCGGCACGCTTAGCAAGGGCGAAATTTCGGTAAGCTTCAGCGATCTGAGCGCCCAGGATCTCTACGCTTTAGCAAGTGCGCAAAAGCTTAGCGAGCATCCGATCTCAAAGGCGATCGTGAAATTTGCCGAGCTGAAATTCGGCGAAATTTCTAAATTTAACGGCGAGTTCGAAAGCATCGCGGGCAAGGGGATCGTCGCGAAAAATCCCACCGGCGAAATCCTTTGCGGCAGTGCAGGCTTTCTGCGCGAGCGCGGCGTGGATGCGGGCGTCGAAGTAGAAGCGGAGGAGCTTTTAGACAAGGGCTTCGGCGTCGTTTACTGCGCGATAGGCGGCTCATATGCGGGCTTTATCGCATTTAGCGACGAGATCAGAACCGAAGCGCGCGGCGTCGTACAGGCGCTGCAAAAAAGCGGCGTAAAAACCGTTATGCTAACGGGCGATAACGCCAAAACGGCAAATTTCGTCGCTCGCAACCTCGGCATCGACGAGGTAAAAAGCGGAGTGCTTCCAAGCGGCAAATATGAGTTCATCAAATCCCTGACGGACGAAGGCAAGCGGGTGCTTTTCGTGGGCGATGGCGTCAATGACGCGCCGAGCTTAAAAGCTGCTAGCATCGGCATCGCGATGAACGGCGGCAGCGACGTAGCCAAGGGTGCGGGCGACGTGATTTTTATAAAAAACGACCTTGAAAGCGTGCTGTATCTATTCCGCCTAGGCGGTGCCGCCATGCGGACGATCAAGCAAAACCTCTTCTGGGCGCTCTTTTACAACGCCGTATGTATCCCGATCGCGGCAGGCGCGCTATATCCAGCGCTCGGCGTGCTTCTAAAGCCGATGTACGGCGCCGCGGCGATGTGCTTTAGCTCCGTAACGGTCGTGCTAAATTCCATCAGATTGAAATTCGCTAAATTTTAACGCGACGGATTTTGCGCTAGGCGCGGAATTTTGCGCGGCGAAATTTTAATTCTACTCCGCGCAGAGCGCGTAAAATTCTTTCATTCTGCAAGGAATTCTACCTCGCAAATTCTATCTCGCTATAATGCGCGTAGAATTCCACGGAACGGGCTCCACTTGAAAAATTTTATTTCATGATAAACCTAGCGCGGAATTCCGCTAGATTTGTACAGCTTGCAAAATTTTATTTTACCGCTAGCTCGTGCGTAAATTTAAAATTTTAACGTCGCGGTTCGCTGTGCTCTCATATAGTGCCGCTCGTCGCTGCGCCTCTAACTGCCATTATTTAACGCCGTTCGCCGCCGCGCCGTAAAATTTTAAAAATTCTGCAAAATTTTATAAGGTTGAAAGGAATTCCATAAAATTCCACCGCCCGCACTAAGTTTTAATAAATAAATTTAAAGGTAAAATAACGCTTCAAATGCAATTCGAGGTAGCGATGCGAAAAATTCTAATGGGTTCGTTTGTTTTTTGCGGCACGCTTTTTGGCGCTTCTTGCGAGCAGATGCTAAGCGATCCGCGCGGCTTTTTTAGCAAAGAGCCTGCGGACGAAGAGCTGCTGCAAAGCGATTTTGGCTGTAAAGGCTCGCTAGCTGGCGCAGAATTTTTGCAAAATTTAAAAAGCGCGTCTTCTGAGATCAGGGACGAAAATATCGATTGCGTCGGTAATGAAGCCTTGCTGAACGAAAAAAGGCTTGAGCGAACCTTGGCGTTTGCGGGGATGGACGGAGAGGGATTTTTAAGCTATGCTAAAGAGAAAAACTACGCACAAATTAGCGAAAAATCGCTTGAAGCCTTAGAATTTTACTCCGAGCGCAAGATTGGAAATTTCATCGCTTATGGCAATTTTATGGGCGAGATCCCGGTAGCCAGGGAGGCGTTAAGAGATTATTTCGCCGCTAAATTCAACAAAAACGACGCTGATGAGCTGGCAAGCGCCGTGATAGCGGAATTTATTGCATACGCCGCAAAAGATCGCAAGGCGGGAGATTACGGTGAGCTTGAGCTGGCGCTAAAAGGCGGAGTAGGCGCAGATGAGTTTCGTACGCTACTTTTTAGCAAGGATTTTGCGATTTACGAGCTTGATAATGCCCTGGATCTGGCACTTTTGCTAGGATATGACGAGCGTTTTAGCGGTGCTTTGATCGAGCGAGGTGCGCAGGTGAATGCTGGCGAGGAAAACTCGCTATTTTACGCGATGAATAACGTTCAAAGCGCTAAATTTATGATCTCTAAAGGCGCCTTGGTTAGCTATAAAAACTCACTTGGGCAAACTCCGATATTTTTCGCCGCCGCGGCAAAAAATTATGAGCTCGTAAAATTGCTAATCTACTCGCACGCTAGCGTAAATGTCCGCCAGATCGGCAGCGCTGAAGCTCAGGCTCTAGCGTCGCTAGGCGAGCGTAGCGACGGCTGTGAACGTTCGGGCGCGGGTAAGACACTGCTGATGTTTGCGGCGCAAAAAAGTACCAAGCAGATCGTTGAATTGCTCGTAAAATCGGGCGCAAACGAAAAGGCGGCCGACGAGGCGGGGCTAAATGCGCTAGACTACGCGCTTGCGGGTGGTGAAGCGGCTACGCAGAGCTATTTGCGCTCGCTTGGATTAAGTCCTACGCAAGTAAGCGATGATTTTACGAGCGATCCGCAAGATGCACCTGAGCGTGAAAATTAGCGGGCTTGATTTAAAGGGTCGCTCGCCGCTTCGTCGTCGTTTTGGGTTTGCGGCGTTTTGGGTTTGCAAAAGCCTTATGAGCTTTAAATTTAGAGTTTTGCCGCTTTGTAAATTCTATAGATTTAGCGGATTTTTCGAGTGCGAGTTGGTAGAATTTAACGCTTTAAAATTTTATCGCTTTGCTTGCGCAGGTTGCATGCTCTGAAATTTTATAAACGCGCAGGCAGGCTTGAGAAATGGCGATTTGTGCGTTTATGCGCGATAAAATTTTTGCTGATGGATTTTGGTTTGCGATCAAGAGCGGGATTTCGTCAAATTTTGCGCGAGAAATTTATCGCTTTTGCGACAAAGTAAGCGTTGCATCATTGTGGAATTTTACCTTGATTTGAAGCTTTTGCTATGTTAAATAGAATTTAATACGCGTTTATAAAATGCTTTTGATTACGCCGCGCGCGGTATTTTGCACCGGAGAGATTTTTCTGCGCGATAAATTGCTTAAAAATGCGTTCGCAAAATTGCAAACGCAGCAAAATAGCAGAGTTTACTGCGCGATTAAGGCGCTCAATAATCGCCGTAAAAGAAAGTACGCAATACAAATAATTGCTGCAAGGTGCGCAGAATTTTAAAATTTAACCCCCGATCGGAGGTTAAATTTTAAAATTTTATCAATCATCAAGGATTAAAATGTTAAAAAATTTGCTTATCTTTACGGCGATTTTTTTGCCCGCGCTAGCGCTTGCGGACGTGGAGCCCGCCGTGCGAAACAGCGAGCTTTACGGAGTGCTGACGCTTATCCCGCCGGTTGCGGCGATCGTACTTGCTTTTATCACCAAGGACGTGATTTTGTCGCTGTTTTTGGGCGTGCTAAGCGGGACTTTTCTCGTCGGTATGGTAGATCACGGCATCGCGGCTTCGGCGCTTTTTGCCTTTACGAACCTGTGCTCGCGCGTAGTAAAATCGATGGCGGATACGTGGAATGCGGGCATTTTGCTTCAGGTCATGTGTATCGGCGGGCTCATCGCTTTAGTGACCAAAAGCGGCGGCACGAAGGCGCTTGCGCTCTGGCTTAGCAAGCACGCAGACACCCCCGTTTTGGGTCAAATTTACACCTGGCTGATGGGTATCGTGATATTTTTCGACGATTACGCAAACGCGCTGATCGTGGGTCCGATAATGCGGCCTCTGATGGATAAATTTAAAATTTCGCGCGCAAAATTCGCCTTCATCATCGACGCGACCGCAGCGCCGATCACCGGCATCGCGGTGATCTCTACGTGGGTCGGAGTTGAAATTTCGGCGATCAAAGAGGCCTACTCGCAGATCGGCATAGAAAACATAAACGCCTTTACCGTCTTTGTAGAGACGATCCCGTATAGATTTTATAATATTTTCATGATCTTTTTCGTAGTCGCTACTGCCGTAATGAGTAGGGAGTTTGGCTCGATGTATCGCGCAGAGATCGCATCTCGCGGCGGCAAGAGCTCCGCTGCGGATTTTAAGATCAAAAATTTAGAGGATCAAATTTTTGTACCCAAAGAGGGCGTCGCGCTTCGCAAGCTAAACGCGATAATCCCGCTAGGAGCGATGATTGTCCTTTCCGTCATCGGGTTTTACTTTAACGGCTACAGCTCGCTGGAGGGCGAGGCTTTGGAGGCGGTCAAGGCAGCCCCTCTTAGCTTTACTTCTATCCGCACCGCATTTAGTGCGGCGGATGCTTCGGTCGTACTGTTTCAATCCGCGCTCTTTTCATCGATCATCGCCGTCGTTTTAGGCATCGCGCAAAAAATTTACGGCGTCAAAGAGGCGATCGAGGTCTGGGTTGGCGGCTGGAAAAGTATGCTAAATACCGTCATAATCCTGCTTTTTGCGTGGTCGCTAAGCTCGGTTATCAAAGAGCTAGGCACTTCGCGCTATTTGGTCGAGCTTCTAAGCGACGCTACGCCGCGCTTTGCGCTTGCGATCGTGATCTTCGTGCTCAGCTCGTTTATCTCCTTTTCAACGGGCACAAGCTTCGGTACTATGGGCATCGTCACACCTTTAGCCGTGCCTCTTGCTCACGCCGTGGGGCAAAAATATGGCCTTAGCGGCGAGGAATTTCATGTTTTTATGTGCGTAAACGTAAGCGCGGTGCTTACCGGAGCGATCTTCGGCGATCACTGCTCGCCGATTTCTGATACGACGATCCTTTCTTCGATGGGCGCAGGCTGCGATCACATCGAGCACGTAAGCACGCAGATGACTTATGCGCTGGTCGTTTGCGGCATCAGTATCATTTGCGGCTACCTGCCTGCGGGCTTTGGGCTTAGCGTGTGGGCCTGCCTGATCTTGGGTATCGCGGCTATCATTCTTTTACTGCGCGTGGTGGGTAAAAGAGTGGATGTATGAATTGCGAAAGCTTCGGTAGTTGCGGCAGCTGTACGCTCGGTGAGCCCTATGAGGATCAAATTTTATATAAAAAGCGTCTGATAAGCGATAAGTTCAGAGAATTTTTTGACGGCGAGTTTGAGTTTTTTGCCTCAAGCCCTCAAAATTACCGCATCAGGGCGGAATTTGGCATCTGGCACGATATTTGGCATAGCGCATCTGATCTTGCCTACACGATGGGCGGCTCACAGAGTAAGAAAATTTTAATTAACGAATGCCCAAAGGTAGCGCTTCCTATCGCAAATTTAATGCCGCAGCTGCTAGAGGCGCTTAGGCGGAGCGAAGCTTTAAAAGAGAGGCTCTTTGGCGTTGAGTTTATCTCGTGCGCCAGCGGGATTTTGGCGACGCTGCTTTATCATAAGCGCCTGGGCGAGCGCGAGCAGGGGGCGATTTGCGAGCTGGCGGGCAAGCTTGGTATCAGGGTTATGGCTCGCGCGCGCGGACAGAAGCTGCTAAGCGGCGAGCTAAGCCTCACGGACGAGCTTTGCGTGGACGGGCGAGTTTATAAATTTCGCTTCGGTGAAAACGCTTTCATCCAGCCAAACCGCGGCGTGAACGAAAAGATGATCGCCTGGGCGAGAAGCTGCGTAGACTTCGGCAAAGACGGCGCGAGCGAGAGGTGCAGCGCACAAAATTTTGCCGCACAAAATTCCGTTGAAAAAAATTCCATAGCGGGGAATTCCGCCGCGCAAAATTTGGCTAAAAAAAATTCCGTCGCGCAAAATTCGAGCTGCGAAAAACATGCCGTGCGCCCAGAAAGCTCCGGCGCGCGCGATCTGCTGGAGCTGTACTGCGGACACGGCAACTTTACCATCCCGCTTGCGGCTAAATTTAACCGCGTGCTGGCGAGCGAAATTTCAAAAAGCTCGATTGCTAACGCCCGCATAAACTGCGAGCTCAACGGCGTTTGCAACGCGCAATTCGTCCGCCTTAGCGCGGATGAGCTGATGAGCGCGTTTGCGCGCAGGCGCGAGTTTGAGCGGCTAAAGGGGATCGATATTTTCAGCTACGATTTTTCGCACGTCTTGATCGATCCGCCGCGCGCGGGGCTGGAGCCTAGCGTGATTGATTTCATAAAAAATTTTCAAAATTTGATCTACATCTCCTGTAATCCGCAGACGCTTTTTAAAAATTTACGCTCGCTTTGCACTACGCACGAGGTGCGCAGGTTTGCGATCTTCGATCAGTTCGCGCATACGGCGCATATCGAATGCGGCGTGCTGCTGCGGCGCAGGAGCTAGGCGAGCTTAAAACCGAAGCCGCGGATTTATGCTGCGCGCGGGATAAAATTTCGCCTAAAATATGTATAATAACAAAATTTAAAATTACGAAAGGAAGTAGATGGTTGATCTAAATAAAATCATCCAAGCAAAGCGCACGATAAACGATTTCGTCTATAAAACGCCCTTTGCTCTGGCGCCGAAGCTCAGCAAGCTTTACGGCGCGGAAGTGTATCTCAAAAGCGAGAACTTGCAGCGCACCGGCGCATATAAGATCCGCGGCGCTTACAATAAAATCGCGCATCTGACGGACGAGGAGCGGGCGCACGGAGTAATAGCTGCAAGCGCGGGCAACCACGCACAAGGCGTAGCGATGAGCGCGCAAAAATTCGGCGTGCATGCTGTGATCGTAATGCCTGAAGCTACACCACTGCTTAAGGTAAGCGGCACGAAGGCTCTGGGCGCGGAGATCATCCTAAAGGGCGATAATTTCGACGAGGCGTACGCGTTTGCACTGGAATATGCAAAGGAACACAATCTGACGTTTGTGCATCCCTTTAACGACGAGTTCGTCCAAGCGGGCCAAGGCACGATCGCGCTTGAGATGATCGAAGAAGTTGCAGATCTTGAATACATCGTCGTTCCGGTTGGTGGCGGCGGGCTTGCGACGGGGGTTTGCAGCTGCGCTAAACAGATCAATCCGGACATCAAAATTATCGCTGTAGCCGCCAAGGGCGCTCCCGCGATGCACGATAGCTTCGTCGCGAAAAAACCGCTAAATTCCAAATCCGTCCGCACCATCGCCGACGGCATCGCTGTGCGGGATACTAGCGAGATCACGCTCTCTACGATCATCGAGTGCGTCGATGAGTTCGTGCAGGTCGATGACGAGGAGATCGCAAGCGCGATACTCTATCTGCTCGAGCAGCAAAAAATCATCGTCGAGGGTGCGGGCGCGGCGGGCGTAGCGGCGCTGATGAACGCGAAATTTGCATTCCCCGCGGGCGCAAAGATCGGCATCATCCTAAGCGGCGGCAATATCGACGTACAGATGCTAAACATCATCATCGAAAAAGGCCTCATAAAATCGCACCGCAAGATGACGATCAACGTCACGCTCGTCGATAAGCCGGGCGCGCTTACGGGGCTTACCGAAATTTTGCGCCGCGCCAACGCAAACATCGTCAAGATCGACTACGACCGCTTCTCGACCAATATCGAGTACGGCGACGCGCAGATCACGATCACGCTTGAGACCAAAGGTAAGACTCATCAAGAGGACATCGCCTGGGCGCTCAAAAACGCGGGGTATGATTTCAGGGAGATTTTGTAAAATTTCTCGGGAGTTTTTAAAATTTATTTTCGCTCGTGAATTTGTCTAAAATTGCAAAGTTTACTCGCTTGCATCCTGATTACAGCTTGCAGCGGGTAAATTTTAATTTGCCTCCATTTTATATTTGCTGCGCCGAAACACTTTGCGGCTCGCGGTTTTAAATTTTACGTAAAATTTGAAATTCAAAATATGCGGCGTAAGCCGCAGTTTAAATAACGCGAGCGTAGCTCGCACTTCTAGCGTCGCGCGGGTGGGGGTTGGTAAGGGGGCGGGCGCGCCTCGCAACTCTGAGCGCCGCCCCCTTACGGATTATGTGTAACGCATACGCGGGCTCGAATTTATAAAGATTTCACTATGTGTTAAATTTTAGTATTTTTAGCTCTTTGTGTATTTCTCTCGGGGCGGGAAAGGGGCTTGAATTGCGAGGTCGCATTTCTCGCGGGCGCCGCCTTTGCAGCACCGCATTGCTCTGCTCGCCCACAAACCCCACCCATCCCCCGACGACGCTATCGGTGCAGGCTGCGCCTGAGTTTAATTCTAATGAAATGAACAAGCATAAAATTTCGTGTGTTGTAATTCAAGCCATATCAAAATTTAACATTAGCCACAAGGCTGATCCCTGGCACGCTCAAGGGGCGGACTGTTCCGCATTAAATTTTATAATCGCGGCACGCTTCTTTAAAATTTCTTTTGCGATTTTAAAATTTCGCGTCGCAAAAATCGTAAAATTTTAATTGCACTACAAATCGGCGCTGTATTTTGCTAAAATACCGATAAAATTTTAAAGGATGAAATTTGGAAAATTTTGCTTTTCTTCTAAATTTAGTGATATTTTGCATCTTGGTTTTTATGTTTTTTAAGATGCGCAAAAGCGGCGAGCAGGCGGGCAAGCCGCAGATCGCCACCGATATCACGCGGCTTAAAAGCATCGGCGAACTGAGCGTTTTTAAAATTTACTCCAAAGAGATCGTCACGCGCAAGCAAAACGTAGGCAGCGGGCTGCTGGGCTCGCTCGTCTCGCCGCTGATGACGAAAAAGCAGATCGCCATCATCTTCGAGTTTGAGATCGAGTTCGTTTACGACCTGCTAAGCCCCGACTTTGCGATACTGCCGCAGGGCGAGGATCGCTACGAGATCAAGATGCCACCGTGCAAATACAAATACTCGATCAAAGATATGAAAATTTACGACGAGAAAAATGCCAAGCTGCTGCCGTTTCTGTTGCCCGATTCGCTAAACGGGCTATTCGGCGCGAGCTTCGATGAAAGCGATAAAAACCACCTCATCGACGATGCTAAGGACGAGGTCAAGCAGCTCTCGTTAAAAATCATCAACGATCTTGGCGGCAAGATCCACAAATCTGCGACCGACACGCTGGAAGCGATCGCTAAGAGCTTCGGCGCGAAGGAGGTCGGATTTATCTTCCAGGACAAGGCGCTTCAAACAATCGACATAAACTCTAGCGAGATCGCAATCGATAAGTCGCTAAAATCGCAGATCGAGAAGTAGATGGAGCTTTTTAAGGCGCTTTTTAAAATTTACTTTGCCCGCATGCTCGCGTTTATGGATGCCTGCGCGAGGGCTTGGCGGAGGTTTTATGAGCCGATTAGGCTGCGCAAAGAGAAAAAGCGACTGCGCGCGAAGGGCTATTTTACCGAGGATGCGACGTGGGCGGAGTTTTTTGCGGATTTTAAATTTTGCAAATGCTTCATCATCAAAAAAATCCTCTATCCAAACTTCTACGCGATCAAAAACTCCCACAAATGGGAGGCGGGCTCAAAGCGAGCTAGCTTTACGGTGGGCTCGTTCGCATACGACGAGATCGCGTGGGTGTGGGTGCCGCGAGCCTTTGACGGCGGGCGGAAAAACGATCTGGAAAAGCTAAAAGATCTACTGCAAAAAATCCCCGCGCTGCGCTATGAGCAGAGCGATACGGGGATTAAAATTTTCGGCTACGAGTGCGGCGAAGGGGCCTTGTAATCGTATAAGGCGGCATTTGACTGGTTTCATATTTGCTTGATCTTGTCAAGGATCGCGCCGATGCGGCTTAAAGCTTGCGCTGCGTATATGGATAGCAAGCGGGCGAGTTTTGGCGGCTGTGTCTTTGACAAACAGCGCGTGCGAGCGTGAAATTTTGTCTTTTCAAACGCCCCGGCGTGGTCTAAATTTAAACTCCGCGCGAGCATAAAACGCGGACAAATTTTATCTTCCCGCCCGGCTCCATAGATCCTTTGCTTTGGCGGGGTTTTTCATATTAAACCACGCAAGAAGCAGCACTACGGACGCTAATGGATTTAAGATTAAATTTAACAGTTCCATGCAATTTATGACGCCCATCGTTATAGCGGCGGGAGCCGGTATTTTAAACATCATGCCGTAGATGACGTCTGCGCTGATATCTATGATTAGTAGCGCGGCATATACGGCGAAAAGCCCGCATCCTGTGGCAGCGCGCAACTTAAAATTTATAATTATCCAAGCGACCGTAACTGCAAATATCAGATACGGCACGTATATTTGTAGCCTACTGCAATCACATCTTCTGAGTATATAAATGGCTGAAAAATATAGCAGTGCCGCAAGCGCGATGCTGTAGGCGTATTTGAAGATTATAAAGACCCGCGGGCCCGTGATATTTTGTATGTTTTTAAGCGCGTGGTAAAGGAATGTGAAGGCAAAAATCCACACTAAGATTTGAGAATCCAAGTACGCGATTTCGCCTTTTATAGAATACGCCGCACTCGCGACTAGTAGGCAGAGCGCACCGAGCGTGCCTTGCAGCTTCGCTCTTTGAAAATCTTCATTCATTTTACATCTTTAAATTTTAATATGCGGCTCACTGCTTGTGCCGCGCAGATGAACGGCGGGCACTGCTTTGATTATCGCCGCGAACTTTAAATTTAGCCGCTGCGAATACTTTGATTTAGCGCCACCGCGCATACTTCGTACTTTACGTCGCTGTGAATGATTTAAGCTCAGCACGCCGCCGAATATCTCATCCTTGGGCTACTGCCGCAAATTTTATTTGGTGCCGCCGTTACGAGTGCTTTTAATTTAACGCCGTAGTTACCGCAAATTTTACTTTGCCGCCGCCGCTCGCGTAATACGTTTTTGAAATGGGATTTTACGCAAATTCTGTTTAAAATGGATTTAACTTTTTAAATTTAAAAGCAGCGGAGCAACTTAAAATTTATAACTATCCAAGTGCCATTACTATAAGCATTAAAAACGCTTATTTTTGATTTTTAAATTTGAGCTGTTTTTAGTAAATTTTGCTTACAAATTTTGTATAATTTTTAAAATTTTATATCGAAAAGAGGAGCGAGTATGAGATTTATCGTTATATTGTTTTTGGTGGTCGGCGGCTGTTTTGGAGGCAATATAACCGACTTTCAAAGCTTGGAAAAATTTATCAAAGATGGGCAAGCGAAAGGATATTTTCCTAAAAAGATTTTAGTGACGCAAGGATTTGATACCACCGTATTAGAAGACGTGAGTTTAAATTTTAGCAAAACCATATATTGGGATATAAATTCTCGCTGCAACCAAAACGCAGACGAGATCATTATAGCCGAAAGCGATACGAGGCACTCTATAGTTTGCCCCGGAAATAACAACGTCTATATTTTGACGGGCGGCAGAAGCGATGTGAAAGACCCATGGGGAAACGATATCTTCGTAATGGGCGAGAACGATGATAAAATTTCAAAAAGCTGGGGTACAAATATATTTATATTCGGCAAAAGATGGGGGCACGATAAGATAGAAATCGGCGATTCTAGGATAAATCCGTCGTCAAACCCCGAATACAAAAACGAATTTCCTTACGAGTTTAGCCACTTTTTCATCTTTGATAGCGGGGTTAAAAAGGATGATTTAGTTTTTAACTTTAACAAGATAATAAATTTAAAAACAAACGACTCTATAGAACTTACGGATTTAAATGGTATAAATTTGATTTTTAAAGACGAACCGGGCAAATACTACGGCACAAATTCATTAAAGGAGATTTACGACAAAAACTTTTTCGTTACGCCTAAGACTGAAGAGAGTTTGAGTGCGGATGAGATACAAACGTTGCTTCACAAAACGGCATATTCAGACAACGCCAAAGATGCTAAAAAATACTGCGAAATGGGCGGCGATCCGAATTTTAAAGGTCATGAAAATACCACCCCCATTGAAATGGCGGTAATGTTAGGTAACGAAAATTCGCTTCGCGCGATGCTAGAGTGCGCAAAAAGACTGACTGATAGCGCAATGATGATGAGCGTATTCGGAAGCCAACACGACGATGAGAAGAGTTTTAGGCTCGTAAAGCTTTTGGAAAAATACGGCGGAAATTTTAAAGCAAAGGATAGGGATGGCTGCTCCATGGTAAATTATGCGGCAAGTTCTCATAGTCTAGAAATCGTAAAATATCTAGTAGAAAGAGGCGCCGATCCAAAAGCTAGATGTTCTCATAACCAAAGCGTAACTCCATCGGATTGGGCAAGGAAAAATGAGGATAAAAGAGTATATGAGTATCTAAAAAGCCTAGAAGCTAAATAAAAGGTATGCTAAATGGCTTCTTATCGTCTGCCTTAAACTGGCGTAATTAAATTATTAGGTTTTTGATGCCGATAGTAAGGGGCGGTGGTTCTGTTAGGGTGCCGATTTGGCTTGCGGCTGCAGCGACGGAACTTATTTATGTGCCATCTAGAATGGGCGGCATATCGGACTCTCTATAGCACCAAGATTTGCGGCTATGCCAAAAAGCTTTAAGTTTTCGGCGAAAATTTTATTTTACATTATTTTTGTTGAAAATATATAATTTAATCCAAAATTTATATACACTTCGCTATTATCTCATTTTTAATTTTGCGGCCCACTCGTCTAGTGGTTAGGACGCTGGCCTCTCACGCCGGTAACAGGAGTTCAAATCTCCTGTGGGTCACCATTTCATCACTTAAAATCAATTAAAATTTTCTATCATCCAGCTGCCTGCCCTTGAAATTTAAGACCTCATTTGTTTTTGTAGTATGTTGATTAAAATTTCACCATATTTTTACCGAGGCTAATTGATCTAGAATGAAAGTCGCGCGAATTAGAATTTAGATCAAATTGTAAAATTCACGGCTAAATCCTACCGCTACTTATATTTTCAAGATTACGCAGCCTATTCCAGTTTTGTTCGTTTTGTAAATTTCTCATATTCTGTCGCTGCTGCATCTGCTCCAGTTGCTGCTGCGATTGCTGTTGCATTAGGCTTTGCCGCGCGGCAATATATTGCTCCTGCGCTCTTTGCTGAGCTTGCGCGCTATTTGCTCTGAATGAATTAAACGCGTCTCGCGACACTGCCGGTTCTTGCGCCTTTCGCGCGACTTCGGCATCGATTTTTTGCCGCTTCGCGCAGCGGTTTGGCTGCTCCTTATTTAGCGAGCTTGCGACGTCGCATCTGCTCGCGCCTGTTGCAAACAAAGCCTCCTTGCTGTCCTGCGAGAGCGTTGAGCAGCCGCAAAGCAAGACGACCAAAATAAGGGCAAGGAAAAATTTTAACTTCATAGCCGCCTCTTAAATTTTATCTTCAATTTCCGACCGATGCTAATCCGCACCCTTTGCTAGGTCGAATCCGCACTGCGTCACAAGCGCCTTATCGCTTGCGATGCTATCGCCGGTGGTGGTCAGGAAATTGCCCGTAAGCGCCGAGTTGATGCCGCATCCAAGCGCTGTGCGCACGTGCTCGCCCAAATTTCGCCTGCCGCCTGCGAAGCGCAGATACGCGCGCGGCAAGATAAAGCGGTAGATCGCGATCGATTTTAAAATTTCATCGTGCGCTAGCGGCGCGGCGTCTTGCAGCGGAGTGCCCTTGATCGGGGTCAGGATATTGATCGGCACGGAGCTGACGCCCAGCTCTCGCAGTTGCAGCGCCATATCGATGCGATCCTCCATGCCCTCGCCCAGCCCAAAAATCCCGCCGCTACATACGTCAAGCCCTACAGCGCGGCAATTCTCGATAGTTTGGATGCGGTCGTCGTAGCTGTGCGTCGTGCAGATCTGCGGATAAAATTTTCGCGAAGTCTCGAGATTGTGATGATAGGTCTGCACGCCGCTCGCTTTAAGCAGCGCCAGCGCGGGCTTTGAGGCGATCCCCAGCGAGGCGCACAGATGCAGCCGCGTTTCGCTTCGCAGCCGCTCATAGATCGCGCAGTATGCCCCTAGATCGGAGCTTTTTTGAGAAATTCCGCGCCCGCTGGCAACGAGCGAGAAGCGGTGCGTCTGCTCGGCTTCGTTCGCAAGCGCGGCGCTTAGCACCTGCTGCTCGCCCAAGATCCCGTAAATCTCGCAGCCCGTGTTAAAATGCGCTGACTGCGCGCAGTATTTGCAGTCCTCGCTACAGCGCCCCGATTTTACGTTTATGATCGTGCAGAGATTAAATTTATCGCCGCAAAACTCACGTCTAATCTCATCCGCCGCCGTAAAAAGCGCGCCTAAATCCTCGCATTGCGCCAGATCTAGCGCCTCCTCCTTTGCAATCTCGCAGCCCGCCGTCACGCGATCTTTCAGCGCGCAAACATAAGCTTTATCTATCAGCATTCATCCTTTTTGATAAAAATGCGTAATTATACAACGCTAAATTTAAAGCAAAGCTCGCGCGTGAAATTTTGATGCAGGAATTTTTCGCTAAAAATTTACGCGGAATTTCACGCCCTTGCTCGCCGCTTTTGTGCCGCGATTTTTACGGACGGCTCGTCTGCGGCATCTGCGCGCGATTTATCGTTTTGAAATTTTATTTTGGCTAAAATTGCGGCTTTAAATTTAAAGGCAAAAAATGAAATACGACGTTATCGTTGTGGGAGGCGGGCATGCGGGCATCGAGGCAAGCTTAGCCGCCGCAAAAATGGGCGCAAAGACGCTGCTAATTACGATCTTGGCCGAGCAGATCGGCGCTGCGAGCTGTAACCCCGCAATCGGCGGCCTTGCTAAGGGACATCTGGTAAAGGAGATCGACGCGCTGGGCGGTCAGATGGGGCTTGCGGCGGATGCGTGTGGGCTGCAGTTTAGAATTTTAAACGAGAGCAAGGGTCCAGCCGTGCGTGGCTCGCGCGCTCAGATCGATATGGATGAATACCGCATCTACATGCGAAATTTGCTGCTAAACACGCAGGGGCTGGACGTCAGCCAGGAGATCGCGAGCGAAATTTTAACCTGCGAGCGAGGCGGCGCTCCGCGCGTTTGCGGCGTTAAGAGCCATCTTGGCAACATTTATGAGACCGAGCATCTGATAATCACCGCCGGCACCTTTTTAAACGGGCTAATTCACGTGGGCGAAAACAAGCTGCAAGCAGGGCGCGTGGGCGAGCTAGCGAGCGTCGAGCTAGCCGAATCGCTGCGAAGTCTGGGTTTGCAAATGGGGCGGCTAAAGACGGGCACCTGCCCAAGGATCGATGCCAAGACGATCGATTTTAGCGTGCTTGAGCGCCAAGACGGCGACGCGGATCCGCACCCTTTCAGCTTTCGCAGCAAAAATTTTGCGCCAAAGCAGCTTGCTTGCTTTATCGCTTATACGAACGAGCGCACGCACGAGATCATCCGCGAAAATTTCGCCCGCGCGCCGATGTTTACGGGACAAATTTCAAGCACGGGCCCGCGCTACTGCCCGAGCATCGAGACTAAAATTTATGAATTTCCAAATCGCGACCGCCACCACGTCTTCGTCGAGCCGCAGACGCGCGAGGCCACGGAGTATTACGTAAACGGCCTCTCTACGAGCCTTCCTTACGACGTGCAGATTGCGTTTCTGCGCACGATCAGAGGCTTTGAAAATGCAAAAATCGTCCGCCCGGGCTATGCGATCGAGTACGATTTCATCGATCCTACCGAGCTTAAACACAGCCTCGAGACCAAAAAGATCCGCGGGCTATTTTTAGCAGGGCAGATCAACGGCACCACCGGCTACGAGGAGGCCGCGGCGCAGGGGCTGATGGCGGGCATCAACGCCGTGCTTGATTTGCACGGGCGGCAGCCTCTGATTTTGCGTAGAGATGAGGCGTATATCGGCGTTTTGATCGACGATCTGGTTACCAAGGGCACGAATGAGCCCTACCGAATGTTTACTTCGCGCGCGGAATTTCGCCTGTTGCTGCGCGAGGGCAACGCCGTGCTGCGCCTAAGCGAATATGGCCGCGAGATCGGGCTTTTAGACGAGGCGAGCTACGAGCGGGCGCGTAAGCTTAAGCTTGATGTGGAAAGCGGAATGGAATTTTTGCTAGAAACGCAGATTACCCCTTCGAAACAGACGCTTAGCCTGCTGCAAAGCATCGGCGCAGAGCCCATTTCGCAAAGCTGTAGCTTGCAAAAAATCGTAGCCAAAAGCGGTTTTTCAAAGGCGGGTCTGCTTGCTCTGGCGCCGCATTTTGAGGGCTTTAGCGATGAGGTTTTGGATGAAATTTTAACGCAGTGCAAGTATCATTTCTACATCGCGATGCAGCGCGCCGAGGTCGAGAGGATGAAGGGGTTGCTGGGCGTCGCGATCCCGCCGCAGATCGATTTTAGCAAGATCGGAGGCCTTAGCAACGAGATCGTACAGAAGCTAAATCGCTTCGCGCCGCCGACGCTTTTTGCCGCGAGCGAGATCAGCGGCGTAACGCCCGCCGCAATCGATATTTTACACATCTACATCAAGCAAAATTTTGATGTCAAAGGCAAAATAAAATGATAACTATAAAAAGCGAGAGCGGAAATAGTAAATTGCAGTAGATTTGGCAAAAACATTTTAAAATTTATGGTGGAAAGTTGAAGTAATATCTCAAAATCATACTTCCACTTGAATTAAAGCCAAATTTTGCGATAAAATAAATGGCGCAACTTTAAAAATGGTAAAAAGGAATAGAAATGACAGCATTGGAAGGATGTTTAAAGCTACGAGATGAGTTTTAAACGAAGACGGACTCCGCAAAAGTCATAGACGTGATTGTAGAGCAATATACCAAGGCTAGTGATAAAGATACTTATTGTACAAGGGCTTGAAAAATCAAATTAAGATTTATATATAAGGAAGAAAATGCAGATTAAAATTTTAAATCTTTTAGATGAAGCAAATCAGCTAAAACTCAAGGTAAAAAGCCTGTTAAATGAGCCAAATTTAGGTCAAAGTCAAAAATTTGCACTAAAGCATATAAATAGTGATCTAACGAAGATTTTAAGTGTTTTAAATCTCAAAAATGCAGCCTTTGATTCAAATATGAGAAGTGGCGGAGAATATACGCTCGAGGAGATTGGTGCCGTTCTTGGCGGGGTTAGTCGTGAGAGAATCCGTCAAATAGAATCAAGTGCTCTAAAAAAGTTAAAACATCCAAAAATAATTAGAAATTTTTATAACTATATAAGGTTGTAGGATTTTATGTAAATTTAATTTGGGCGTAGGCAGGATAAGCCTTATAAATATAGAGTATTCAGCTTTAAAATTTAAAGGAGAAAAAGATGACCAAAGAGTTGCAAGATGAGTTAATTAAAGGGTTTAAGTATTTTAAAGAATTTCAAGGGAAATATAGAAAAAACATGACTCATGTTTCTGATGAACTGAGATCTTTTTATGAAAGCTTTAAGAAATTTACGTATGAAATCTTTGAAGAACTAACGAAGCCAATAATAGGGAAGTGGCTACCTAATGGAAATAAAATATCGGATTTTATGTGGAATAGAGCACAACCTTTTGAAAATAAAAGCTTTTTATATATTTATCTCGCTGCAGAACCAGATAATGGTTTCATTTTTGGAATTGGTTTTGACGATAAAAAAGAGGAAAATAGACAATTAATGGATAAAGTGTATAACTTTTTAAGTGAAGAATTAGATAAATTTGATATACAAGGGTTTGTCAAAATGAAAGATAGAGTTTTTGCTGTAGAAGATATGGATAATTTAACTAACTTAGATTATAAAACTTTAATTGATAAATTTAAATATGTATACAAGGAGGCATATGATAAATTTTTAAAAAATCCAGAAGAAATAGTAGAGCAAATGATCAAAGCGGATCAAACAAAATTCCCATTAAATCAAATTTTATACGGCCCTCCAGGTACCGGTAAAACTTATAACACTATAAAAAAGGCTATCGAGATAATAGAAAAAAGACAAGTTGATGAAAGAGAAGAAAATGGAGTCAATCTGAAAAATAAATTTGATGAATACGTGCAGAGTGGGCAGATAAAATTTGTGACATTTCATCAGAGCTATGGCTATGAGGAATTTATAGAGGGAATTAAGGCCAAAAATGATACTAACGGAGATTTGAAATACGAAGTAGAAGATGGTGCATTTAAGGCTCTATGCCAAATAGCAAAAAAGAAGAGCGAAATAATAGTAAAAATAAAAGATGACAATAAAATAATAGATGAAGAAAACTTCAAGGAATTATACGATAGCTATGTTTCGATTTTATCAGAATACTCTACATCGCCATCAAGCAAAGTTTTAGCCACTCAAACTGGAGCTGAATTTTATCTATATAAAAATACAACTCCATCTATAGTCGTTCGCGCAAAAAGCGGTTCGTCACCCATGTCTGTTGCATACAGCAAGCTTAAAAGAGTATTGTTTGATGGTGAAGGGTTCACATACTCATCATATGAACCAAAGATCATTGAGGACATGAGGCTAGATGTACAAAAGCGCACAATAGACAATAGCTCCAAAAACCATGTCCTAATTATAGATGAAATTAATCGCGGAAATATATCTAAAATTTTCGGCGAACTCATAACCTTAATCGAATCATCAAAAAGAATAGGTAAAAGCGATGAAGTACAAGCGACTTTACCGTATTCAAATAAG
The DNA here is from genome assembly GCF_937959485.1 of uncultured Campylobacter sp. Classification (NCBI taxonomy): domain Bacteria; kingdom Pseudomonadati; phylum Campylobacterota; class Epsilonproteobacteria; order Campylobacterales; family Campylobacteraceae; genus Campylobacter; species uncultured Campylobacter sp. Next base: position 169,572 of record NZ_CALGPY010000014.1, read on the forward strand.
TCTTTTGGAGTGCCGTCAAATTTATACATAATCGGTACGATGAATACGGCAGATAGAAGCATAGCCCTTATGGATACGGCACTTAGAAGAAGGTTTGAATTTGTAGAGATGATGCCGCGGCCGGAACTTTTAAAAGATATTAATATCACTGAAAATGAGGCTAGCACTGGTATAAAGCTCAATGAAATGCTTAAAATCATAAACGAACGCATAGAGTATCTGTACGGCAGAGATCATATGATAGGACACGCTTATTTTATGTCGCTAAAAGATGGAGCGGATATAGAAGATTTAGCCTTGATTTTTAAAAATAAAATTTTACCGCTGCTACAAGAGTATTTTTATGATGATTGGGAAAAAATACGATTGGTATTAGGAGACAATCAGAAGCAAGACGATGAAACCCAATTTGTAAAAGTCAAAGAAGAAAAAAAGCCAAGCGACTTGTTTGGAGGAAATATCGATGATATAGGTGATAAAGTTTTGTATGAGATAAACGAAAGTGCATTTAAAGACCCTCAAAGCTATGTAAAAATTTACGAACAAAACAAAACGCAAGAGCAATGACTAAATACTTAATAGAGTTTGAAAAATTTCGCCCAGAAGACGACCAAGACCTATTTAAAGCCGTAGATGCATTTACTAGAGAAAATTTTGCCGCAGTAGAGTTTTTAAAGCCCGGTAGAGACAAAAAGGGTGATTTTTTACAAGCTCAAAAATACGTCGGTATCATCCAAACAAAAAGCGGCGATAGCCTTGAGATACTTCCTAAGATCCACGACAACGATAATAGCAACAACGAGGAGGCGGTAGAAAATTCTAAAAAGATTTTACTAACGATGCTAAAGACTTTAAAAAGTCATACGTTTAAGAACATAAACATAGCAAATTTAAAAAGCCTAAATTTACCGCTTCTTGAAATTTTTATATCAATGTTCCTCGACGAAGTATCAAAACTCATAAAAATAGGCATAAAAAGTGACTACGTAGAGCTAGAAGATAACCTAAAATTTTTAAAAGGAAAGCTTAAAATATCGGAGCAAATACGTAAAAATATCGTCCATAAAGAGAGATTTTACGTTTGCTATCAAGAGTTTTCCACAGATAGGGCCGAAAATCGTCTTATAAAAAGCACGCTCGAGTTTTTATACAGGCGCTCAAAATCAAGCAGAAATCAACAGCTTATTAGAGAATATTTATTTATCTTTGAAAAAATTTCATCTAGCTCCGATATAAACGCGGACTTTAGCCGCTTAAAACTAAATCGCCAAACAAAACATTATGAACAAGCGCTTTTATGGAGCAAGATATTTTTACAAAATAAGTCGTTTAGCCCGTATAGGGGTAACGATGTGGCTTTTGCCTTACTGTTCGATATGAATGCGCTCTTTGAAAGCTATGTTGGAAATTTCATAAAAAAAAAGCTTCCGGACACTACATTGCAACATTCTGAAAAACACCTAGTAGAAGAGCCAAAGAGCTTTAGGTTAAGGCCTGACATATTTTTAAGACATCAAAAACGAAATTATATAGCCGACATAAAATGGAAGATCATCAAATCAAAAGACGATATATCCCAAGCCGACCTATACCAGCTATACGCTTACGGCAAAAAATATGAGTGCGGTAAACTTTATCTCATCTACCCAAGGATAAGCGGTATCAATCAAAAGGCTATGAAATTTAGATATGAAAACAACATGTGGCTTAATGTTTTATACTTTGATTTAGAAAAAGACAAACTTACCAGATATTTATTAGATTAATATTATCCATACAACCAACATTCTAATTTTCCTCTTTTAGGTATTGAATTTATGCGCTTAAATTTACTATTGTTTGATTATATATTTTATAACAAGGCAGAGCATAAGCATGATAGAACAAGAGATGTGGCAGGAGTATGACGGAGTATTCTTTTTTGATAAAAGCAAAAACTAGCGATAATTTTGTGTGGAATGCTATATTTACTAAATATGACTGCACGGATATGGCAAAGGATTTTTATAGACAAGCCGTAAAGGCGCTAAATAATCCATATGACGTAATTGATGAAGTAAAATTTATATTACGGCATTTGGGCCAAGATTTTGGTTATGATACTGAGTTTGTGCAAGAGATACAACAGGAGATATTAAACATAGAGATGACGCCGTACGAATATCAAGAGGTATCCAAAATAATAAATACTTACAATTCTAATACCCAGAGAAATGGCTTTTTTATGCTGCCGCTAGGGGAGTTATAAATATTAACTCCATTTAAAACATCATCATGGGCTTGTGGCCATGGATATCACCTTGAAACATTATCTTTATTTTAAAAGTCTTACAAACTGTTTGTTGCCGCATCTTTGTCGTCTTTGGTGGCAACTCACATGCTCTAGCTAAGTTGTGAGTGATCAAAATGAAATTTTACACAGATTCGCGATGAAATTTCACGCCGGTTTATGGCACAATCCCGCGCATATTTGTAGCGGAATTTTATGCAGCTTGAATAAATTTTATTCGCGAAATGAGAACGGATTTAAAATTTAACCGTTTTTTCAAGCGAATTTTGCCACAATTGCGCTCAAATTTCATTGGGGCGAAAGATGAAAAAATATACCAAGCAAATCCTCGCGATGCTCGCGCTAAACGCGATTTACAGCGGCTCGGGGATCTTGATTTTAAGCTTTATCAATAAATATCTACTTGACGGCGCCGAAAGAGGCGGCAGGATCATCGCGCTATTTTTCGCGCTCTTGGCGATATTTCTGCTGCTTTCGGTGCTAAGTCGCATCATGCTTTGCAAGATGGAAAACGACTTCGTATTCGATCTGCGCACCAAGATCATCAAGCAGATCATCGATACGAAGTTCGAGCGCATCGAGGCTGCGTCGAAGGCGAACCTGCTTGCGTCCCTTTCCAGCGATATTTCGCGCCTGACCGAGGGCTTTATGCGCATCTCAGAGCTCATTCAAGGCGCGATGATCGTGCTGTTTTGCGGCATCTACGTGCTGTATATCGCGCCTATGATGTTTGCGTTTTTATTCGTCTGGATCGGCGCGCTGATGATTTTCAATCGTTTTTTGATGAAAAAAGTCATGCAAAATTACGATCTGTACCGCCAAAACGAGGACGTTTTGTATAAAAACTACGCCGCGGCGATCGAGGGGCACAAAGAGCTGTCGCTAAGCCTAGCCAAAGCAAAGAGCCTATACGAAAACGACTTTTTGCCCAACGCGCAAAATTTACGCCAAAGCTCGCTGCGAGCCGAGGTTTACGGCGCGTTTGCGAGTAATTTTATGAACGTGATGATGCTCGGCGCCGTAGGCTTTGTGCTTTATTTCGGGCTAAGCGGCGGCAAAGCGGAGCTTGCAAACGCCGTAACGATCGCACTTACAGTGCTTTTTTTGCGCGCGCCTTTGATGATGCTCATATTCTCGCTTCCTAGCGTGCTGCGCGCAAAGATCGCCTACGCAAAGATAAATGAGCTAAACTTGGACCCATTCGTGCAGGGCTTTGAGCTTGCGCAAATGCAGCCGTGGCACAGCCTGGAGCTTAAAGACGTGGGCTTTTTGTATCCCGGTGGGAAATTCGGCATCAAAGGGGTAAGCTTGCAGCTAAATGCGGGCGAAACGGTGTTTTTGATCGGCGAAAACGGCAGCGGAAAATCGACGCTTTTTATGATTTTAGCGGGCCTTTATACGCCGCAAGCGGGTGAAATTTTAGCCGACGGCGCGGCCCTTAAACCCTCTGATCTGCGCGCCTACAGCAACAACATAAGCGCGGTTTTCAGCGATTTTTACCTCTTCGACTACGCTACGGGCGATGCGGACATCGCGCGCGAGTGGCTGGCGCTTACGCACCTGCAGGATAAGGTTGAGCTAAAGGGGTCTAAATTTAGCACCACGAGCCTATCTAGCGGGCAGCGCAAGCGCTTGGCGCTCGTAAGCGTGCTGATGGACGGGCGCAAATTTTTGATGCTTGATGAGTTTGCGGCCGATCTCGATCCGCAGTTTCGCGCGGAGTTTTACGAGCGGATTTTGCCGGAGCTGAAATCTCGCGGATACACGATATTTGCGATCTCGCACGATGATAAATACTTCGGCGCCGCAGATAAAATTTATAAGATGCAAAGAGGCGAAATTTCGCGCATAAAGTAAAGTGGCTAAATTTTAAAATTCTACGAGAAATTTCGCGCTGGAATTTGGCGTCTAGATGAAATTTCGCCTTAGAATTTCGCCGCGAAATTTTACGATTGAAATTTAAGTGGCAAGGCGAAATTCGCTTAAAATTTTACAGCATAAATTCCGCTTTGAGTCTCTACGCTAAAGTTTGCAGTAGATAGAATTTCGCCTCTTTAGCGCAAATTGCAAAAATTTAGCCGAAATTTACTAAATTTTGATTATACTGCACCCACAATTTAAAAAGAAAGGATAGGAATGAAAAAAGTTCTTATTGCATGTGCTGCGGTTGCGGCGTTTAGTTCGAGTGTATTCGCCGCTGACGGCGCTACTTTATATAAAAAATGCGTGGCCTGTCATGGAGCTAACGCCGAGAAGCCTTATCTTGGCGGCAAAGTACCTGCGCTAAACACCCTAAGCAAGGAAGATATCATCGCTAGCCTAAAAGGCTACAAAGACGGCACTCTGGGAGAGGGCAAGGGAAAATTTGGAATGATGGGCGTTATGAAGGGTCAAGCAGCTTCGCTCAACGACGAATCGATCGAAGCGCTAGCCGATTTCATCGTCTCTAAAAAATAATTTCAAACTTCATTCGGCGGGCTTCGCGCTCGCCGAGCTCGCTTAACTTTAAATTTTAAAATTCTACGCTAATATCACGTAAAAATTCCAAAGGCTCATAATGTTTAACGGACTGATCAGAGAGATCGCGCAGGTTGCGAGCTTTAGCGGCGATTTGCTGCGACTGCGCGCGAGATACCGCCCCGCGCTCGGCGATAGCGTCGCGGTAAACGGCGCGTGCCTAAGCGTGACGCGGCTTTTTGCGGACGGATTTGCGGTGCAGCTTTCGAGCGAGACGGCGCGCGTCATCGCCGTGCAAAACCTGCGCGGTCCTGTGCATATAGAGCCTGCGATGCGGCTAGGCGAGCGCATAGACGGGCATTTGATCCAAGGACACGTCGATGCCGTGGGCGAAATTTATAAAATTTCAAAGCTTCCAAGCGGCGTCGATTTTTTTATCCGCGCGCCGCTGCATATAGCGCCGCTGCTAGCGCCGAAAGGCTCGGTAGCGATCGATGGCGTGAGCCTAACGATCAACGAAGTGCTTGCGGGCGGCGGAAATTTTGCTCACAAAGACCGCAAAGGTTCGCACGGCGCAAATTCTAGCGGCTCAAGCTTGCACGGGCAAAATTTTAGCGACTCAAATTCCGTTCGCGATCTAAACTCCTTGGGCGCAAATTTAAAGAGCGAAGCGCAAAGCTGTGCCATTCGCCTTACGATCATCCCTCTCACGCTCAAAGATACGCTCTTTGGAATCTACAAAATCGGGCGCCGCGTAAATATCGAGACCGATCTGCTCGCGCGGTATGTCGCGGCGCAGCTGGGCTTTGCCGGCGGACAGCTCGTCGGTCGCGGCACTGTTGCGGCGCACGACGCGAGTGCCGAGGGCGAGCAAGACGGGCTTTCTTGGGATGCGGTGGATAAAATTTTGAGCCTGTATTAGGGCGCCAAGTAACTTGCGATGGACAAAATCGGAATTTGCAGAGAAAATCTTGAGCTCGTATTGGATGGGCACGGCGTGCTAGCGGGCTTTAGCACGCGCGAAGGAGGCGTAAGCGGCGGAGCTTACGCGAGCTTAAATTTAGGGGATCACGTGGGCGACGATCCGCAAAACGTCGCGCAAAACCGCGAAATTTTAGCCGCCGCGCTCGGTATCGCACCTCGAAATTTAAAATTTATGCGTCAGATCCACTCAAACAAAGTTGAAATTTTATGCGCAGGTAGCGATGAAATCTCGCCCTGCGACGGCCTAGTGACCGATCTGCGCGGCGTGGCGCTGTGTGTGCTGGTAGCGGACTGTTCGCCCGTGCTGATCGCTGATGAGCGGCGCGGCGTGGTTGCTGCGGTGCATGCGGGGCGCGCGGGCGTGATAGGGCGGATCTGCACGAATGCGATAAATTTGATGAGCAAGCGCTTCGGCTGCGTCGCTGCGGAGCTGAAGGTATTCGTGGGCGCGAATATCAAGGCGCGAAATTACGAACTTGGCGGGCTCGATCTGGGCGAGTTTGAGCGCTATAAAACGCAGGGGTATTTCGATATGAACGCCGCGCTGCGCGATGAGCTCGCAGCTGCGGGGGTGCGAAACGTTAAATTTGATCCGCGCTGCACTTTTGAGAGCGAGCGGCATTTTTCCTACCGCAGAGACGGCGTCACGGGGCGCTTCTGCGGCTTTGTGATGAATAAGCTATGTGGATTAAAAGCAAAAATTAGGATATAAAATTTTTCCGCGAAGTTGCCGGAATTTTATGAAACTCTATAAAATTTAACGTAGAGGCGCTGTAAAACGAAGCGGCGAAAAATAGGCGAGATTGCGGCGTGACATCGCAGTCAAGAAAGCCAAAAAACGTAAAATTTATAAAAAATCCAAAGCAAAGGAGAAAATATGCTGTTACTTAAAAATACCGATTTATACGCGCCAGAACACGTCGGTAGGAGCGACGTTTTGCTCGGAGGAGGTAAAATTTTAGCCGTTTCCAAGGAGCTTGATTTTCGCCATTCTACTATAGACGGGCTTGAAATTTACGACCTGGAGGGCAAAATTTTAGCACCGGGGCTCATCGATCAGCACGTGCACATCACGGGCGGCGGCGGCGAGGCGGGCTATCACTCGCGCACGCCCGAAATAACGCTATCGCAAATCATCCGCTACGGCACGACGACGGTCGTGGGCACGCTAGGTACGGATGGGTGCACGAGGAGCCTAGAAAACCTCTACTCAAAGGCCAAGGCGCTTGAGTACGAGGGCATCTCGACCTTCATCCACACCGGCTCTTACGGGCTGCCTAGCGTTACATTTACGGGTTCTGTCACGCGCGATCTGGTGCTTATCGACAAGGTCATCGGCTGTAAGATCGCGATGAGCGACAACCGCGGCAGCTACCCGACCTCTCAGGAGCTCATCAAGACCCTGACGCAGATACGCATCGGCGGTATGATCTCGAAAAAAGGCGGCGTACTGCACATGCACATGGGCGGGCTCGCGGATAAATTTGACCTGATTTTTAGCGTGATCAAGGATTATTCGTTTCCTGTTAATTACTTTTCGCCGACGCACTGCGCGCGTACGAAGGAGCTCTTTGACGAGGCGATCAAATTTCAAAAAATGGGCGGCTACATCGACATCACGAGCGGTGGAAGTAAATTTGCGCCGCTTCACAAAGTTATCGCGTACGGGCTTGCTAACGGGCTAAATTTAGAGCGCCTAATGATGAGCTCGGACGGCAACGGTAGCGTGCCTAGATTTGACGAAAACGGCGCGCTGGTTGGCTACGGCTGCGCTTCGTGCGAGACGAATTTAGAGGTCTTGCAAGCCTGCGTGAAAAATAAAATCCTAACCATCCCGCAAGCGCTGAGCATGATGGGCAAAAACGTCGCAAAATATCTAAATTTAAACGGCAAAGGCGAGATAAAAACGGGCTTTGACGCCGATTTTGCGGTATTTGACGAAGCTCTAAACCTAGATAGCGTGATCGCAAAAGGGGAGTTTTGCGTAAAAGAGGGCAAGCTCGTGAAAAAGGGATTTTTTGAGTAAAATTTAAAGCAGATGCCGCTTTTTAAATTTATAAAGGCGGCTTGCGCTCGCTAAATTTGACGAATAATTTCGCTCGCGTCTCTTTCGACCACCTCATCTTTACGGCACAAAATTTAACCGCGCAGGGGTCTGGATTATATTAAATTTAGCTTTAATTTAGCTATTTTTAAATATAATCCCAGCTTCAATTCACACACACCAATCCTAAAATTTGGTTGCGTTTGTCAAAAACAAATGTTAATGGGTGTGGAGGAGAAACCTAAATTTCGGGGCAACCCACAAGGAGAAAACTCATGGTAACAATGAGAGATTTGCTAGAGTGCGGCGTTCATTTCGGACACCAAACGCGCAGATGGAATCCGAAGATGAAAAAATTCATTTTCGGCGAGAGAAAAGGTATCTACATCATAGATCTACAAAAAACTATCCGCTACTTCCGCTATACTTATAATATCGTTCGCAACGCGGCTGCAGAGGGTAAGACGATACTTTTCGTAGGTACCAAAAAACAAGCTGGCGCGACGCTAAAAGAGTACGCCGAAAAATGCGGCATGCCTTATGTGAGCCACAGATGGTTAGGCGGCATGCTGACGAATTTTTCCACTATCAAGCAATCGATCCGCAAGCTCGAAGTAATCGAGACTATGGAAGAGGACGGCTCGATAAATTTACTAACTAAAAAAGAGGCACTAATGCTTCGCCGCAAAAAAGAGAAGCTCGAGCTTTATCTAGGCGGTATTCGCAATATGAAGGGCCTTCCCGATATGATCTTCGTCATCGACGTTGTAAAAGAAAAGATCGCCGTAGCGGAAGCTAACCGCCTAAAAATGCCGGTTATCGCGCCTTTGGATACGAACTGCGATCCGGACGTAGTCGATTTCCCGATACCTGGCAACGACGATGCGATCCGCTCAGTTCAGCTTTTCTGCCAAGAGATGGCTGAGGCGATCAACGAAGGCAAGGCACTTCGCGATCAAGACGCAAGCGAGGATGTCGAGCAGAGCGAAGCCGTCAGCGACGAGGAGAAAGAGGAAGTCGTAGCCGAGGCGATGAGCGAAGAGGATTTTGACGTAAGCGAGGACGAAGAGTAATGGAAATCAGCGCGCAAATGGTAAAAGAGCTCCGCGAAAGCACCGGAGCGGGGATGATGGACTGCAAAAAGGCTTTAGTTGAAACAGACGGCGATATGGATAAGGCCGTCGATCTGCTTCGCGAAAAGGGCCTTGGAAAGGCTGCTAAAAAAGCCGATCGCCTAGCTAGCGAGGGCCTAGTGAGCGTCGAAGTGGGCGCGGATCACAAGATCGCTACCATAAGCGAGATAAATTCCGAAACCGACTTCGTAGCTAAAAATAAAAATTTTATAAATTTAGTTAAAAATACTACTCTACATATCCAAAGCAAGGGCATTAGCAGCATTGATGAGCTAAATTCCAGCATCATCGACGGCGTTAAATTTGATGAGCATCTAAAGAGCCAGATCGCTACGATCGGCGAAAATTTAGTCGTTAGAAGATTTGAGACGATTAAGGCGGGCGCAAACGGCGTGGTAAACGGCTACCTGCACTCAAACGGCCGCGTAGGTGTAATCATCGCAGCAGCTTGCGACAGCGAGCGAACTGCGGAGGGTGCGAAGGAGCTTATAAAAAATCTCTGCATGCACGCAGCCGCGATGAAACCGCAGGTTATCAGCTATAAAGAGCTTGATCCCGATTTTATCGAAAAAGAATTTTTAGCTCTTAAAGGCGAGTTTGAGAAGGAAAACGAGGAGTTTGTGCGCTTAGGTAAGCCCCTTCATAAGATCCCGCAGTTCGGCTCGCGCGCGCATCTAAGCGATGAAATTTTAGCCAAAGAGATCGAAGCTTTAAAAGATGAGCTTCGCAAGCAAAATAAGCCTGAAAAAATTTGGGATAAAATTTTACCGGGCCAGATTGATCGCTTCATCGCCGATAATACCCAAATTGATCAGCGCCTCACGTTGCTAGGGCAATTTTACGTCATGGACGATAAGAAAACCGTCGAGCAGGTGATTGACGAAGAGGCTAAAAAACTAGGCGGCAAGATCGAGATCGTAAAATACGTCCGCTTCGAAGTGGGCGAGGGTCTAGAGAAAAAGAGCGAAGACTTCGCTGCCGAAGTAGCGGCTCAAATCGGCTAAATATGGAACTTCTAAAGGGCGTAAATCTTACTCACGCGTATGATTATACGCTCTTTGAAAATGTAAGCTTAAGCGTTGGGGAGGGCGAGAGCATCGCTATTTTGGGCGTTAGCGGCTGCGGCAAATCGACCTTGCTTCATATTTTATGTACTCTTTTAAAGCCGAACTCCGGCGAGGTAATTTACGGCGGGCGCAGTATTTACAAGCTAAGCTCCGATGAGAGACTTAAAATCCGCCGCAACGACTTCGGTATAATTTTCCAATCCCACTACCTTTTTAAGGGTTTTTCCTCCGGCGAAAATATCGAACTCGCCGCCAAACTTACGAATAACGCGATAGATGATGAAATTTTAAAAAAGCTTCAGATCGAACATACTTTAAAGCAAGGCGTGGGCGAGCTTAGCGGCGGACAGCAGCAGCGCGTGAGTATCGCCCGTATACTTTGCAAAAAGCCGCGCATAATCTTTGCCGACGAGCCGACCGGAAATTTAGATAAAGATACCGCAAACGAGGTCATGGGCGTGATTTTTGATTACGTAAAATCCAGTCGTGGCGCGCTCGTGCTCGTGACCCACGATGAGAATTTAGCGCAAAAATGCTGCAAAGTTTATCGCCTAAATAACCGAAATTTAGCGCAAATATAAGCAATTAATAACCAAAAATATCTTACAATAGCCCAAATTCTTTCTAAAAGGTCATAAATGAAAATTCTACTTGACAATCACAATGAGCAGGTTGCAAGTGTCGTAAATATTTGCTGCGAGCGCATCGGTGCGGATCTGGTAGCATATAGTGCAGACGAGAGTGAATATGATTTGACGATAAAAAATTATGAAGATGGCGATGATATTTCAAAATTTGATCTTAATAAAACGCTGTTTCTGACGCCTAAGAATGTCTCGGTGCCAGGAGCGCGATACACCCTTACCAAGCCTTTTTCGCCGCTTGAGCTCATCACGTTTATCAGCGAGTTTTCGGTTCAAAATATGAGCGTGCAGGCGAAAGAAAAAATGGCGAAAGAATTTGCCGACGCAAGCTCCGTTATGAAAGAGATTGATGCGATTGATCAGGCAAATTCCGCTTCGGGTAGTAATTTTGAAGAGCTTGTGGATAGCTTTTATGACTCCGGCAAGGATATACCGCTTTCGCAGCTGGCAAACGATATAGCGCCCGAGATTGCAGATGATGTGCCGCTTTCGCAGTTAGTAGGCGATATGCCGCGCACGGACGAGATCGCAGATGATATTCCGCTCTCGCAGCTTGCAGATGAAGCAGCTCTTGCGGACACCATCGCCGATGATACGCCGCTTAACGCCGTTGCAGAAAAGATTGCGGATAATATCGCAGACGATATGCCTCTAAACTTAGCTGCTAGCGATATCCCCGAGGATGCGCCGTTAAATAGTATCGGCACAAGCGAACCCGCCGAAAGTAATCACGCGCCTCAAGATGAAATTCCACTCGCAAAGGATGACGCTCCGATAGCTCTAGCAGCGCTAGATGATGAAAATCCTAAGAATTTCAAAACAAATAAATCGCAAATAGAAGATGAAATTTCCACCACACGGGCAAGCGAAACTTTACCGCTTGCACAGCAAGATGAGCCGCAAAGAGCTGATAGCCCTAATGAAACTGCTGTTGAAAAAAAGGCAGACGCTGCGCCTAATCTAGAGAAAACGAAAGACTCTGCGGACGTTACGCTTAAACAGCATGAGTCAGACGGCTCATTTGCCTATAAAACAGATGAAAAAAAATCTACCTCGCAAGTAGTGCAAGATGCAGCTGGCGCGTCTGTTAACAGTGGATTTGATATGGATTTTTCCAGGCTTTTCGATAGCGCTGGCATGCCCGTGGAGGAGTTTGGCGGATATGATAATTTTGCCGCGGCTGCGTTTGCTTCCGATGAAAAAGAGGAGAAAAGATCTGCGCATGATAAAAATAAAACGGCTACGGATTTTCAAAAAACGCAAATTTCGTCTCAATACGAGGTCGCTTCAGATACGCCGATTGCGTTAGCGGGTGCGGGCGATATACCTCGCGAAAATCTTTATAACGCCGTTCCGTTTCAAAGTATGGAATTTACTGGCGGACTTGCACAGAATACGCCTATGTCTGCTCATAATGAAGCATGGAATTCAATTGGCGCAAATTTCGCAGCTTCTGCAAATTCTAGCAATACCGGGACTACAAATTCCACTCCTGCGCCAAATTTTTCGGAGCTAAACTTGCCGCACATATTAGATGCCTCAGATTTACCGAAGCAAAGCGAGCAAGCCAATAGCGTTGCCGGCGGGTTTGCGGACGGATTTTTGCGCGCTATGGAGGGCGATTTCGCAAACTCGTTTGCCGCAAGCTCCGCTGATAGCGAGCAATTTAAATCCGACAAGCTCGCAAAGAGCGCCGCGCAGCAGATAAAATTTAATACTTCAAAGCCTTCGGAGCGCACCGAATTTAAAGCGCATAAATTTGGTGCGTCCGAGCAGGTAAATGAGATGAAATTTGGCGCGCAATCTACGCCGAATGAGCTTGCCGCTTCGGCTGCGGCGGAGTTTGCTAGCCTTATGGCAAGCGAGCTAGGGTCTAGCACCAAAAGCGAGTCGCTGCGTAACGAGCATGGTAAAAAACCGAGCGCCGAGGAGCTGAAAACCAAACTGCGCGATGATCTGGAAGCGGGCATCGCAAGTACGATCGAGAGATTTGCGGGCAGTAAGGACGCTAAGGACGCGCTGAAGGACTTTAAGATCAATATCGACATATCGTTTGGAGATAGATAGTGAAAGGCAAAATTTTGCTCGTTTCCGGTCCAAGCGGCAGCGGCAAAAGCACGCTTATAAAGCGTCTTATCGCAGAATTTGGCGAGCAGATATACTTCTCGATCTCCTCTACGACGCGCGAAATGCGTGCGGGTGAAGCGGATGGCGTGAATTATCACTTCATAAGCGAGAGCGAGTTTCGCGCAGGTATTGAGCGCGGAGAGTTTTTAGAGTGGGCGTTAGTTCATGGCAAATACTATGGTACTTCGCTAAAAGCCGCTACGAGCGAGCTTGAGCGGGGCAAGATCGTGATTTTTGACATCGATGTGCAAGGATATGAGATCGTGCGTAGCAAAGTGCCTAAAAGCGAGCTTACTAGTGTATTTATTACTACGCCGAGCTTGTCGGAGCTTAGAGATAGGTTGCGTGCTCGTGGCGATAATGATCCTGCCGATATTGCTTTACGCCTGCAAAACGCGCGAGAGGAGATGGAGCGTCTGGGTGAGTATGATTATTTCATAATAAACGACCGCCTGGAAGCGGCATATGAAAATTTAAAATCGATCTATAAAACTATCAAACTAGAAACGGCGAGCCGCGACATAGGCAAACTAATCGAAATTTGGAAAATTTAAAGGAGAAAAAATGGGCGTAAGCGTTCAACAACTGCTAATTATCTTAGTGATCATCGTGTTGCTTTTCGGAGCTAAAAAGATCCCCGAGCTCGCAAAGGGCGTAGGTAAGGGCATTAAGACTTTCAAAAAAGAGATGGAGGACGATACGCCTGAAAAGGTCGAGAAAAAGACCGAGGAAGAGGTTAAAGACGCCGAAATCAGCGATACTAAAAAGGCGTAAAGGATTTGAAAAATTTAGTCTTAAATGAAATTTTTAAAATTTTATCTCGCAAAGTCGTTTTAGAAAAACCCAAAGATAAAAGTTTGGCTCATTACGCCTCGCCCGAGGCTTTCGCGCTGACTAAGGAGCTGCGAAAGGCGCCAAAGCTAATCGCCGAGGAGCTTGCGGCTAAATTTAAAGATAGCGAAATTCTAAGCGCGACGGCGGTTAACGGCTATCTAAATTTTCACCTAAAGCCCGCCGTGTTGGGCACACTTGCTGAAAACGCCCTTAGACTGGGCGGCGATTTTGCGAAAAACGACGCCGAGCTTGGACGTGGAATTTTACCAGTTTCGGAAAAGATTTGTGCGAGTGAGCCTGCTAGCAAAGGCTCCGCTGCAAATCTGGCTGCGAGCGGTAATGACGCTGCTAAATCGCAGAATTCCGCCGCTAGCCAAAATTTTATTTCGCAGAATTCCGAAGAGGCGACAAATTCCCTCGTAGCATCAAATTGCGATGAGGCGCAGAATTCCGTCGCTATGCCGCAAAAAATTCTGCTCGAATATATCAGCGCCAATCCGACCGGTCCGCTTCATATCGGGCATGTGCGCGGCGCCGTTTACGGCGATACGTTCGCGCGCATCGGAGGCTATCTTGGGCACCGTGTCGATACCGAGTACTACATCAACGACGCGGGCAATCAGATCGAGCTTTTGGGCACTTCGATCGCGCTTCGTGCGCGCGAGCTCGCGGGCGAGGACGTGATCTATCCCGAGAAATACTATCGCAGCGAGTATATCGACGAGATCATCCCTCTTGCGCGCGCCCAATTTGGCGATGAAATTTTCCGCGACGAATCGCGCGTTTTGATCCTTGCGGAGTTTGCTAAAGACGAAGTGTTAAAGATCATCCAAAAAGATCTCGCAGACGCGGGCATCCATATCCAAAACTGGGCTAGCGAAAAGAGCCTCTACGGCGAGCTTGAGCCTACGATTAAGAAGCTTGAGCGCAGCGGCAAGATGTATGAGGCGGACGACAAAATTTGGATCCGCTCATCGCAGCTCGGCGACGAAAAGGATCGCGTCGTCATCCGCGAGGATGCGCGCCCGACCTATCTTGCGGGCGACATCGTCTATCACAACAACAAATTTGAGCGCGGTTACGAGCGCTGCATCAACATCTGGGGCGCCGATCATCACGGCTACATCGCGCGTCTAAAGGCTGCCGTGCATTTTCTGGGCTACGACGAAAGCAGGCTCGAGATCATCCTAATGCAGATGGTAAATTTGCTCAAAGACGGGCAGACCTACAAGATGAGCAAGCGCGCGGGCAACGCGATTTTGATGAGCGACGTGCTCGCTGCGATCGGTAGGGACGCGATGCGATTTATCTTTATCAGCAAAAAGGGCGAGACGCCGCTTGAGTTCGACGTGGACGAGCTCGCGCGCGAGGACAGCAGCAATCCGATCTTTTACATCAACTACGCTCACGCGCGGGTCAATCAAATTTTTACCAAAGCGGGCAAGCGCGAGACGGACGTCTTGGGCGCGGACTTCGGCGCGCTAGATGAAGCGGGGCTCGGCCTAGCTTTTGCGGCGCTTAGCTTGAATGAAATTTTAAACGACGCATTTAATTCGCGCGGCTTGCAGAAGTTGCCAGATTTCCTAAAGGCGCTCGCGGCGGACTTTCACAAATACTACAACGAAAACCGCGTCGTAGGCAGCGAGAACGAGGATGCGAAGCTCAAGCTGTTCGCGCTCGTAGCGCTCAGTATCCGCACAGCGTTTGCTCTGATGGGTCTAAGCGCGAAAGAGAAAATGTAGCCGCACAGGCTACATTCGCGCCGATAGCCTAAATCTCACGAACGAAATTTTACTTAAAATTTTATCGCTATGAAATTTTAAAGATTGGCTCTAAATTTACGGTTCGTAAAATTTCGATTTTAGAATTTTACGAGCGGTTTCGCAATATTGCTACGACGTCGTTCGTAAAATTTAAAATTCGGTCGTAAATTTACCGCTTGCGGAATTTCAAAATTTTAAAATTTTGTGGCGTGGAAGTTCGAAGTAAAATTTTAAAACAAGGCTTGAGGTACTAAAATTTTTGTGCAGATTAAATTTCATACGACGAAATTTAATTCGTAAAATTCTCCTTGGCGGAATTCGCCTGCAAGAGAATACTCCTTAAGTCCCGCGGCGCATCGCCGCAAAAAGGATAGATATGAGAAAGATCATCGACATAGCGGCGCTTTCGATTGCCGTTTGCATCTTGGTTATGGTGCTTTTTTGGCCGTCACCCGTTTTATCGTTTAAGTGCTACCGCGGCGATGGCGTAAGCTGCGCGCAGCTGGGGCGCGACAAGCTCTCCCACGGAGATTACGACGGCGCCAAGCTCGCTCTTGCTAAAGCTTGCGAGGCGGGTGAGAAAGATAGCTGCTTTGATTTGGGTGCCCTATACGACGGCGAGGGCAATGCGACGCAAGCGGGCGTATTTTATGCCGCAGCGTGCGATAAAAACGTCGCCATAGCTTGCCACAAGCTAGGCAACCTATATCAGCGGGGACGGCTGAGTAGGGACTTCGCCGCGGCAGCTCGGCACTATATCAAAGCCTGCGATTTGGGCTACGCCAAGAGCTGCCACAATGCGGCCGTAGTCTATTTCACGGGCAGTTTCGGGCTCGCGGCGGATCAGGCAAAGGCGGTGAGCTTTTTCGAGCGAGGCTGTGACGGCGGATTAGTTGATAGCTGCTATAACGCCGGCGTTGCGTATGATAAGGGCCTCGGCGCGCCGCAGGATCGCGACAAGGCGGAGAAGCTTTACACCAAATCCTGCGAGCTGGGCTACGGCGATGCCTGCAATAATTTAGGCTATTTATATGTGAGCAAGGGAGATTTGCGCGGATTTTCCAAGGGGCTTGGATGCGTCAAAAAGGGCTGCGACGCGGGCAATAAAAAATCCTGCCAGCTCTATGAATTCATGAAAGAGCAAATTTTAAAGAAGTAGGCGCTTGGTAACCCGGTGCATGTTTCGGTTTGTACTGCCTGCCGTACACGCCGCCTGTTTTGTATTGCTCGCCGTGCGTCATCCGTCGTATGGCGTCTATTGTGCTATCCGCCTTGCATCGCATATTTGTACTGCTAGTCGCGCGGTATTGGTTTTTGCGATGGGCTTGCCTGCGATATTGCCGCCGCGGATTTATGAGCTTTTACGGCGCGTGGAATTTCGCCGCGATTTTGCGACATGCGAAATTCGGCAAGGCGCAGATAGCCCATGCATGCGATTAGCCAAATTTAGCGGCGAGCTTTATTTGGAATTCTATTGCTATAAAATTTTTAAGGCTTAGTTCTAAATTTAGTGCTTGTAGAGGTTCAACTTTAAAATTTTACGGACAGCGCTGCGAGCAAGGCATAAATTTTGATTTTAAAATTTTACGGCGCGGAATTTAGCGCGGAAGCAAAGCGCGAAGCTATGTTTGAGGAGACAAATTGGAATATGAGATCACGGGCGAGGTTCGAAATCTCCGCGTCCACACTGCAAGAGGAAATAGCAAAATTTGGGTATTTTTCGAGATAGACGGCGTGAAACTGCGCGGCGAGTTTAACGATATCCCCGTGGAGGAGGGCGAGCTTGCGCGCGCGTATTTCATCCGCGGAGGATATGCGGGCAGCTACGTGATTACGCGGGTTCAGGTAGCGCGCAAACCAAGCCCCTTGCGCCGCAAGCTGGGGATCGCGACCGCCGTGTGCACGCTTGGCTTCGGCGCGGCGCTGTGGATCGTGGGCTTTGGGATTTTAAACGTCGGCGGGAGGGGCTCGCTAATTAATTTTGTCTGTATTGCCGCCGCAGGATTTGTGGTGCTAAAAGAGGGTGCGGGCAATCTTAAAATGTGGCTAAATCAGCGCACGTCCGAGTAGATCGCCGCCGCGACGCAAATTTCATAAATTTAATCCGCCTAATAAAATTTACTCACGCCGCCGTATCTTTGCGGCGTAAATTTTGCTAAAATTCGCTCCAGGCGCGAAATACATCGCGCAAATTTTAAATAAAGGTAAAATTTTGAACCTAAACGAAGCAATAGTTGCCACCGCCAAAAAGCAAAAAGAGTGCCGGCTAGCATTTGCAAAGTATCTGTTTTTGGGAATTTTATTTATAATAGCACTGCCCGTAGGCGGCGGATTTGCCGTAGGGCATCTTTTTGAAAATCGCCTTGCACCGCTATTTTTCATCATTATCTATATTCCGTTTTTTCTCGCCGCGCTAATGGCTAACAGGGGCCGAGTGACCAGCGAGCTGGGGGATTACAAAGCGTTTTATAAAGACGTTTTCGTCCGCGCCGCTATTCGGAGCACAGATCCAAATTTTAACTACGATCCGAATGCCGGCATCAGCCGCAAAGAATTTCGCAAAATCGGCATCTATTCGCCGGATGAATTTCGTGCCGAAGATCAAATCAGCGGTATTTATAAGGGCGTCAAATTTAGCCTCAGCGAAGCGATCGATATCCCAAACGGCGCGACGCTGGAGCTAAGCGACTCGGCGGCGCTAAATTTGCTATCCGCGATAATTTTTGCATGGGAGGCCATGAAGGATATGCAGGCGTTCAGCGGCTCGGTCTTGGTCTGCGAGTTTTACAAGAAATTTAGCGGGCAAACTATAGTCGCGAGCCGCACGCTAAACACCAGATTTTTAGGCGAAAAAGAGCAGATGGACGACCTGTTTTTTAGCAAAGAATTTAGGGTCTTTGCGGATGATAAAGTAGGGGCAAGGTATCTTTTGACGCCCGCGTTTATGCAGTACCTGCGAGAGCTAAAGGAAAAATTCGCGGGGGAAATAGGGCTGAGCGCGGCGTTTATGGACGATAAGCTTTATCTATTTTTAAACGGAGCGAAAAATAAGTTTGAAACAACGCTCTTTTCGCCGCCGCCGAGCTTAAGGGAGGCCGCTGAGATCAAAAATGAAATTTTAGAGCTTTTGCGGGTCATAGACGAGCTAAATTTGAACCCGGATTTAAGCGGAGCGGCGATTTTGGCTGATTAACGCGCGTCGCTTTTTGCGGATAAAATCCGCTTGTGTTGTGAGAGAGTGCATTACTTGTCGCCTATCGAAATACATTGCGGCTCGAGTGCTATTTCTCCGCCAGCCAAAGTGTGCTACGCTTTGGTCGTATCCTCCACACCGCCTATCGAGATGCGCTAAAGCCTGGATTGCTTCTATGCTACTTACCGAGATGCGCTACGGATCGGATCGCTCATTTTCGCTACCGGCCGGGGCGCGCTTAAGTAGCTCCTATTCTCGAGCGAATAATCTGCAAAATTTTTCCCAGTCGTGCAGATAGACGAGCCTGTGCTCTTTGCCATTTTCGTCTATATAGATGCCTTGTGTCGAGCATAGGCTCATCTTTTGCCAGTAGTCGAAAAACGGCAACGCCTCGATGTCATCTTGCAGTACACCTCGCATCGTGCCGTTATCGTAAATTTTTAAATCATAATAAGTCATTTCCATTTTTAACCTTTCTAAATTTTACCGCGACGAAATTTTATCGTGGTGGAATTCTTAAATTTGCATCGCGATAAAATTCCGTCTTTTGGAATTTTACACATCGCGAAATTTACCGCGAATTTCACCCCTTTAAATTTTGCGGCGTCAATCCTCGATAAAATCCCGCAATTTCACCGCAAGTAGAGCTAGCCCGCCAGCGCCTTTAGCTGATTGACGTTTAGCCCGTCAACCAAAATATAGATCGCATCGATGAAGCGGTAGCTTTGCTTCGGCAGCTGCGCGATAAACTCGTCGTATTCCAGCTCGGCGATCGCGCGGTAGTTACCTGCGTCGTTTTCGTCGCCCTCTATGCCTATGAGCGCGATCTGCCAGCGCGCGACGTCGCTATTTTTCAGCATCTCCGCGTTTTGCCATTCCACAAACGGTTTGTAGGGCAGGATGGTAGGTAGGTCTTGCGTGAGCGCGTATGAGCCCATTATCGTGCCGTCATCCCCATTTCGGTAAAACCTCTGGTGCGCGCTGTAAGCGTCAAGATACTGCACCTCGGTTAGCCGCTTGCTAAACTCGGCGGCGGGATTGTATGAGGCTAAAATTTCATCCATCATCGCGCGGTTTATCGCAAAAGGCCTCTGCACCCCGTAGCAAAAATTTACCTCCGTATCGCCGTTTAAGTGCTGATCTATCGAATGTAGTCCCGTCGCTATATCGCGCTCGTAGTCGAATTGCTCTATTTTGTCGTGAGTGTAAATTTCGCCGTCTTCACCCGCGATCTCGCTTTCCAGCTGCTTAGATAGCGCCTGCAGATATGAGATCGCCAAAACCCAATCAAAGACCGTCGCGGGCGTATTTACGCGCACTGCGTAGCTTTGCTGCTCCTCATCGTAGCTAAGCTCCATCCCGCGCCCGCTCTTGTCTCGCACGCCTAAAATCAGACACTCATGCTCGCTCAAAGGCGATTTCAAAAACGCCTTTTCGTCAAAGTCCTCGGCGCTCTCGTCTATGCCAAACACCGATGATCGGGCAGCAGATCCAATGCCTTGCTAACGCTCATAGCGTCCGAATACCCCATAAATAGCGGTTGCTTTTTGTTTTTGACGCGGAATTCTACGCTCATCGTTTTCTCCTTATTGAAACGGCAAAATTATAGCGAAATTTTACCTGCCGCGGCGAGCTAAATTTGCGCTCGCAAGTCCGCATTGCTGGTTGCACGAGCGTGCGCCGCAGCCGTCACAAAGCTACACTCCCAATCGCGAAAGCTTACGCACCGACCACGTCTTTTAGGCTCTGTGCGCACAAGCCCGCGTCCTTTAGCTCGCGCAAAATTTCACCCATCAGCTCCTCTTTGAAAACGTCCAGTATCATCGCGCCGGCGTCCAGCTCAGCATAGCGCAGGACGGGCTCGCTGAAGTTTTTAAGCTCTTTAAATCGCCGCTCGCCCCGCCTGGCAAATCCGAGCCGAACCTCGTTCGGGCTAAGGCTCAGCACGCCGCCCTCGCGAGCGAAATTATATACGCTAAAGCCGTAAAGTTGCGGATCGGCGGCTTTAGCTCGCACGCTCAAAATTCCCTCCAGCCGCGCCTTCGTGCCGTCCAGATCGAGCCCCGTTTGTAGCGCGATCTTGCCGTCGCTATCAAGCTTCAAAAGCGCTAAAAACGAAGCGAAGTCCTGCGCTATGATGCTTTGCTCATCGCACTCGACGTCGATGTAGGCGACCGCAGGCTCCTCGCTGGCGCGGTAGTCCAGGCACAGATACCAATGCCCGTCGCCGCTGAATGGCACCAGCCCGTTAAGCTCGAAGCTCACGCACTCGCACTCCTCGCCCCAGTTAAAGCGCGTAAGCGACGGATACGCCTCGCCGATGCCGCTGATGGCGTCTAGCGGGTAGCCCTCCAGCTCGTAGCGCAGGTAGCCGCCGTTTTGGATGCTTAGCATCATGACTAGCTCGCGCGGCAGGGTGCGTCCTAGCTCCTCTTCCGCGGTCCTCAGCGCCTCGGGCGTGAGCGGTTCTTGCAGATAGGGCAGGTAGATCGGCCTGCGCCAGATGTTTGCAAGCTCGTTTGCGTTCATTTTCGCTCCTTTAAATTTACGGGTTAAAATTTCAAGCGCGCCTTAAATTCCAAGCTGAAGCCAAAATTTCAGGCTATAAAATTTTAAAATTTCGCAGCGCCGAATTTTTACAGCCCGCTTGTCGTATTCGGCTCGCCTGCAACTATACGGCTCGTCTTTAGGCGGCTTAAATTTAATCTAATTGAGGCGCGCCGTCGTTTAAATTTAATCCGCACTGAGCGGGCTCAAAGCCGCGCACCGATAAAATTTCATTGCAAATTACTCGGTCCGAGCGTCCGTCTGAAGCGGCGGAATTTTGCAAGCGAGCTAAATTTACCTTTCGCGCGCCTAATCGAAATCACAATACAGGCTCCATGCGCCGCTTTGCGGGTTTTTAGCAAACATCAAGCTACCGCCGTCAATGACGTTAAAGCCCGCCTTTTCGTCTGAAGAGACCTGAAAAACGAACTGATAGCCCTCGCCGAAGCTCACTCCCGACTGGCAAAAGGAGGGGTAGCCACCGAATTTCGTGCAGTTGTAAAACTCCAAGGCGATGTCGTCGTAATACTCGAGCCCCTCCGTCTCCTCAAGACGTAAAATTTCATCTATGGCGTCTGCATCCAGCCCGCCGCCGTCCCAAACGGGCGTATCGTCCGCGGCAAATTTGGGCTGCAAAGGGAAGGGCTTTATCTGCGAGCGCGGATTTGCAAGCTCCTTTATGACGAGCTCCTCCTCGTTTTTATACTCGCGGACCTTCCACAGGCCGTCCATCTGCTCAGGGGATTTGCCGATGAGATCCTGTGAGATAAAGACCGTAAGCAGCTTGACGCCGTCCAAGACCTGCGGCACGTAGGGCAGCGCGGGCAGGTAAAACTGCGCCAGAGGGAGCATCGGCGCGCCGTTTTGATCCACAGGCAGCTCCTCATCCGCCGCGCAGGCGAGCACGCGACCGATCCAGCACTCATCGATCGCGCCTCGCGGCCTCACGCCGCCCGTCTGAAAATAGGTGATTTCGCGCGCGATCTTGCGCTGCAGCTCCTTGATCTTTTCTTGCAGATCCGTTTGCATTTGCGTCCTTTTCGGTTGGAATTTTAGCGCTTTTGTGAAATTATAGCGTAAATTTTACCCGCCGCCGCGAGCTAAATTTGCGCTTGCCGTTTGCGATGGCTTACGTATTTTGCGCACGCCCGCGCGTCTATTTTGTGCTCGTGCGTCGCGAGCCCGGACTTTCGGTGCCAAACTTGCGAAAAGCAAGCTTAAAGCTTTTTGAGAGTAAAATTTAAATAGACCCACGTAGGCGGTAAATTTAATCAAAAGGAGCGAAAATGACGAAAGATCAGTGCTGCGTTTTAAAGCATTTGACGGCGGGCGAAACGGAGGGTTTTGAAAAGATAGGCGAGCTTGGTGACGGCGAGTTTTTGGACACGCTTATCGCAAAAGGGCTCGTGCGGGTGCTTGACTGGGTCGGCGAGGACGAGACGGGCGATGTAGGCAAATTTATCAGCTCTAGGCTTGATGCGCTGCAAAGCGGCGTGTCACTAGACTGCGATAAAATTTACGCAAGGCTCGAAAAAGAAGCGAAAAAAGAGGGTTTCGAGCGCGGCGATGCGAGCCTATTTTTGATGAACGAGTTTCAAAAGGCGCTAAAGAAGAGCGATTTTAGGCTCTTTACTTTGGATCTTCATAGTGATGCCTACTATCTGCTCGTCGCGCACAAGGACGCCGAGAAAGATTTTAAAAAGCTAGGCAAGCGCGAGGAGCTATTTTGGGATATCGCGCCGTGGGGCAAGCGCCGCAAAAGGCAGATCCTTTACGTCATAAACTGCGAGTGCGGCGAGATGTCCGCGTGGCAGCTGGATGCGGACGAGCCCTCTCCTAGGGACGAGGTTTGCGAGGTTTGCGGGCGGGTGCTTTTCGACGCAGACGGCAACGCGATGCAGCCTTTAGAGAAGGAATTTATCTGATCTTGCTTATCGCGGTTTTGCGTGCGAAATTTTGGCTGTATGAAAGTTAAATTTTATTGCGCAGCTCGGTAGGATTTGGTGCGTGGATTTGGTTTGCGGCTCGGCGGCGAAACGCGGTTTAAATTTAAGGCTTGCTTGGGCGGCGGAATGTGGTTTTGATTTGCAGCTTGCTCGGCGGGCGGCGATATGTTTTGATGCGACTCGCTCTGGTAGTAAAATACGGTTCGGCGCGGCTTACTTTGATTTGCTGTTTGCGCGAGCGGCGAAATTTTGCAGTTTGCGTTTGTGTCTTAATAAGACTGCGGCGCAAGGCGCACTATTTAGCGCTTGCGTTCTGCGTGAGTTTTTATCTAACAAGTTCGCAGTCGCGGGCGCATCTACCTATGCTGCGCTAAATTTTGATTTTAATGGTTTTGGACGTAGGCTCGCGCTGCTAAAATCAAAATTTTTACCCTGCTGCGAGCGCTAAATTTACAATCCTGTAAATTTAGAATTTTAAGAGCGAAATTTTGAACTAAAATTTTTACAAATCTCTAAATTTTAAAATTTTAAATGCAATACGAGCTTGCCGGCTCGTTTACCATAAGGCTCGTAAACTCCGCCATCGCAGAAATGGCGAACTCATTCGATTTAAAGATAAGGCAAAATTTTAGCTAGCGCGCCCGCACAGAATTTCGATACTAGCGCGCCAGCAAACGCGCTAAGTTTGAAATCCGAAACTGGCAAGGTGTAGCAAAAGCCTAGCTGCGAGCTTTGGCGATACACGCCTCGATCGCCGCCATCACCGCTGCGCGAAACCCAGCCGCCTCCAGTGCCGCGAGCCCCTCTATCGTCGTGCCCGCAGGCGAGCAGACGGCGTCTTTGAGCTCCGATGGGCGCCTGCCGCTTTGCAGCAGACGCGCCGCGCCCTCTACCGCCATCGCTACCGCGTCGTAGCACAGCGCCCGCGGCAGTCCGCCCCGCACGCCCGCATCCGCCGCAGCCTCGATAAAGGCGCACACATACGCAGGCAGACTCCCTGCGATCCCAGTAAATGCGGCAAAGCCAGCCTCGTCTATCTCGTAAAATTTACCGATTTTGGCGGCTAGTGCTCGTACGATCTCCCGACTGGCCTCATCAAAATACTCGCCGTAGCACAGCGCCGTAGCCGACGCGCCGATGCCTGCGGCGACGTTTGGCATCGCGCGGGCTACGAAAACGTCCGCACCTACGATATTTTGGGCACGCTCCAGCTTGAAATTCGGCGCTAAAAGAAGCAGGATTTTGCCCGCGAGCTCGGGCGCGATCAGGTGCAAAATCTCCTCGTAGCTGGCGGGCTTGGTCGCGAGCACGATCATATCCGCTTCGTGCGCCAGCTGCGTTTCGTCCTGCAAAATCTGCACGCCGTAGCGCTTGCGCAAGACTTCGTTTTTGCTTCTGGCATAAGCTAGGACTTGAAGCTTCGTATCGGAGCCGGATTGCGCGCAGGCGGAATTTTGCCCGTCGCTAGCGGAATTTTGTATATCGGGCTCGGAATTCCGCCCGCAAGCTGTAAAATTTTGAGTATCGGAAATAAAATTCCGCCCGCCGTGCGCGAAATTTTCTTTGTCCTCTGCAAAATTTTCTCCACTCGCCGCGCAATCTCGTCCGCCGGTTCCGCAAAGTGCTGCGATCATCGCCTCACCCATATTTCCGCCGCCGATAAATCCCACTTTCATTTTTGCTCCTTTTAAAGCTAAATTATGCCTCAATGATAGCTCAAAATTTCTTTATCCGCCCTTGCTGCGCGTGGTTTATCTGCATAAAAGCAAATTTTAGCTACAATCTCGCCTAAATTTTTTAAAAAAGGATGCGTTATGGCAATAAATGTTTTTTACGACAAAGATTGCGATTTGGGTTTGATTAAGGCTAAAAAGGTCGCTATGATCGGCTTCGGCTCGCAGGGACACGCTCACGCCGAAAATTTGCGCGATAGCGGCGTAGAGGTCATCGTGGGCCTGAAAAAGGGCGGCGCGAGCTGGAGCAAGGCTGAGGCGAAGGGTTTTAAAGTAATGAGCGTCGGCGAGGCTACGAAGGCAGCCGATCTTGTGATGATCCTAACGCCTGATGAGTTTCAAAGCGACATTTTTAAAGCCGAGATCGAGCCGAGCTTAAGCGAGGGCAACGCGATTGCGTTCGCGCACGGTTTTAATATCCACTTCGGACAGATCGTCCCTCCAAAGGGCATCGATTGCATTATGATCGCTCCGAAAGCCCCGGGTCACACCGTCCGCAACGAGTTTGTAAGCGGCGGCGGCGTGCCGATGCTGATCGCCGTTTCGCAAAACGAAAGCGGCAGAGCCAAAGAGCTTGCTCTAAGCTATGCAAGCGCGATCGGCGGCGGCCGCACCGGCATCATCGAAACGACCTTCAAAGCAGAGACTGAGACCGATCTTTTTGGCGAGCAGGCTGTGCTTTGCGGCGGACTTTGCGCGCTCATCAACGCGGGCTTTGAGACCCTCGTTGAGGCGGGATACGAGCCTGAGATGGCGTATTTTGAGTGCCAGCACGAGATGAAGCTGATCGTGGATCTCATCTATCAAGGCGGCATGGCTGATATGCGCTACTCGATCTCAAACACCGCAGAATACGGCGATTACGTAAGCGGCAACCGCGTCGTAAACGAAAGCAGCAAAGCGGCGATGAAAGAGGTGCTAAAAGAGATCCAAAACGGCAAATTTGCAAAAGATTTCATCCTCGAGCGCAAAGCTGGCTACGTGCGAATGAACGCCGAGCGCAACATCACGGCAAATAGCTTGCTTACCAAAACCGGCGAGAAGCTTCGCGCGATGATGCCGTGGATCGCCAAGGGTAAGCTCATAAACAAAGATAAAAACTGATTTCGGATGAGCTTTGGCTAATACAAATCCATGCGGGCGTCGCAAAAAGCGCCCGATCAATTATATAGCGATCGCCTTTGTCGTAATCTTATGCTTTTTAAGCGGTGCGGTTACCTACGCGGTTTTGGATCTCGTATTTTCGGGCAATAAAGCCGCGTTGCAGCAAAGCTCGCGCAAACAAGCCTCCGAAAGCCCTTCCGATTCTCGCGGTAAAAAGCCTCGTTTAAGCGCTGCGGAGAAGGAAGCGCTGATTCAAAAGGAGCTTGATAAGATCGCCGAGCAAAACATAACCGCGCCGAAGCTTCCCGTAGAGCCTGCCTCGCAAAATTCCGCAAAACAAAATTCTACAAACGACAATTCTCAAAATTCCGCAAATTCTATCGCTTCCGTAAATTCCGCCGTAAATTCGGCAAATGACGGATCGGACGTAAATTTTACCGCGGCAAATTCCGCTTCAGAAAATTCCATAAATTCTACCGCGCAAAGTCCTGCTTCTAGCGGTGCGGACGATCTTTCTAAATCGCCGCGTAAAGCATTGCCTGCAGGCTCTCGCGCAAAGCTAGCGATCATTATCGACGACGTAGGCACCGACGAGCAGGCGCAAAAGATCGCCGCTCTGCCCGTGCGCGTGACGCCGTCCATCTTCCCGCCCGAGTATCAGCGCAAGGACACGCGCTCGCTCGCTCGCGGCTTTGAGCATTACGCGATCCACCTGCCGATGGAGGCAAGCTCTGCCAAAAATAATTCCGCGACGCTGCGAGCTTCGGATAATTACGAGAAGCTGCGAGGCGTCATAGCGAAGCTACGCGCGGACTTTCCGAACGCTAAATTTATAAACAACCACACCGGTTCTAAATTTACCTCCGACGAGCGCGCGATGCAAAACCTGCTGCGCGCGATGAACGAGCATGGATTTTTATTTATCGACTCGCGCACTAGCCCCGCTACCAAGGCCAAAGCGGCGATGAATGGGCTTGGCATGCGATACGTGCATCGCGATGTGTTTTTAGATAATCAAAACAGCGTCGCCGCGGTGCGCAAAAAGCTGCGCGAAGCCGTGACGCTTGCTAAAAAACAGGGTTACGCCATCGCTATCGGCCATCCCAAAAGCTCCACTCTGCGCGCGCTTGCAAACAGCGCCGACATCCTAAGCGAGGTCGATTTGGTCTATTTGGACGAAATTTATGAGTACTACGAGTGAGCTCGGTTTTAAAATCCAGGGCTTAAAAAGGCTCGGTGCGAGCGAGCCCGCGCGGCTGTATTTTAGGGGTGAGCCGGCGCTACTGCAAAAGCGCCGCATCTCGATCGTGGGCTCGCGCAAGATGAGCGTTTATAGCAAAAATTTGATTCTGCGCCTCGCCCGCGCTTTGAGCGATGCGGACTTTTGCGTCGTAAGCGGCGCGGCGATCGGCTGCGACATAGCCGCGCACGAAGGGGCGTTTCCAAATACGATCGCGGTTTTTGGAAACGGCCTTGATCAAATTTATCCCGCGCAAAACGCCGCCATGATCGGCAAAATTTACGAGCGTAGCCTCGCGCTTAGCGAGTATGAGGACGGCGTGAGCGCGCGCGGATTTCAGTTTTTGCAGCGCAACCGCATCGTCGTGGCGCTGTCCGAAGCGCTCATCGTCGCTCAAGCCGAGCCCCGTAGCGGCTCGCTGCAAAGCGCGCGCCTGGCTCGCGAGATGGGCGTGCCCGTGTACGTGCTGCCGCACCGAATGGACGAGAGCGCGGGCACGAATGATCTGCTCGCAAAATCCCAGGCGCGACTGATCGCGGATTTTGGCGAGTTCGTAGCCTCTTTAGCTCCGCAGACGCCGCAAAACACTGAGCGCGCGCAGGATGAGGTGATGGAATTTTTAGCGCTAAATTCCGATCTGCAAGCGGCGATCGAGCGCTTCGGAGATAAAATTTACGAATATGAGCTTGAAGGCAGGATCGAAATTTTAGGCGCAAAGATCGTGGCAAAGTAGCCAGCAGGCGCTTACTTGCCGCGGTTTGATCGGGTGCCGCCCGCCGGCACGGCTTGTTTGCACGGCGCGTAGTCTGCGCGGCCGGAGTTTAAATTTAGAAAAAGGCGGCTTGGTAAAATTTTATCTTCCGCAAGTAGCACTTGGCTTAAAATAAATCGGCGCAGTTTGTTTGTGCAGCTCCGCTCGCCCCGCTTGCGGTAATGATCGGTTTGTGGATGCCTCTCGCGATTTATAAATACTTTGCGGCGCAGAATTTAAGTGTTAAAATGCATGAAATTTTCTGAAATAGCGTTTAAACGTTTGCTTGCCTATCGTGCTAAATTTGTGCGGGTAAATTTGGCTACGAATTTCAGCGCGAGTGTGGTAGGCTAAATTTGCCGCAAGGAAAAATTTTGATCGTAGCAGTAAAATTTTACGAGTTATAAAACGTAGGGGGGCTTGTATCTGCTCCGTCGCGTGAGTGTGGGTTTGCTTTAAAATTTTGATTTTGCGTGGAGTGGGTTGGTTGCACGTCCGGCACCTGCATGGCAGGATTTATGCCCGCCGTGAGTTTGGGTGTCGCTTACGTGCAACTCGCGTGGACTCAGTGCGGATGTACTGAGCCGGGCGCGGCGATCGAAATTTTAAAATTTGAAGCTTGTGGATGATAAATTAATAGGCTCGCAGGCGCCACGAGCGAGTGAAATTTATTATGCCTATTTTGTATGAAATTTCATAAAATTCCACGGTGGAATTCTGCGATGAAATTTAGCTATGAAATTTCGATCGCGAAATTTCCACGATAGAATTTTAATGGCGTAATTCTGCGAAATTTGATATTAGTAAAGGATGAAATTTGATAGTTGCGATCGATCTTGGGCTTAAACGTATCGGCGTGGCGGCGGCACCGGATGATAAGACGCCGCTTCCGTGCGAGCCGATCCTGCGCAAAAACCGAACCCAAGCCGCGCGCGAGCTAAGCGAGCTGCTGCGCGAAAAGGGCGCGAGCGTGCTCGTGCTGGGCGTGCCGCGCGGCGGGGCGAGCGAGGAGGAGATGAGCAGGCGCATACGCCACTTCGCTTCGCTGCTGGATTTTGACGGCGAGATAAAATTCCAAGACGAGAGCTTTTCGAGCGCCGAAGCGGCGGAGCTTGCGAGCAAAGGCACTAAGGGCGGCGGCAAGGATCCTCGCTTTGATAGCATCGCCGCGACGATAATTTTGCAGAGGTTTTTGGCGAGCAAGGGCTAGGCGCGTGCGTGGCAACGTAATTTGCGCGCGGCGGCGCAAGAGAGAATTGCCACTCATCTGTTTTGCCGACCACTTAATGCTTGCAAAATTTTATCTTGCCCGCCTAAACGGACGGAATTTATGCGCGCCGAAAGTCGGTAAAATTTTATCGTCCACTAAGGTTTGGCAGAATTTTACTTTGCCTGCAAAGAGCCTGCGGAATTTATTTTGGCGGTAGCCGTAAAATTACTCCATAGACAGTCAAACCAAGCGAGATTGACAGCGATTTAAGTTTTAAACGGCGAGGTTTATGCATTTTGGCGATTTGTGTTTGCGCGCACGGCTGCTATTTTAAGTTTTTTCAAGGTCTATTTAGACGCAAAGAACGCTAAGCAAAATTGCAAAAACGCGGATGCATCATAGAACAGGGTGTAAATTTTGAGATAGATTTCATTTAGGGAGCGGTTGTGTTTAAGATCACGATGTTAGTAAAAAGGGCGCCGAACATCACGCAGCAGGAGTTTTTGGCGCACTGGGCGGCGCATTCGCAAAAGGTTTTGGCTAATCAAAAAGAGCTAAATATTATCCGTTACGCAAAAACTATTCCCGTCTTTCCCGAGGGTCAGAGCACCAAGCGTGAGACGGCGGCGTTTGGCTACGACGCGATGGGCGAGCTATGGTATGAAAGCGTGCAGGCGTTTGTGGACGCACGAAACAGCGAGGTAGCGCGAGCGGTGTTAGCGGAGCTAATGGCGGATGAGGCGAGGTTTTGCGATATGAAAAACTCCGTGATGTGGTTCGGCGAGGAGGAGGCTGTGATAGAGTTCGACTCTAAAGAAGCGTAAATTTAAAGACCGAGAGGATAAAATTTCATGGATCGTGTAAGCGGCGAAAAGTGGAAATTTATCGCTCATGACCGATACGCTTTTTTGGCATACATCGCGCGGAATCGCGGCAAATATAGTGTTCATGGATGATGTGTGGGTGCGCCTACATAGATGAAATTTACATGCGCGATACAGATACTGCGCGGCCTTAATTATTTTAAGACTCACATATCTAAGTGGTGCGATCTAAGAATCCTGGGTATTGAGCCAAAACGCCTAAAGGTGCATTATGCTTGCGATTTTGGCATAGGCAAGCCTATTTCTAAGATAAAATTTAAAGGTTGGCAGCGTAAAATTTTTTAAAATTTCTAAGCAGCAATGCGAAATTTTCAAAAGTTTTCTAGGGCACGGCAAGATGCTCACCATGGGCTTGATATGCAACAAAATATTTTACGCATTAGATTGTCGCTCTGATAAATCACCATTGCAGAGGCTGCAGGTGCTTAAGACCTCAAGGATTAAATACGTTTTAGTCCTATTATAAATACTATAGCCGTGGACAGTCATATAGACGTGCGAGTAAAAAAGTGAGATAGCCAGCCATAAAAACAATCTTGCAAGTAAAATTTTAATTTGTCTTTTTAAAATTCCGCTCAAAGTTCCGTTTAAAATTTTATTTAAAATTTTGCTTGGGATTTTGATAGGAATTTTGCAAAAATTCGCCGGAGATTTCACAGCTATTATCAAAAATTAAAATTTTATCCCTCGCTTTTTGCTATAATTATTTTTAAAATTTAAAAGGAGTAAAAATGAAAATTTTAGCGTCGATTGCTGCACTAATCGTAGCAGCCTACTTGCTCGCGCAGATATTTTTCCCGCAGGGGGTCTCGTTTGTCGGATGCGGCGTCGGTAGGGCTAATTCGTGCGAAGACTACGGAGCATATTTGCTTGAGGAGCGCGATTATGAGGCAGCGAAAAAGCCGTTTGAAAAAGCTTGCGAAGCGGGGCTGGAAAATAGCTGTGCTATCGCGGGAGATTTATATTACGACGAGCAAAATTTATATAAAACTACGAAAGATAAGGGCAAGTCCGCGCGGTTTTATTCCAAAGCGTGCGAGCTGGGAGCTGCCAAAGCTTGCTACAACGCCGCGATAATCTCTTATAAAAATGCGGATAAGAAAAATACGTTCGCTTTTTTTGCTAAATCATGCGATTTGGGACTAGGCGAGGGCTGCTTAAACGCTGCGGTCGCTAGCTACGAAGAAAAAGACTATCAGGGCGCTCTTAAGTTTTTCCTAAAATCTTGCGATTCTGCTTTGGCAGAGGGATGCCAAAGGGTTGGGCTAGCGTATTCAAAGAAGGAATTTGGCGAGCCGGATCTGGATAAAGCGATGATCTACTACGACAAAGCCTGCAAGCTGGGAGCGGAGTTTAGCTGCAACGTGGTAGCTGCGATGAATAAAATAAATGCAAGCGAGGCTAATGCGACCAAATAGATGGCAGGGCTAGCTAGATAATACGGCGAGATCGAAATTAGTATAGAAATTTTGCGGAGCTTTATGGGATTTTATGGAATTCCGCGGAATTTTATTTCTAAATTTTATCGCTGAAATTCCGCATATTGCGATAATAGCGATAGATAGCGATTTTAAAATTTCAGTATCTTGGAAGTTTAAAATTTAATCTATGCTGTGGATTTTATTGACAGAATTTTAATTTATCATAGACTTACCCATCGCGATATAGGGATTTCATCATAATCATGGTGCTAAATTATATATCGTTGAAGGAGAAAAAATTGCGCAAACTAGCGAGTAGCTATGCAATCACAGCTGATATGGCAAAAATATCCGAAGAAGATCGCACGAGGTAATCAATCTGCGAAGTAAGTAAAATCAATTATCAAGTGGATGAAATCTGTCAATAAACAAGTAAAATTATTCATCGCAAAGCAAGCAAAATCGATCTGTAAATGGGTAGATCAAGCTTAAAACTAACTCGAAGTAGCCTGTAAATAAGCTAAATTGCAAGCAAGATAAATTTTAAGTAGGCATATTGTAAGAAAGTAAAATTTTAGATGAGATAAGTGGGATAAATCGATTTCAAATCACCGTAGAAGTTGGATGACGATCCTAATTTAAAGCCCCATTTTTCCGGGATTTAAGATACCTTTTGGATCGAACGCCCTTTTGATCGCGCGAAATAGCTCCATCTCTGCTGCGCTAAAAGCTAGTGACATAAATTCCGCCTTACTTAGTCCGATGCCGTGCTCGCCGCTGAGCGTACCGCCAAGATCAACTGCAGCTTTGAAAATTTCGGTGATTGCGTCATGTCCGCGTCGCACCTGAGCTTCATCTTTTTTGTCGGCGACCATGACGTTGGTGTGGACATTGCCGTCGCCCGTGTGCCCGAAGCAGGGCACGCGCACGCCGTATTTATCGCCGATGCGCGCGATACGGCGCAGTAGCTCGGGCAGCTGCGAGCGCGGGACGGTGATGTCCTCATTTAGCTTAAGCGTGCCGTAGATATTGATTGCCTGCGAGCAGTTGCGCCTCGCAAACCAAATGCCCGCACGCTCTTCTTCGCTTTCTGCGATGCGGAAGTCGCTCGCGCCGTTTTGAACGAAAATTTCTTTTATGAGCGCGAGCTCCTCCAAAAGCATTGCTTCTAAATTGCCGTCTGTTTCGCAGATCAAAATCGCGCCCGCGCCCTTCGGCAAGCCCTTGTGAAATTTCTCCTCGACCGCGGCTATGCACAGCGCGTCTAAAAATTCCATCGCCACGGGCGTGATACCGGCTGCCATTGTCTTATACACGGCATTCATTGCTGCATCTACGCTAGGAAAAACGCCCATCGCGGTCTTTTTAAGCTTTGGCATTGGGATTAGTTTGAGCGTGATTTCGGTGATGACGGCAAGCGCGCCTTCGCTTGCGATTAAAATTCCTACCACGTTGAAGCCTGCGACATCTTTGATAGTGCGTTTGCCCGCTCGGATCACCTCTCCATTAGGCAGTACCGCACGCAGTGCCATTACGTAGTCTTTGGTGATGCCGTATTTTGCGGCGCGCATACCGCCGGAGTTTTCGGCGACATTGCCTCCTAGCGTGGAATAATCCTGGCTTGCGGGATCGGGCGGATAAAAAAGCCCGCGCGCTGCGGCTGCTTTTTGCAGATCGATATTTATGCAGCCGGGTTGGACTACGGCGAGTAGATTTTGCATGTCGATTTCTAGAATTTTATTCATATGTTTTTCAAATGCTAAAATTACTCCGCCGTTTGCGGCTAAAGATCCACCCGTAAAACCGCTACCTGCGCCTCTTGGAACTATGGGGATTAAATTTTCGTTGCAGAATTTTAAAATTTGACTGACATCGTCCTCACTTCGCGGGAAAAGCACGCCGTCCGGCAGGCAGCGCCTTTTCGTCGCGTCGTAGCAGTATGCCGTGCGATGAGCCTCATCAAAATAGGCGTTATCCGCGCCTAATAGATTTGTAAAAAACGCTCGCGCAGCGCTATTCGTCGCCATCTAAGCCTAGCAAATAGCGGTAGTGTTTGTCGTAATCGCTGATCGGGCCATTAGTAAAGTCCCAAATGACGGTCTTTATCTCGCCCACGCGTGAGTAAAATGGCAGCTGATAATAAGCCACGCTGCCGCTAGCAAACGTACGCAAAGGCTTGAAACTACCGCAGTCGGCAAATACGCCTTGTTTATCCATCGCGATAAAAATCAGTCCGGCGCTGTTTTGCGCGCAAATTTTACGAAAATCGTCGCGGCTGGGATTTGGCTTGTGGTTATAGCTAAGATAGGCGCCGCCAAGATCTGGGTGGATAAAATTTATATTAGGGAAAGCCTTGATAACCTGCTCGTAAATTTCAGCGTTAGGCGCGACGATTATGGCGCGGTCATAGAGGAAATTTAAGATCACTTTATCGCCGCTTGAGGGTAAAATTTTAGGCAGTGGCAGCGCCTCTTGAGCTAACATATCAAAAACCTCAAATCGCACCTTTGCCTTGCCTGCGCTTTTTTGCGTCACGACGGCACGTGCGATGATGGAGCTCGCGCCGCTACCGAAATTATGCATCACCACTCCACTGCTGCCTACGGCGATCGTAGGGCTATCTGTGATCTCGCCCGAACCATCCTTTACGCTAAGTAGGGCGGTTTCGTATCGAGGCATATTAAATTCCGCCCCTATCGCCGCACTTAAAAATAGACCTAAAATAAGTAAAGCTTTTTTCAAAATTCTGCTCCTGAATAAAATTTCGGCTAATTATACATAAAACTTTGAAATTAGCGATAAAATTCCGCGGTATTTACGAAATATAAGCGTTTTTTCGTTACAATCCCGCCTTAAAATAATATTTCAAAGCGGTTTTATATGACTAGAATTTTTATATTGCTTTTTCTGTGGATAGGCGTAGTTTTTGCGAACAACCCCAGCGTAGAGAAGTTTGCCTGGCCCGATGGCGTAAGTCTGCTGCAATTTATGGAAACTGCGGGCATCCCCGCATCTGTATATTACGACCTGGATAAAGAGGATCAGGAGCTTGCTGCTGAGGTGCGCGCAGGCGTGGAGTGTCAAATTTTGCGTGATCCAGCAGGTCGCGTCTCTCAGCTGCTAATCCCTGTCAGCGAGGAGCTTCAGATCCACATCTACCGCGATAAATTCGGCACTTTTAGATTCGTTTATACTCCGATAGTTTATGAGGAAAACAGCTACTCTTTAGGAATTCAGATCGAAAGCTCGCCCTATCAAGACATCATCAAAGCTACGGGCAATGCGGCTTTAGCGAATGAGTTTATGCTTGTTTTTAAAAATGAGGTAAATTTTAAAAAGCTGCAAAAGGGCGATCGGCTTGTGATCCTATACGAGCAAAAAACGCGCCTTGGCAAGCCTTTTGGCGGAGTAAATATCACCGCAGGAATGATCGAGGAAAATAAAAAGCCCAAATCGCTATATTTTTTCGATGATAAATACTACGACCGAAGCGGTAAAAAGGTCGAATCTTTTCTGCTAATTACGCCGCTTGTTTATACCAGAATTTCATCTTATTTTACTCCTAAAAGATTTCATCCGATTTTAAAGCGATATCGCGCGCATCTGGGTGTGGATTATGCAGCCCCCAAAGGCACTAGAGTAAATGCCGCAGGGGCGGGCAAGATTAGCTTTGTAGGGCGTAAAAACGGCTACGGCAACACCGTAGAGATCAACCACGGCGGCGGCATTAGCACGCTTTATGCGCATCTTAGCGGCTTTGCTAGCGGTACAAAAGCAGGCGTTAGTGTCAAGCAAGGTCAGTTAATCGCCTACGTGGGCTCGACTGGGCTTAGTTCTGGACCGCATCTGCACTTCGGACTTTATAAAAATAAGCAGGCGATAGATCCGCTTAAGGTAGTCAAGATTGAAAAAACTAACGTTATAAGCGCTGAGGAGCTTAAATTTAAAGCTCTCGTCAAAGATATGGACACTAGAATGGCTGCAGCTAAAGACGGCTCAAAAAACCCTGCTAAATTTGAAAACTACGAGTCGCTTATCACGATAAATTAAGGCTGAAAATGGAAAATAAAGAGCAGCTGGACGACGTCGAGGAAGCCAAAGCGCTTCTTGATGCGCATCTAGGCGATACGCTTGAGCATGAGCTGAGTGCCGCCGATCTTACGGAGCATTTAAAAACTCTAAAAAAGCATGACGAAGAAAAATACGTAGAATTCTTAAAAAAGCTAGATCCTGAGGATCTTGCCGATGCTGCGCTTGAGATGCCCGAGCATATGCTCGAAGACGTCATCGAAACTCTGCCTCACGAAAAGATCGTAAAAGCGATTGAGGAGCTCGAAAGCGACGATCAGGCAGAGCTTTTGCAAAACATCGGCGAAATCGACGAGGACAAGGCCGAGCAGATTTTCTATGGGCTTGACGAGGACGATCGCCACGACATTCTTACTATCTCCAAATATAGCGAAGATGAGGCGGGCGCGTATATGCAGACCGAGGTCTTTAGCGCGAGGCAAGATCAGACCCTGGGGCAGGCGGTTGAGATGCTGCGCGTTATGCGCGAAAAGGACGAGATCGAGAACGTCTTTCAGCTCTTTGTGCTCGATAAAAAGGGACATCTGCTTACTACCTTTTCGACGTCCGATCTGATTTTATACGATTTTTCACTCACGTTGGAGCAAATTTCACAAAAATTCGGCGCCGAAAATAAAATCCACTTCGCCACCGATACCGATAAGATCGACGACGTGATCAAGGATTTTGAAGAATTTGACCTTAACGTCATCCCTGTTGTCGATGCTAACGGCATACTCATCGGGCGTATCACCGCCGACGATATCCACGATCTCATCCAAGAGCGCGCCACCGAGCAAATTTACAACCTCGCGGGCGTCGATGACGAAGCGGAGGATGATGAGACGACGATCTTTAAGGCGGGTCGCGCGCGCGCCTTGTGGCTAGCGGTAAATTTATGCACGGCGATCGTAAGCTCCACGATCATCGGACTTTTTGACGCCACTATCGAAAAGCTGGTCGCACTCGCCGTGCTTATGCCAATAGTCGCCTCCATGGGCGGTAACACCGGCACGCAGGCGCTTACGGTAACCGTGCGCCGCCTAGCCCTGGGCGAGATAGCATTTAAAGACAAAAAGCAGGTTCTCTTTCGCGAGATCACGATCGCTTTCATAAACGGCCTCATTTTTGCCACGCTGATGGGGTTTGTGGCGTATTTTTGGTTCGGCATTAAGCTTTTGGGGTTGGTAATTGCGATGTCGATGGTTCTAAATTTAACTCTTGCGGGGCTTTTTGGCGCCGTTATTCCGATCACGCTTAAAAAATTAAATATCGACCCCGCCGTCGGCAGCTCCGTACTGCTTACCACAGTAACGGATATCGTGGGATTTTTCAGCTTTTTAGGACTTGCGACATGGATACTACTATAAAAAATTTTAAAATTTCCGAGCTTAAAAGCTCTAATTTCGTTAAACCCTTTCGCTTAAATTTCGAAATGGACGGCGTAGCGCGCGCGTGGGACTGCGTCAAGGTGCACGATAGCGTCTCGATTTTGCTCTACCATACGCAGCGCGACGCGCTCTTGCTCGTCAAGCAGTTTCGCCCCAGCGTATGGTTTTATCAAGAGGAAGGCTTAATCAACTCGCCCGAAAAGGGCTACACCTATGAGCTTTGCGCTGGCATTTTAGACAAGGGCATCAGCGAGGAGCAAACGGCGATCGAAGAGGTGCTCGAAGAAACGGGCTACACCGTGAAAGATCTGAAATTTATTACGAGCTACTACAGCGCCCTGGGCTTTGCGGCGAACCGTCAAATTTTATACTTCGCGTGCATCGACGAATCGATGAAGCTAGGTCGCGGCGGCGGCGTGGACGGCGAGAAGATCGAGCTTTTTTACCTGCCTGCGGCCAAAGCGCGAGAGTTTATGTTTGACGAAAAGATCGTGCGCGCGCCGGGGCTGATCTTGGCATTTCAATGGTTTTTGAGCGAGTTTAAAGCTTAGCGGCGAGGCGCTTTTTGCGTCTTGCGCGTTTTGTGCCTCGGTTTTAAATTTAAAGGACGGCGATGAGGGTTTTACTTAGACTGTGCGTTACCGCGGCGTGCCTTTATGTAGCGATCGCGGCGGGACTTTATATCTTTCAGGAGCGGCTGATATTTTTGGGCGAGCCGTTAGATAAAAACTTCAAATTTAGCTTTGAAAATTCCGAATTTGCAGGACTTGTGAATGCGCCAGAGAACGGCGAGCATTTAGAGGCATCGATGTTCGCTATGAAAAATAGCGCCTCTACAAGCAGCGTCGCTGACGAAAACGCTTCGGCGATTGGCGGCGTAAAGGAAAACGGCGCCGCTGC
Organism: uncultured Campylobacter sp.; assembly: GCF_937959485.1. NCBI lineage: Bacteria > Pseudomonadati > Campylobacterota > Epsilonproteobacteria > Campylobacterales > Campylobacteraceae > Campylobacter > uncultured Campylobacter sp. The sequence continues at coordinate 207,303 of NZ_CALGPY010000014.1, forward strand.
GGGCGAGATCAAAAACAAAAGCGCTCAAACTAGCGGCGAGCGCGTCGGCGAAAATGCCGCAGGAAACGGCGATGCGGGCAATAACGCAAACGCCGCTGCGATAAAATTTCAAGAGATCAATATCCCATTTGAGGGCGGGGCGATAAACGGGCTGAAATTTAGCGCGGCAGAGCCTAAAGGCGCGATTTTGTTCTTTCACGGCAACTTTGGCGACGTGAGCGGCTGGGGCGCATACGGCGCGGATTTTGCGGCTTTGGGATACGATTTTTATATTTTCGATTACCCGGGCTACGGCAAATCGGACGGCAAAATTTCATCGCAGCAGCAGCTTTTTGCGAGCGCCGATGCGATGAGCCGCTACGTTTTGGCGCAGCATTCGCCCAAGAGGCTCGCGATGATCGGCTACTCGATCGGAAGCGGCATCGCGGCACAGCAGGCTGCGAAGTGGGACGCGGCGCGGCTGATTTTGCTCGCGCCCTATTTTAGCTTCGAGCGGCTCGCGCACGAAAAAATCCCCTTCGTGCCGAAATTTTTGATCCGCTATAAGATTCCGACCGCGGAATTTTTGCAAGCGGCACGCAGGACGCAGATCACGCTCATCCACGGCGCCGCCGACGAGCTGATACCGGTGCATCACTCGTATGATCTTACGGGATCTCTTAAGGCGGGCGATCTATTTTATGAAATAGCCGCCGCGCCGCATAATGGACTGCTGGCAATACCCGGCATTTGGGAAATTTTAAAAGAGCGGCTGCGCTAATTTAGCGGGGTTCGGCGTAAAATTCTATGCAGAATTCGACCGCTAAATTTTAAAATTTTACGTAGAATTCCGCGCGGGTTAGGTCGTCGTAAAATTTCATAAAATTTTATAGCGGCACAACACGGCGCCAAAAACGAGGCGTAATTTCAAATCAAAATTTATGTGCCGTTGGCATAAGTATAGAGCCGACTTTGTAGCGTTAAATTCTTTCTAGCGCGCAGATGCTGAAAATTTCAAACTAAAATTTTTGCTAGGCCGCGACGCTGTAGTTTAACTGCGATAAAATTCTATGAAATTTTATCTCCGCAGCCGTTTATAAATTTCAAGTCTAAATTTTATATTTGCGCCCTGACGGCGCCGTATTTTATCCGCGTAGAATTCTGCCGCATAAAATTTTACCTAGCGAAATTCTGTCTCGCAAAATTCTATCTCGTAAAATTTTAATTCGCCGCGCTCAAATTTTATCCGCCGAGTCAAAATTTCTCCCGCCGCTCCTAAATTTTACCAGCTACGCTTTACCCAAATTTATATTTAGTTGTTGTAAAATGCGTTTTTAAAAGGATTTTAGCGGTTTATGATATGAGTATTTTAGAGCTTACGGAGTGCGTAGGCATCGCTTCGGCGGCGCTTAGCGGATTTTTATTCGGCGTTAAGAAGGGCTGCGATTGGCTTGGGATCTTTATCGCGGCGTTTTTGACGGCGCTTGGCGGCGGGATCATGCGCGACACCTTGGTAAGTCGCGAGATCTACTCATTCACGCACTACGTGCCCGTAACCATCGTGCTTGCGGTAAGCGTCGTAGCTATTTTTGCCAAACTTTACGAGAATCGCGATTTGGAGGGTAAATTTTTATTTATTCTAACCGATGCGATCGACGTCGTAAGCTTTTCGATAGTCGGGGCGATGGTTGCGCTAAGCTACAATCATAACGTTTTCGGCGTGGTGCTGATCGCGTTTTGCAACGGCGTGGGCGGCGGCATCTTGCGCGATGTCCTGCTGAACGAAGTGCCGTGGTTTTTGCGCACCGGGCTTTACGGTACGATAAGTATGGGCGTAGGTTTGATATATTTCGTGCTTGATGGGTTGGGGCTTAGCGGCGCCTTTTCGGTGATTATTTTGCTGGTTTTGGGGGTTGCGTTTCGCATGGTGGCTTATTACAAATCTTGGCATCTGCCTAAAGTGGAGTACAAACAATGAACTATTTGATGGATAATTTCGCGCGCGTAAACGTAGCGCTAGTAAGAGGCGAGGGCTCGATAGTCTATGATGAAGCGGGCAAGGACTACGTGGATTTTGGCGCGGGTATCGGCGTAAACTGCCTGGGGCACGCAAATGAAATCGTCTTAGAAGCGATCGGCACGCAAGCTGCGCAGATCATCCACGGCTCGAATATCTATAGAATTCTGCCTCAAGAAGCCCTGGCTCAAAAGATTAGCGAGCTTTTGGGGTATCGCAGTTACGCCGTGTTTTGTAACTCCGGCGCGGAGGCGAATGAGGCGGCAATCAAAATGGCGCGCAAATACGGCACCGTAAATTTCCCTAATAAAAAATTTGAAATTCTAACTCTGCGAAATTCCTTCCACGGCCGCACACTAGCGACGCTACAAGCTACCGGGCAGGAGAAATTTCATCCGGAAATTTTTGCGCCTTATATGCCCGGGTTTAAATTTTTCGACGATATCGAGAATATCATCGCGCATATCGATGAAAACAGCGTCGCCGTGATGATCGAGCTAGTCCAGGGCGAGGGAGGTATCAAGCCTCTGGATAAGGCGAGCGTGCAAAGGCTGGCGGCGGTTTTGAAAGAGAAAAAGCTGCTTTTGATCACCGACGAGGTGCAGTGCGGCGTATATCGCACGGGCGAGTTTGCGACGTCGCAAATTTACGGCATCCGCCCCGACATCATCACCTTTGCCAAAGGTCTTGCGGGCGGCGTGCCGATCGGCGCGTGCGTGGCGCAGCAAAACATTTTCGCTCCGGGCGAGCACGGCAGCACCTTCGGCGGTAACTTTTTGGCGACCTCTACGGCGCTTGTGGTGCTTTCGCAGCTTCAGTTTTTAAAAGCGAGCGGTAAGCTTGATAAGACTATAAAAAGATTTATCAAAAAACTGGATGCCGTTGCCGTAGACTATCCTAGCCTGATCGAAAAGCGCGTGGGGCTCGGTTTGATGCAAGGCCTCGTGCTGCGCGATGAAAAAAATCTGGGCGAGATTTTTAACAAAGCCCTGCAAAACGGACTTTTGATCCTAAAATCCGGCAAGCGCACCCTTAGATTTTTGCCTGCGCTAAATATCAAAAAACCGGAGATCAAAGAGGGTTTTGCGCGCCTACGCAAGAGCCTGGACGAGATAGTGCGGGCGTGAAATTTAGCGATTTTTTCGAGGGCTGGCTAAACGAGAGCTACTACGCAAATGCCGCCAAAATCGGCAAGAGCGGCGATTTTTACACCGCCGTAAGCGTAGGAAGCTTTTTTGGGATCTGCATCGCGCGCGAAATTTTGCGCCTAAGCGAAGATTTTTGCGCGGCGCAAGAGTTAAGCTTAGACGCTGCGCCGAGCCCAAATAGGTCGCGGCAAAACCTTGCGGAGAGCGAGCTAAATTTAGACGCTGCGCCTGTAAGAAATTCGCACGATAGCGCCAAAATCGCTATCGTAGAGATCGGCTCGCACGACGGACGGCTGCTTTGCGATATAGCGCAAGCTATCTTTACGCTGGGCGGCGTGGCGGCGCTTGATAAATTTAGCTTTGCGATCATCGAGCCGCACGAGCGCCTGCGCGAGCTGCAGCGGGCGAGTTTTGCGGAGAGCTTCGGCGACGAGATCGCGCTAAAACATTTCACAAGCGCGCATGAGGCGAAATTTAAAGATGCGATCTTTGTGGCGAACGAGCTTTTCGACGCCTTTAAATGCGAGGCGGTGGACGGCGAAAATATGCTTTTTATAGAGAGCGGCACGGCAAAATTTGCCCCCATAAAAGAAGGTGAAATTTTGACCATCACGCGCAGATTCGGCATATCGCGCGGCGAAATCCCGGTCGGATATTTTCGCTTTGCGCGCGAAATTTGCGCCAGTGCGCAGCGGTTTTATTTCATAGCCTTCGATTACGGACAGATGGGCGCTAGCGGCGATTTTAGCCTGCGGATCTACCGAAACCACGAGGTTTTTAGCTTCTTTAAGGCGCAAAGTTTAAGCGATTTTTACGGCAAGAGCGATCTTACCTACGACGTAAATTTTGAAATTTTGCGTGCTGCGTTTGAGGACGTGGGTGCTGCGACGACGGATTTTAAAAGACAGATCGCGGCTCTCATAGACTTCGGCGCGGTCCAGCTTTTAGAGCTTTTTATGCAAAAAAGCGGCGAGAAGGGCTATCATAACGCGCTTTTGCAGTTCAATCACCTGCGCGCTGAGTTTGGCGAAAAATTTAAGATGATAAAATTTAAAAAGGGGCTTTGATGAGAGCTTTTATCGATTGCGACTGCGAAATTTTGCAAAAGACGCTGGAGTTGTTTTTAAAAGATCATGCCGCAAGTGCGCAGGATTGCGACTTTGTGATAAGCGATAAGCCGCAAAGCTCGGCAAAACCGCTATTTTTGATTGGCGAGGACGGAGATTTGGTGCTGCCGTTTTCAAAGAATACTCTGCTATCCAGGCTGGCGGATTTTCAAGGCGAGCTAAAGCGGGATCTGAGCGAATACGACGCGGCGGAAGCCGAAATTTGCGCGCTGTTTGATGAGTTCAAGGCAAAAATCATCGAAATTTTAAGAAGGCAAAATGGCTAAATTTTCCAAACCTGACGGCGCGCTCTTTACGCAAATTTCAAGCGGCATTTATAGGGGCAAAAAGCTCGCTCTGCCCGCACTTTCGAGCACGCGCAGCACGAAAAGCATCGTAAAGGGCTCGTTTTTCGATACGTGGCGAGCGCAGTTGCGCGGCGCGGCGTTTATCGAGTGCTTCGGCGGCAGCGGTGCGATGGCGCTTGAAGCGCTAAGCAACGGCGCAAAAAACGTTTATGCGATCGAAAAGGACGCTGCCGCGCATAAGATCATGCGGAAAAATTTCGAGCTTTTTGGGCTCGGTGCAAATGCGATTTTGGGCGATTGCTTTGAACGACTGCCCGAAATTTTACACGAGCTGCAAACGGATATGAATGGACGCTCGGGCGCGAATTCGCTAAATTTGAGCGGCAAAAATTTAGACAAAAACCATGCCGCCACCTACCGCAAAAATTTAGACGGCGAAAAAGAGAGCTGCCGCAAAAGCTTTAGTAGCGTAGAGCAGGGCGAGGACGGATACCGCGCCGCGCAAAGCGTAAAAGTGGAAGACGGCACGCAAAGCGGCGTAAAAAATTTAGCTAAATGCGGCACGCGAAGCAGTGTGCTTGACAGCGCGCAAAATGGCGCGCAGAGCGGTACAAATGCTGATTGCGCAGGCATGGAGAGCTTTGGCGGTTGTGCTCAGATTGGCGATTATGCGGGTGCTTCTAGTATAAAATACTGCGTGAATTCGCTAGCTGCGGACGCTGTGAGCTTTAGCGAAAGGTTTGACGATAACTGCGCTTCGAAATACGACGCGAGCGGCACCGAGACCGTTAATTGCAACGTAAATTTAAGCTCAAAATGCGGCGAGAGCTCTAATTTTGACGCAAATCGCGGTACGGGCTTAGGCGCGAGCTGCGAAGAGAAAGAAATCTTAAATTTAGGCGAAAATTTTAACGCTAGCTACGGAGAAAATTTACATTCAAACGCAAATTTCATCTATGATTCAAGAAAAAATTCTGCTGAGAATTCTGACGGCAAATTTAGCCCCAAGTGCAGAGAAAATTCACGCCCAAGCGTAAATTTAACCCGCGGTTCAAGAAAAAATTTCGCCGCTAATTCCCACGAAAATTTTGCCTGCAGTTTAGGCGAAAGTGCTGCCGCAAACGATTTAGGCGAATGCTCTGTCGCAAATTCAAGCAAGAGCCATACCGTAAATTCTAGTGAAAATTTCGTCTCCGATCCCGCGCACAGAGTGTTTGTCTATCTGGATCCGCCGTTTGCGATCAGGCAGGGCTTTGGCGAGATTTACGAGCGGGTGCTGGCGCTGATAGCGCGCCTGGGCTCCGCGCAGTGCGAGCTGCTAATCGCGATCGAGCATATGAGCGAGCTTGAGCTGCCGCCTAAAATCGGCGATTTCGCGCTGCTTAAATCGCGCAAATTCGGCGCTACGACGATGAGTTACTACGCAAAATGAAAAGCTTAAAGCAAATTTTAGATTACTACGCCGATTTGAAAAATTGCGACGCGGATCTTTTCGGCGCACCCGATCCGCTGCAGGTCGCAAAGGGACATCGAAACGACGTCGTAGCGCTCATCTGCGCGCTGTTTGCTTATGGGAGCGCGGCTCAAATTTTAAAATTCCTCCGCTCGCTTGATTTTTCACTTTTAGACGGGAGCGATGAGCGTATTAGTACGGAGCTTGCGGGCAAAAAATATAGATTTCAAAGCCCGCGCGACGTCGCTGAAATTTTTATAACTTTAAAACGGCTTAAAAATAGCCTTAGCATCGAAGAGAGCGTGCTTTGCGGTATGCAAAAAAGCGGACGGATCGAAGACGGAATAGATTTTTTAATCGGCGAAATTTACAAATTAAATCCCCACCGCAGCCCGGGGTATGAGTTTTTTTTCGGTCGAGGCTTTGCGCAAAAGCCCACGTCGCCGTATAAGCGCTACAATCTTTTCCTGCGCTGGGCGGTGCGCGACAGTGACATCGATCTGGGGCTGTACAAAAAGATCGAAAAATCGCGCCTACTCATCCCGCTCGATACCCATACGCACAAAGTTTCGCTTAAGCTTGGGCTGATCGATCGCAAGAGTTACGATTTTGAGGCAGTTTTGCAGCTTACGCAAAGCTTAAGGCGCTTCGATCCGAGCGATCCCATCAAATACGACTTCGCGCTGTATCGCCTCGGACAGAGCGGCGAGATAGATAAAATTTTACCCGAACTAAGCGCGAGTTTAGATAAAACTGCGAAGTAAGTCGGCGGAATTTTATTTGATACAAGCGGGGCGATGAAATTTTATGGAGCTTTAGTGCGGGTGTGCGGCGGAATTTTGCGATGTATTGCCGTATAAGTAGGGTTGGTTTTGTTGGATTTGCCGTACGTTTGAGTACGGCGCGTCGAAATTTCATAAAATTTTAGCAAAAGATCGCTTCATAAAATTCTGCAAATTTCACGGATAGCTGCGCGAAATTTATAGGGCTGTCTTGTAGAATTTGGGTAAAATTCCACAGCCTTGTGCTACTTAAATTTTTATGAAATTTTGCAGCTTGTGCGCGACGCGATAAATTGCATGGAGCTAAAACGGCAATCGCGCGATAAATTTCATAAAATTTAAGCGGGAGCCGTGCAGCAAAATCCGATATAATTCCGCGAAATTTTATAGGATTTCACGAAATTCTAGCAGGCGCCCGTATGCACTTTGCGGCGTATGAGCGGTTTTACGATCGTAATTGCACGTAATTTCAGCAGATGCTCGTACGCATTTTAGGTGCACGAGCGGTTCGTGATCGTAATCATGCAGATTCTAGCAGACGTTTGAAAGAGTGATCTGCACAATTTTGAAAAAAAAGGACAAAGATGGAGCTTGAGCTTTGGCAATTTGCGGTGCTTTTTGCAGCGGCGTTTTTCGGCGGATTTATCGACTCGATCGCGGGCGGCGGCGGGTTGATTTCGCTGCCTGCACTGCTTGCCGTGGGCGTTCCGCCGCATGTAGCGATCGCCACAAATAGATTTCAAGGCAGCTTCGGAAGCTTCACCGCCGCTTTAAATTTCATCCGCAAGGGCTATGTCGATGCGGCGGAGATCTTGCACGGCGTGATTTTTACGTTCGTAGGCGGACTCGTCGGCGCTTATGTCCTGCTCCTAATCGATGCGAAATTCCTAAACTACCTCATTCCTATCCTGCTGCTGGCGCTTTTCTTTTATATGATTTTTTCGCCAAACCTTGGCGAAGCGCCCGCCAAACCCAAGATGTCAAAAAAGAGCTTTTACGCGATTTTCGGGCTTATTTTGGGGTTTTACGACGGATTTTTCGGCCCAGGTACGGGCTCGTTTTGGACGTTTGCACTCGTGGGAATTTTAGGGCTTTATATGAAAAAGGCGGTCGCACACACGAAGGTTTTAAATTTCACCTCAAACATCGTCTCTTTAGGCGTTTTTATCATCGGTGGGCAGATTTTATGGCTCGTCGGAGCGGTGATGGCGGTCGGACAGATCGCGGGCAGCTTCGCAGGCTCAAGCCTCGTGATGAGATGCGACGTGAGATTTGTGCGCAATATGCTTCTGCTCGTCGTTGCCGCCACGATTTTAAAGCTACTTTACGGACTGATTGCAAATTAATTACAGACCGGTTGAGGGCCGATCGCGGGTTAATTTCAAGCCAAAATCATAGAATTTTATACAGGATTTCGTATAAAATTTCACGTAAAATTTTATGAGTCCTGGTCGATTTATTCGATAAAGCTGATCTTACTGCCGCAGTAGTGCAGATCTTGCTGTAGTGTCGCGCCAGTCTCGCTTAGATAGTACCGATTTTACCGTAGCGTTGTGCTGATCTTATCGCGACTACGCTAATTTCCCGCTGCTGCGATGTTGATTCTATTGGCGTTACGTCGGAGGTCTCGCTTGTCGTGAGGTCTTGATTTTGTTGTTTCGATATCGTCGATTTTGCTCCGCTACATCGACAACTTCGTTGCCGCGCTTGCTACTGCGAGGATTTTAATTGTGTTGCGCAGTGTCGCACTGATTTTTTTATGACGGCCCTGTTCTTTCTGCCGCGATGGTGGCGATTTTGGCGCTGCTTTTACCGCCCCGTCGCCTGTATCACTACTATGGGCGGTTTGATTTTGACGGTCGAGACATTGATGATCTTGCTACCGCAAGGAATTTAATTTACTGCCGTAACGACGCCAGTGAAATTTCGCCCATTCGCGCCAGTTAAATTCCACTGCACCACCCATATCTATTTCGTCGTATCGCCATGCATTCATGCGGTCTGCCCGCCGCCGATAGAGTAGTCGTATTGCCGAGTGCACAATGCTATCGTACCCGTGCTATGAAATTTTATATGTTTATGCCCACAAAATTTTAAAATACCGCTCCATAGATCATTTCGCCGTGCCGCCCGTACGTACTACCAAATCCACTCTCAGCGATTAAATTTAGCCGCACTTCCACACGCTGTTTTACTACACCCATCGGATATTTTAAATTTTGCCGTTTCGCCGCCACGGTTCGCTATTTTTCGCTAGCCGCCCCTGCCATATCGCTTTCTATATTTGCACGATAATAACTGCACCGCTGTGCTTATACTAACAAAATTTAGCAATCTCTCGCGTCAATTAAATTTCATCATACCTGCCGCATCCACGCCCGCCTGCCTGCAAAATTCCGCCACCTAAAACAAAGTTAAAATATTTTGCGATAAAATGGGCAAAATTTTTCACAAAGGATTTACTATGCAGATCATTTCAACTCCCGATGCGGCACAGGCCATCGGGCCGTACTCTCAGGCGATCAAGGCTGGCGGGCTTATCTTTACCTCGGGGCAGATCGCGCTTAAGCCTGACGGCGAGTTCGTCGCGGGCGGCGTGGAGGCGCAGAGCAGGCAGGTTTTGCAAAACCTCGCCGCGATCTTGAAAGAGGCGGGCGCGACGCTGCAGGATGCCGTCAAAACGACGATTTTTCTGGCCGATATGGGCGATTTTGCCGCGGTGAACGAGATATACGCAGCGACGTTCGGCGAGCACAAGCCGGCTCGTAGCACGGTGCAGGTCGCCAAACTCCCCAAAGGCGCGCTTGTGGAGATCGAAGTAATAGCGCTGGCTAGGGCTTAGCGCTAAATTTAGATCGCTAAAACTCTGCCAGTTCGCGTTTGCGGTTAAAATTTAGATGTGGGCTGCTCAAAATTTAAACGGCTCGCTTTGATTTTGTATCTGCGCGAGCTTTTAAATTTAGATTTTCAAAGCCGTGCCAAATGCCCGCGGGTTTATGCAAACATCGCGTCTGGTGCGCTAAGGCGTTAAAATTTTTCGCTCGAAACGGGATCAAAACGATAGAAAAACTTATTCAAAAATCTAAAAATATCGCAGCCGCGGGGCGCAGCGACATAAAGCTCGCATGGATCGCGCAGGCACAGCGGCGACTCGGTTTCGCGCTGCCTGCGAGCTATAAGCAGATGCTGCTAAGATACGCCAGCGTCAGCGCGGCAGGGACGGAGCTAAAAACGATCGCGCCGCCCGAGTTTGCGGATAGTGCCGACGCCGACATCTGTTACACGTATGAGATAAATCTCAAAAACGGGCTATTCGCCGCGGACGAGCTCGTATTTTTGCAGCTCGAGGACGAGGAGTATTATTTTAAAATTTTGCCTGCAGGCGATGGCGGCGGTATAGCGGACGGCTCGCCAAACACGGCGCGCGGCAAGACGGCGGAGAGCATGAGCGGCAAAGCTGCGAGCGAGACAGTGCGCGATACGGTCGTCGCGACGGTAGCCGATGGTGCGGAAAATAGGGCACCTGGCGACGAAGCGCGCGCGGAGAGATCGCCGGATGTGGCGCGCAATATGAATGCAGAAGCGCCAGATGAAACGACGTGTAAAACAGCGGGCGCAACAACAAGCGAAGCGGCAGGAGATGCAGCAAGCGGAGCGACGAAAGAGATAGCGAGCGAGCGGGCAGACGACGCGCCGTGCGAATACTCCGTATATGTGCGCGACTACACGCAGGGCGAGGATAGGCTTTTTGCGGACGATTTTTACGGGTTTTTGGAAAAATTTTAAGACGAAATTTAAGGCAAAATCAGGAGCGACAAATGGGACTGTTTGGCATTTTTAAAAAGGATCAATTTGACGTCGATGTGCGCCAGGACGGCATTTTCATCGGCGGCGTAAACTGTGAGTTTGATCTAGCTAAGTTTAACGAAGCCTTGGGGCAGCCGCGCGTGATCGATGACGGTGAGGGCAAAAGCCGCTATTTTTGGGATGAGGCGGGGATTTTCGCCTTCGTGCGCACAGGCGAGCTCGCAGAGCCGAAGCTTACCGAGATGATTTTGATGTTTGAGGTCGCAAAGGGCGTGCAGCACGAGGTTCCGCACAAGCTCTACGGCGGCGCGTTCACGCTTGAGGGCAGGCCGCCTCTTGAGGCCGTGCCTGAGCAGGAGCTGCGCGGTGCATATATATTTTTGGAGCTTAGCCTGGGCAAATTTGAAGTTTCGCTAGCTCTCGCGGAGGCCGTGCAGGAGCGCATAGGCGCGATGGACTTCGCCGAGCGCTTCGCTAAGCGGGACACCGACGAGATCGCAGACATCGTGCGAGCTGCGAAAATGCCGATAGGGCGCGTCTGCATCAATCAAAAGGCAAAAAAGGTAAAACGAAAGCCGAGCGATAAATTTAAGCTTCCGCGCGCGGTCGGCGAGACGCTTCTGTTTAAAAATTTCAATTTCAAAATCGCCGTGATGAACGAGCTGATGTACGAAAAAGCCCTGCTACAGCCTAAATTTGACGTGTTTGAATACTGCGAGGAGCGCGGTATCGATCCGTATGTGGATTTTGGCGCCCTACCGCAAGCCAAAAAGTGGTTCAAGGACTATCCGGTTCCCGCAGATTTGGCGGAGCAGGTGAGCGAGCTATATCTTGACGGCGGAAATGAAATTTACCTGCAAATCGCGCCTGATTGGGACGGCGAGGACGAGCTTTTTGACATCAAAAATATCGATGCTGCCGAGCTTGCGCCATTCGTTAATCTTAAAAAAATCGAAACGACCGGCATCGGTATATCCAAAAAGGCGCGAAAAACCTGCGCAGATGCGGGGATTACGGTAGTTGATTGAGCGCGGAAGTGGACTTTGAGCCATACGGCGCGCGGCTTTAAAAAGCTAAATAGGCTTTTGGGCTGCGGTGCGCGCTCTTAAAGGTCGTAATTGTTACCGCGCCGCGGAAAATTCCACGCAAAATTCTATTTATGGCGAGCGCTATAAATGAGCTTTGAAAGGCGCTTGGCGAAGCGTCTGATACGTCTAATTTGGCGTGCGTTACAAAGCTTTGAGGAAGCTCGTTTCCAGCGTAAGAGCCACGCCGCTAAATTTGCGAGATGAGTGTGTTGCGCGAGTAAAAATAGTTCACTTTTTTGATTTTTAATTTTGGAAAAATTCGCTGCGTAGCAAGTGGATTAAATTTACCGCTTTTAAATTTTAAAATTTACAAAGAGCGGCGCGCGCGGCTTTGAATGTGCGGCTAAATTTAGATTTCATAAAAGATTAAATTCTAAGCGCGGTTAAATTTGCGTTTTTAATTCCGTTTGTAGCTGTATCATGTCATAAAATAGGGCAGAGAACAGATCGCATTTGCGTGCGTGCGGCGCGGATTAAATTAAAATTCCAGCTTTGAAATTTTACGGCTCGCACTTAAGAAGTGGTTTTGCGCGCTGATACCGAAAGCCTAGAAGATGTTTTAAATACTCAAGCAAAAAAGTATTTTGCAGGCTGGCTCGCAAGAAAGTATTTTGAAATCCGCACCAAGAGTGTGTTTTAAAGCTAGCAAGGAGTGGCGCTGCTTTGCTGATCTTATAGCGCCGCTTCGAGGCTAAATTTCATAGCCGCATAAAGCTGTCATCGTAGCTGCCTTCTAGCTTGCGGCGCATATCCTCGCGCCATTTTGGCGTAAGCGTCGTAAGTAGGTTAAATTTTGCTAACAGCCCTTCATCGAGGCGATCGCCGTAAAATAGACGATTAAGCTCCATCACGCTCATCATAGCGGGGTCGCGCTCTACGACGTAGATCTCGTCGCCCGCGCGGCACGAGCCCGCCTCCAGCACGCGGTAGTACCAGCCGGTAAGTCCGCTGCGCGCGATCTCCGCCGTCATCTCCGCATTGCCCCAGCGCATCGAGAGCTTGTAGCAGGGCTTGCGCGGCTGGCTTACTTGCAGCACCAGCGAGCCTATGCGGTGCACATCGCCGATGCAGACGTTTTGTTCGTGTAGTCCGCTGATCGTGAGGTTTTCGCCCATTGCGCCGTAAGCTAGATTTTTAAGCCCCAGAAACCTCTCCCACGCGGCGTAATTTTGCAGCGAGTTGGCAAAAATCGCCTTTTCCTCTCCGCCGTGATGCAGCGTGTCGGCTACCGCGTCACCCTCGAATCCAAGCTCATTCGCGCGTACTTCGCCCGCTCTAGCTTGCTTGAATATCGCCGTCTCCCAGCGCTTTTTTAGAGGCTGTGTAGCGCGCTCGTCGCCGTAAGCGCGCGGTTGCCCGGTCAGTAATGCCTTTAAAAAGGGCATTTTTCGCTCCTTAAAATTTGCATGCGTTCTCCTTAGATCATAAAATTTAGGCTAGGATTTTAGCTAGAAAAGAATTTTAAAATTCTAAATTTTGCGGCGATTTTGCGCTAAATTTCAAGTGCGAGCTTGAAATTTAGCGCGCGGCGTTATTTGTAGTCGTTTGCGTCGTAGCTTTTGCCGTCGTTAAAGTCGCTCAAAAGCCGCACTACGACGGGGCTAAGCAGGATGATCGCGATTAAGTTGGGGATCACCATCAGTCCGTTAAACATATCGGCTAGCCCCCAGACTAGGTCGATCTTTTGCACGCTTCCTATGAATACGAATGCGACGACTAAAATTTGCAAGAGCTTGACGAATTTTGCGCCCAGGAGGTATCGCACGTTAATCTCGGCGAAGTAATACCAGCCCAAAATCGTGGTAAATGCGAAGAAAAACAGGCAGATCGCCACGAAGCCGTAGCCGCCGCTGCGACCTAAAATTTGCGATGCGAAGGCTTCTTGCACCAGCGAGATGCCCGAAAATACCGCCTTGCCGTTTTCGAAGGCGACTACGTCGGTGCTAAGCACGACGAAAACGGTGATGTTAAGCACGATGAATGTATCGACGAAAACGCCCATTATGCCGAGCACGGCTTGATCTACGGGGTGTTTGACGTTCGCCGCGGCGTGTGCGTGCGGCGTCGAGCCCATGCCCGCTTCGTTTGAAAAGAGCCCGCGTGCGATGCCGTATCTCATCGCAGTGGCGATCGTAGCGCCCGTAGCGCCGCCCCAGGCAGCGGATGGATCAAACGCGGCTTTGAATATCAGCGCGATGACGGATGGAATTTTATCGAAATTTGAGCCGATGATGACGAGACCCACCAGCACGTAGCAGATCGCCATTATGGGCACGACCTTTTCGGCTACGCGCGCGATTGCTTTGACGCCGCCGAAAAAGATGACGCAGCAGATGAGCGCTAAGGCCGCGCCGCTCACCCACTTCGGAATCCCGAATGCGCCGCTAAAGCCGTCTGAGATGGAGTTTGCCTGCACCATATTACCCATGAAGCCTAAAGCAAAGATGATGGCTAGCGCAAAAAACGCCGCTAAAGGCTTGGCAAAGGGGCTTTTAAGTCCGCGGCTGATGTAAAACGCGGGCCCTCCGATCATATGCCCACTATCGTCCTTGGTGCGGTAAATTTGAGCCAGGCAGATCTCGGCGAAATTCGTCGCCATGCCCAAAAACGCTGCGCACCACATCCAAAATATCGCGCCAGGTCCGCCCATCACTAACGCGGTGCTGGCGCCGACGAGGTTGCCCGTACCGACCTGCGCCGCGATCGCCGTGGCGACGGCTTGGAACGAGCTCATGCCGCTTTTACCCGCAGCCTCGCCGTGCAGGGAGAAGTTGCCGAAAAGCTTGCGCGCGCCCATTCTAAATTTAAAAATTTGCACTAAATGCAAGCGTGCCGTAAAATACGCGCCGGTGCCGCAAAGTAGGGCGATCAAAAAGTATGGACCCCACAAAAAGGAGTTGATTGCGTCAATTGTGGCGGTGAGTTTGTCGAGAAAATTTTGCATGATCTTTTCCGTGAATTTAAGATGCGAAAATATATTTTAAAAACTCTTAAATTCCTATAAATCGAGAGAAATTTAAGCGAAATTTTAAAGCGTTTTTATAATTTTACTCAGCATTGAGCAAAGCGGTATGTGCTGTTTGCTCTGCATGTCAGCTTGCTTGGTAAGCAGCTTAGAATTCGCGCCTTAGCTGTCGAAATTTACAAAGCAATCAACTGAAATTTTAAGCCTATTCATCACCGCCGATTTTGAAAACGAACATCTTGCACGCGTTGCAAAAGGCGGGGATTAGGCTAAATAGGCGCCCTTTGAGGCTCCAGTGCTCGCGATACATTTTCATCATCGCGGCTTCTTTTATGAAGCGGATACGCGCAGGCTCCCAGCTCTGCACCTCTGCGCCGCCGTTGATGCCCATTTTAAAGGGCGCGTTTTGCATGTGCTGCATCGCATCGTGGCGTTTGGAGTCGAATTTTCTTACCGAAAACTCGCTCATAAAGTCGCTCAGCACGTAGCCGCTAAATTTTTGCGAAAGCGCGATAAAAAATTTTTTAAATTCCTCCTTTTCAAAATACATACTCACGCCCTCTAAGATGAAGATGTAGCCCGCGCTGCCGTGCTTTGCGACCAGCTCGTCCATCCACGATGGATCTAGCATCGAGCAGGGCAGGCTGAAGTTATTCTTTGCTTTGGGCAACAGCTCGTCGCGTATGGCTATGACGTCTGGCAGATCGAGATCGTAAAATAGGGCGTTTGGTAGGGCTTTTTGCAGTCTAAGCGGGCGGGTGTCGAGTCCTGCGCCAAGCTGCACGATGATAGGGCGATCAAATTCTTTAGCTAGCCGCAGCGTCTCGTCGTCAAAAAATTTCGCGCGGATCACCGTGCCCGTTTTGCTAAGGCGCGCGTCGTCGAATTTTGCAAAATCATAATCGATCTGTTCGACCACGGCGCTTGAAAAGAGATCGTTTAGGATCGGATCCGCGTCTTTGAAATCCAAATGGCGCATATAGACGTTGATTAGCAGCGTCTCGGAGACATTATCTTTAAAATTTAACTTTTGCATGAAGTTTCCTTTCTTGCGGTATCTTTGCGAGTAAAATTCCGCTTATTTTTAATATGCATTATTATATCCTTGCTAAATAAAATTTCAATAAAATGATATGAATTTTTATTTAGATACAGAATTTTAAATTCGCGCCGCGGGTTTTGGCTATAATATTGCCGCGTAAAGCTCAATAAATTTTTGAAATTTTACGCTATGCAAAGCGCGGGTAAAATTTAGAATTTTAAAAGCTATAAAATTTATTAGCTCCGGCGACCCAGATGCACAGCCATAGCCCTAATGGTAAATTTAATCCGCGCAGCTTTATCTTTGTCTAAATATTTCATTGTATAATTCTTAGCTTTTGGAGGTTATATGGAAAAATCGCGGCTGGGACTACTGCAAACCGAGGCTATCGCCACGCTTAGCGACGAGGAGCTTGCAATGTTCGAGCACCAAGTCATCAAAAAAGGCTATGTTTTTTATAGCGAGGCGCCTAAAGTTTTTATTTTTAAAAGCGGGCAGGCGAAGCTTTCGTTTTTTGAAGACGGCGAAGAATTTATCATCAACTACCTAAACAAGGACAATATTACCATTCTTAATGAAATTTGCGCGCTTGAGTTTTTAGAGGACAGTGAGATTTATACGATCGATGCGAGCGGACTTGGGGAGATCTTGGCAAATCGCAGCTTTTGCGAGGCGTATATAAAAATTTTAACCGAGATAATTCTGCTGCAGCGCAAAATCACACGCTCTATACTTTTTGAAAATGCAAAAGGGCGCATCGCGAGCTTTTTGATCGAGCTTGCAAACGAGCAGAATTTTCATCAAAATGGCTACAAATACGTCTTTTTGCCCTTTTCGCTAAAGGTGCTTTCATCCTTCGTAGGGCTCAAGCGTCAAAGCGCGAGTACCGCGTTTAATGAGCTTGTAAAAGATAACGTAATTCAAAAAATCAGTCAGCACGAGTTTTTGATCCTGGACTACGACAGATTGCTTAGCTACTGTGTTTAGGCTCGGGCTAGAGTTTTTAAAGCATTTATGCGGCTTACGCTTACGGCTTAAGCGCGAAATTTTGTCTAAAGTTACGGCGCAGGATTTTACCTAGATTTACAGCGTAAAATTTTTATCAAGAGCTTGGTTTTGGAATTTCATCCCGAATTTCGCTTAGGATTTCGTCTAGAATTTTAACTTATATAAAATTTGGGTTTGTGATCTCGTTTAAAATTCTGTTTTGAATTTACTTAAAATTTTAACACGTAATTCACTTTTGAATTTTATCCGCTATCCTAAAACGCAAAGCTTTGGAATTTTAAATTTAGCGGCAGGCTATGGAATTTAAAATTTTAAATCAAGCTGGAATTTTATGTGTTTCAATGGAATTTAAAATTTTGGATCGAGCGAAATTTTACGTATCAGAATTTTTAAAATTTAAGAAACTAAAAATGCGCGGCAAAGTGCCGCGCCGTATTTTGTCTATATCGTGCTGAAGCGCGATAGATTAGTCTTTCTTTTTCATATCGTATTTATTTACCATAAATCCGACCAAGCCTACGAAAAATAGACCGCCGCAGATGTTACCTAGCGTAACTGGGATCATATTTTTAACGATGAAATTTCCCCAGTTTATTGAATCTATTTGAGCTGCCGTTACGCCGTGAAGCGAGCTTGCAAGAGCATTTACATCGCCACCTGCAGCCGCAAGGTAGTGGCCTTTAGCGATGATGCCTTCAGTTAGGATAAACATATTTGCAACGCAGTGTTCCATCGAGCAAGCTACGAATGCGCCGATCATCCACATAATTGCAAAGAATTTACCCGATAGATTGCTCTCGCTGGTCGCAGTCCAGATAGACATACATACAAACACGTTACAAAAAATTCCGCGGATGAATAGCTCATGAAAAGGTGCATTTATTTTGCCGGCTGCTGCAGGAATGAAGTGCTGCAAGATGTAGCCGTCATATTTAAGCGGAAGTCCTGAGTAATAATACATATACGCGATTAACGCGCCGCCTACAAAGTTAAAGCACCAAACGATAGCCCAATAGCCGATTGTTTTACCTAGCGGTAATTTGCCATCGGCAGCAGGTACACCCGTTAAAACCGAGCTGGTAAATAGATGCCCGCCGTAAAAAACCACCATCATCAGACCGCAGCTAAAGGTAATACCACCGATGAAATTCGATAAGCCAATAGATTGCTTTTCAGCCATTCCGACGGTCGAGTGAGCCCAAAAAATATCGCCCATAGCGATTGCAGCGCCCGCCATTATAGCTAGAAAAATTATGCTAATTAGCGGGGTATGCGCCTTGTGTTGCATCGAACTAGACACCGCTTGCGCGGTTTCTGCAGGATTTAACATTTACTCCTCCTCATTTAAATTTGAATCAATTTCTAAGATACGCTCATAAGCTTTTTGCGCACTTTTTTTTGCGCTCTCGCTTAGGCCCTCTTTAAAGTCGAGCACGTTTTCAAGCAGCACGCTTATACCCAAAAACAGCGTCTTTGGGCAAATTTTGCGCAGATAGCTTAGAAGCACAGGCGTAGGTAGGTTGTGCGTCGAGTAGATATAGTCGCGATCATTGCTGAGGTCGAAAAATTCTATCTTATCCTCATCAAAGCCGCTCATCGCATCTACTACGATTAGAATTTCAGGGGCGAATTCCCTAAGTGCTGCAAATTCGTTTTCGGGCACATCCTGCCCATAAAAAACGCGCCAGTCTTTTAAGTTCGCCTCGACTATTCGCCCTGTTTCATTGCCCACGTCGTCGTCGCCGCGAAGGGGATTGCCGATACAAAGCAACGCCTTTCGCATCAAAAATCCTTCCTTAGCACGAAGTATCCTTCGCGCATATTTTTTAGCAGATCTTTAAGCTCACATTCGCAAAGCTGAGGGATTAGCTTAGCTGCGTGCTCGGCAAAAATTTCAATCTCGAAATACTTGCTTAGGTTACCGATCTTAAATTTAACGTAGTCGCCCGAGTTTTCGATGATGCGTTTAAATTCTTCATCATCTATCTCAAGTACCTTTTCGCTAAAATCTATCGTACCTACGCCGTGACCGACGCAGGTGGAAAAAACCTTGATATCCTTTAGCTCTTTAGGTAAATTTTCGTTTTCGTCCATATGCCGCTTTGTAAGCTTAAAAACCTCAATCATCGTTTGCTCCAGACCTCTTTTTGCGGATCGATTTTAAATTCCTCCGTAGCGCGGGCGTATTTTAGATATACGTCGTTGTGTAATAGCGCCATGCACTCCGCGTATCTAGGATCCTCTTCGGTATGGATAGCGTTAAGTAGAGCCTCGCGAGAAGCTTTTGGATCGTGAACGTCAGATGAGGTTTTGATCGCATCCATATATTTTGCAAATAAAACTCTTCCGAAAATATAGCTCATCAGCCTCTTGGCTTCAGCTTGCAGATCACGCTCGAATAAAATATCGCCGATAACTGAACTCTTAACCGGTGGCGGAAGAGTGCTATCTTGCTCGTAGCTCTTCTTTTGAAGCTTTTGATCGATGATGCCAAGCGCCATGCCAAGACCATAGATGATGCTAGCAGGATGCGGAGGGCAGCCGGGGATATAAACATCTACCGGTACAATCTTATCGATGCCGCTCCATACGCTATATGCGTCGTGAAAAATTCCGCCAGTACTTCCGCAGGCTCCGAGAGCTACTACGATCTTTGGATCAGGTGCAGCCTCATAAGCGCGAAGTAACGGATAATACATCTGGCGAGTAACCGGACCGGTGCAGACTAAGATATCTGCGTGGCGAGGGTTGGCTACGAGTTTAAAACCAAAGCGCTCCGGATCCCACATCGGCGTGATAGAAGCAAAAATTTCGATTTCACAGCCGTTGCAACTTCCGCAGTCGATACGATAAACGCTGAAGCTTCGTTTGATATTTTTCAAAAGCTCCAATTTTGCGGTTAGATCGTTTGCGTTTTTAATATTTTCGGGGACTTGATACAAACTCATTTTATTGCCTCCTCTATACCTTTGGTCACTCTTTCGACCGCTTGAGCTTTTTTGCATTCAGGACAGATATAGAGGTACTTTTTAGCTTCTTCTAATCTGCCTGGGAGCAAATTTGCCGTACTTAGCTTTTCTAGCGTGTAGTTGATGAGCCTTTTTGGGGTCATCGGCTTGCCGCAGCAGCTGCATTTTTCCATCTCAAGCTCGCCGTGTTGGATAAGTGCGCTTTTATCAAATTTTACCGCTAGCTCAAAGCTATTGCCTAGCCTTACCGCTCCCGTAGGGCATACCTCGTCACAGCGACCACAAAATATGCAGCGTCCGCAATCAAATTCCCAAATAAGTTTGGTTTGGGCTTCGTTCATCTTAAGCTCAATCGCATTGGATGGGCAGGCGATTCCGCACGCAGCACAACCTATGCAAAGCTCATAGGTGTATTCAGGCTGCCCGCGAAAATTCTCGGGCACAATGTATGGCTCAAACGGATAAGCATAGGTCGCCTTACCATATTTTTCGGTAATGTCGAATAATTTCATCATCTTAAATCCTTTTTGCTAACCTTGCCGTCTTGGCAAAATTTCTTAAGGTCTTTTTCGGTTAGAATTTTACTCTTTCCGCTATTAATATCGACTAAAGTTACGCGCTCGGTGCATGAGTAGCACGGATCCATCGAGCATACGATTAGCGCCGCATCGGAGATGTTATTTCCGCGGAATTGAAATCGTAAGCTCGGCCAGTTATTATACGTAGCGGCGCGACATCTCCAGCGATAAACTTTCTGTGCGTTTCCTTGCATGATCCAGTGGACGTTTTCGCCTCGCGGCGCTTCGTCGTGACCTAAAGCGTAGTTTTCCGGTCTGATCATAGTCTGTGGATCGATCATTATCGGAGTTTGCGGCATTTGATGCAAGCACTGCCTGATGATGTGGATCGATTGTTTAAGCTCTTTATATCTTACGACTTCGCGACTGAATACATCGCCACCGTGCTCTACGGCTACTTCGAATTCTATCTTATTGAAGAAATCATAAGGGTGATCGTAGCGGTTGTCGCGTTTAAAACCGGAAGCTCTCATATTTGGACCTACCGGGCTAAAATCACGCGCCACTTTGCGATCTAATACGCCCACACCTTTCCAGCGACCGATTTGGCGTTTATCCTCCATAACGGCGTCCCAAATTTCAGAAATTTGAACGTCGAGCTTGTTGATGATCTCGATGCTCTTGCGAATTTCATTGTCGGTCATATCGCGGCGAAGTCCGCCCATAATTACATTGCCGTAGGTCTTACGGCCGCCGGTTACGAGCTGAGCTAGCTCCATAGAATACTCGCGCACCCTAAAGATATGCATGAAGGCGTTGTAGTTACCTGTTACCTCGCAGGCTAGACCGATATTTAAAAGATGGCTGTGAAGGCGCTCGATCTCAAGGCAGATGACGCGGATGGCTTGCGCACGAAGCGGAATTTCAAGCTTGATGGCTTTCTCTGCCGCTTCAATACACGCAATCGCGTGAGCGTAGCCGCAAATTCCGCAGACACGCTCTGCAAGGTAGCCCATCTGATCGTAATTCATTCGGTTTTCAGCTAGTTTCTCCATACCACGGTGTTGATAAAATAAGCGGTAGTCTGCATCTATAATCTCATCGCCGTCGCAAAATAGTCTGAAGTGTCCCGGCTCATCGCTTGTTACGTGAAGAGGTCCAAGCGGAACATCCACTACGCCATCACCGCTAGGAAATAAAAACTCTGCATTAGGCTCGTCTTTATGATCTACAGGATCGGGCCTATAGCGGTAGTCCATCGCGTCTTTGCGAAGTGGATGAAGCCCATCCGGCCAATCGTCGCTTAGCACTAAACGGCGTTTATCAGGCAAGCCCTCAGCGATTAAACCAAACATATCGAAGGCTTCTCTTTCGTACCATACGCAAGCAGGCACTAAAGGAGTAACCGACGGGAACGTAGGATCCGATCCGGGAATTAGCGTCCTAACGGTGATGAAGCATTTATCCTCTGCGGCAAAATCCTCCGCTTCGGTCATTTTACCACCTTCCATAGATATCGCATAGTAAAGCGCGAAATTTCCGTTTAGCTCGCGCTCATCGTTAGGGATCATCGTGCTGATAAAACCGCCGATGTCATAATATAGCGTCTTAACCGCAAGCGGCAGATCATTTCTATCCACTAAAACGGTGATTTGATCCTCGGCTTGGCGGGTAACTTCTAAGACCTTGACTTTGGTCTTTAAAATTTCTATAAATTTATCGCCTCTCATTTTTAACCTCTCATCATTATTCTAACGCCGTTTTCGACGAGCATCCAAAAATCACCTACGTGCCATACGCCGAAAATTATCACTAAAGCGCAAAGCAAGATTAGCGGTAAATTTTCAAACAAGCTCATCTCTTTAGCATAAACCACTTCACCTTTAGGCGTACCGAAGCTCGCAAGATTAAAGTGTGCGAAGTCCGCGATGAAAATAATTACGAGCGCGATCGCAAATAATGCTACGGCTATGTATTGACCACTGGCTATCGCGCCTTTAAAAACGTTAAATTCGCTTACAAAGATCGCAAACGCAGGAACACCTACGAGCGAGCAAACCGCAGCGCCAAACATTATCGTAGTAAGCGGAGCGATTTTTACCATACCGCCCATTCTAGACATATCTTTGTGACCGTAAATTCTAGCGATATTACCGGTAGAGCAGAATGCAAGAGCCTTAGTAAAGCTGTGAGCTAAGCAGTGAAAGATCGCGGCAAGCAAGCCAAAATATCCGCCGATGCCTAGCGCAAATGCAATAACACCCATATGAACGACCGAGTGGTAAGCAAACATCCTTTTTACATCGTGCTGACGAACGAGGAAAATTCCTGCTATAAATAGCGTGACCGTACCGGAAATTAACATCACGGATTGAACGAAGTCAAAGCCTACAGCTTGAGCTGTAATAGCGTAATATCTAAATATCGCTAGCATCGCACATTTTAAAAGTACGCCCGAAAGTAGTGCCGAAATAGGAGCCGGACCTTCTGCGTGAACATCAGGAAGCCAAGTGTGAGTAGGAGCAAGTCCTGCTTTGGTTCCAAAGCCAATTAGAGCAAATATAAAGATAAGCTTAGCAGCATCGCCGTTTAAATTTTTGGCATTATCCATAATGCTCGTCCAAAGCATCGAAGCCTCGCCGTCGCCTGTGATTTTGAATGTAGCCGCATATAGTAAAACGGTCGCATAAAGCGCGAATGCTAAACCAATCGAGCAGATAACGATATATTTGTAACCGCTCTCAGTGGATTTTTTATCTTTATGAATAGCGACCAAAAATACCGACGCTAACGTAGTGGCCTCTACTGCAGCCCACATAAACGCGACGTTGTTGCATATAACGCTAAGCGTCATCGTAAAAACGAAAACGTGGCAGAGCGAGTAGTATTTTCTAAGATCGCTAAGATCCAAATGACCGCCCTGTATCTCCCATTTCATATAGGTGGTGGAGTATAAATTTACCAAAAAGCCCGTTACGGCGATTAGCACTAAAAATACGCAGCCTAGGCTATCTAGGAATAGGAATTTATCGTATGCGTAAAAGGCCTCGGCATTGCCGCTTAGAAGCTTGCCTACGTTACAGAGTAGCCCTGCGGATGTAACCCCAGAAATCAAAACGTGTAACGTGCTTAGGAGCTTGAAATTCTTAGGGCATAAGAATAATATCAGCGCTCCGAGCAACGGAAAAATTAATATAAAAGCTAAACTATTCATCATTAACCCCTTAAATTCGAAGCTTTAGACGTATCAAGTCCGTCATAGGCTTTGTAAAATCTAACCGCCAAAACGCTCATAATGATAACCGCAAAGATCGCGTCGGTTAAAATTCCAAGCTCAACGAGCTCGTGAGAGTTGTAAGCCATAAGCGCAAGGCTTAGGTGGATGCCGTTTTCAAATAGGCAGTAGGCTAGAATTTGCTTGATGAAAGAATTTCTTAGCATGAAGCCAAAAATTCCCATCATAAATACGGTTACCGCCGCTATTAGAACGATTCTTTCTTGAATAAGAGAGAATTTAAGCAAGATCGGATTGATTGTCATCGCAATCGCTAGCGAAAATCCCATCGCAATAACGGGGCTTACGAAAAAGCCGCCTACCGGCTCATCCTCGCTGATAACATCCAGCTTTTTAACTAGCCAAAATAAAATTCCCGGCACGAAAATAACCTTCGTAAAAAACGCCACTATCGCCCAAATTCTAAGTTGCGGCGCATTGAAGTTAGAATACAGCATAAAAAATATGCTTACCAAAAGTAGCGTCTGAATCGCGTAAATTCCGATCGAAAGCTTTAAATTTCTAAGTCCGAATACCGCAAGTGACGTTACGATCATACAAATTGCTAAAATATCGATACTATTCATCTTAAAATCCTACTACGTAAAGCGTTAATGCCGCAAAAGCAATGGCAAGAGCGCCGCATGAAATTTTGCGCATGCTCGAAGTCATTCTAAAGCGCGGTCCAAAGTTGTCGATGAAAACGGCTGCTACGTAAAATACGCCGGTTTTTAGCACAAAGATTATGATCGCTAAAAGCGGATTGCTAAAATTCCACGGCTCAAATATCGTTAGGAATAATCCGATCATCGCAAATTGCTTCAAAATAAGCGCCGCTTGCACTAAGCCGAGATCGCTGCCTGCGTATTCGCCAAGTAGACCTTCCTGAAGTTCTTGCTCGGCTTCGGCAAGATCAAATGGCTTTCTGCCGGTCTCGACATACATACACCATAAAAACGCAATCGAAGCGACGGCAAAGCTTGGAATTTGATAGCCGATCTGACCGCTGCGTACCATCTGCTGGATCTCAACTAAATTTGAAGTTCCCGCAGCCATCATTACTACGATTAGGCACATTATCATCACAGGTTCGACAAAAACGGCAAGCATCTGCTCGCGTCCACCGCCGGTTGCCGCAAAAGGGTTACCGCTATCTAGCGATGCCGCACCGAATACGAAGCGCAAAAGCGCGCCTAGATATAGGATAACGAAAATATCCGAATACGCTCCGAAAAGAGTATCTTTGCTGTATGTAATAGGAATAGCCGCCAAAATCGCTGCCGAAGTAGCGAAAAGGAAAAACGGCGCCCACCTAAATACCCAGTGGCTGCACGCAGGAACGGTTCTGCCGCGCTTAAAAAGCTTAATAATATCGCGGTAAGTCTGGAAAAAATCGCTTCCTTGTTTCGACTGAAGCTTGGCTCGAAGTTTTCTCGCCATACCGTCGAAAAGTGGAGCGACTAGGACGATAACCGCGACTTGAAATATCATTAAAAATATAGTTTGTATAGTCTGCATCTTAAACCTCCTAGATCAAGAAATATCCGACGCCCAGTATCGCGCAAAGATAGATTAGGATGTAAAGCGTATATAAATTTGCATAGCCGCTTTGAATAATTCCTATCTTATCGGCGATCTTCTTACTCCAATCGATTACCGGTTGATAAATCATCGTCCACCAAATGTCTTGTGGGTGGTTGTGATACTCGATCGGTCCGAAGTAGCCGTTTTGCTCTATTCTGCGTTTATGACCTCTAAATAACCAGTCCATAATCTTTCTTAAATCGCCGGTAAAAGGACCGCCGGTCATCTGCATGCGAGGGCTATATTTAAAGCCGCACGCCCAAGGATCTGTCTCGCGAGGTTTGTCACGATTTGCTTTCATAACCGCTAGGATGATAAACGGAAGCAGCATTGTAGAACACAAAATCACTGCAATAAGAGGAGTTGAAACGATACTTCCCAAAGGCGAAGTGATTGACGAAGCGCCTAGGCTTGCGACATACCCGCTATTGGAAGTGATAGAATTTACTGCCTGCATTATGTAATCAACTATGAAGTGTGCGCCTACGCCAAATCCCACGCAGCCTATCATCAAAATGATCATTCCTAAAACCATTCCTAATGGGCTTTCTTTTGCATTTTCCCAAATTTTTTCATCTCTTGGGGTTCCTGCGAAGATTACCGCATAAAGCTTAAGGTGCATACCGACCAAAACGCCGGTGAGTGCAAGAGCGACCACCGCTAAAGAGAAGGCATATCTAATGAAAATTCCGCTTTCCTTGGCACCTTGAAGCATTCCTTGATAGGTAAACCATTCTGAGACGAAACCGTTTACCGGAGGAAGCGCTGCGATACCCATGATACCGATAAACATACCGACGGCAGTTAGAGGCATTTTTTTAGCTAGCCCTCCTAGCACGTCCATATTCTGCGTATGAGTAGCGTGGATTACTGAGCCTGCGCATAAGAATAAAAGGCCTTTGAATATTGCGTGGTTTACTACGTGGTAGCAGCCTGCTAAAAATCCGACTGCAGCTAGCGTTACATTGCCTGCTGCGACGCCGTAAATTCCGGTGCCAAGACCCAGCAAGATAATGCCGATATTTTCAACCGAGTGGTACGCAAGAAGCGCTTTGAAGTCGTGCTGGCACAACGCGTATAAAACGCCGAAAAGCGAGCTGGCTGCTCCTAGGATCAAAACTGCAAGTCCAAAATAGATGCTTAGCGGCAAAAATAACGTAAATTTAACAAGCGTAAAGAGCGCTACTTTAATCATAACGCCGCTCATCAGTGCAGAGACATTCGATGGAGCCGCAGGGTGAGCTTGCGGTAGCCAAACGTGAAAAGGCCACATTCCCGCTTTTGAGCCGAAGCCGACCAAAAACAAGATGAATGCTGCTACAGAAGCGCCCATCGGCATATTTACTTTTCCCCACTCCGCAAATTCGAAGCTGCCTGCGTAGTTTGCAATGATAAGTAAGCCACAGGTGATACAAAATGCACCGATCTGCGCTATACCTAGATATACCATAACGGCTTTGAGCGTGCCTTTGCCATCGTTTACTATGATTAGAAATGACGAGATTAGCGTCATAAGCTCCCATAAAACAGCGAAGCAAAATACATTATCTGCACTGATAACTAAAAGCATAGATAAGATGAAGGTATTAAATAAACATGCAAAAACGCCGATATTTGCCTTTCCGATATATTCCTCGGCGTAGCTCATACCGTAAACGCTGCTTGCAAAGCCTATAAAAACGACTACGAAGCTGAAGAAATTTCCAAGCGGGCTTAAAGCAAATTTTGGCGCATATAAGAAAGTACCGCCCAAAACGAAGCTATCGCTTATGCCCATATTGGCTACGAAATGACACATCGCATAAAAACAGCTGATAGCACCTAATCCAAATCCCACCTTAACGGCAGTTTTTGGAGCGCAGTATAAAAGGATACTAATTACTGCACTGACGATAAATAAAGTATAGACGCTTATCATTTTGCGCCTCCTTCTTTTTTGGCGACGCAACTGATTTCGCCGTTTAACACGTCTTTTGCAAAAGCATTAGCCGCATCGTAGTCTATCGCAAAGCCCAATTTATGCTTACCTTCTTTAGGATCTATCATAATGATAGCGCTGGTTGGGCAAACCTCGACGCATGCAGGACCGTTCTCGCGTCCGTTGCATAGATCGCATTTGATGGCGGTGCTTTTGGCGCCCGCCTGGCTTTCGATCTCTAGATAATACTTCGGCTCGACCGCATAATTTACTGACGGCATAAGCTCGGCATTCGAGCTGATCGCGCCATAAGGACAGGCGAGCGTACACATCTTGCATCCGATGCAAATTTCTTCGTGCAATTCGATATAGTTATTATCGAAGCGAAGCGCACCGGTAGGACAGACGTTTGCGCATGGTCCGTCATCGCACTGCCTGCACTGCGTAGGCATAACGCCGTAAGCCTGTCTAAGCACGGTAAGTCGCGATTTAGCAAGCTTACCGCGCTCGTAGGCACTTGAGTAACAGGCTGCCATGCACGTCGTGCAACCGATACATCGTTTGTAATCGCAGATTACAAATTTATGTTGTTTCATACCTTTCTCCTTGACTTAAGGAATTTTAAAAATTTTTTACTAAAAATTTTGGTGTAATTATATTTAAGTCCGTAAAAAAATTCCGTCATTTATCTGACGATATTTGGAATTTATTTGATAAATTTGCTTTCAAAGCTTAAATCTAAAAACTAATTTCTTTTTTAAACCGGTTCGTTGATTATTTACTTTAAAAGTCTAGTATGTAAGTATTGAAGTATATTTTAAAATTTAAATTACTACTTAAATTACCCCAACTTACTCCTAATTATAATTGAAAAAATTCTTTTAGCTTAAGGCAAAATTTCAATTTTATTTTAGGTAAGAATTTATATAATTGTGCCGAAATTGCATATATGGTAATTTTGCATGTTTAGTATTTTCGAAAGGAGAAAATATGGCGAATAAAGGCAAGGTCATATGCCCTTATTGTGGCACAGGCTGTCAAATCGAGCTGACTGCGGAAGACAATTATATCAAATCCGCAACCGGCGTAAGCGACAACCCCGTAAATCAGGGTTGTTTATGTTTGAAAGGTTATTACGGATGGAATTACGTAGGCTCTAGAGATAGGCTTACTACTCCGCTAATTCGTAAAAAGAATGGCAAATTTAGTAAAGACGGCGATTTGGTCGAGGCTAGCTGGGACGAAGCGCTTGATTTGGTTGCTAAAAAGATGCTAGAAGTCAAAGAAAAATACGGCGCCGACGCGATAGCCGGAAACTATTCCGCACGCTGTACGCATGAGGATAACTACGTAGCGCAGAAGCTACTTAGAATTTTAGGCACGAATAATATCGATCACTGCGCGCGCATTTGACACGCTCCGACTGTGGCAGGTCTTGCCAAAACAATCGGTAACGGGGCGGCTACAAATAGCTTTACTGAGATCGGAACTCACAGCAACTGCATTATGATGATCGGCTCAAACCCGGAAAATGGCCACCCGATCGTAGCTATGCACGTTCAAAGAGCGCTAAATAGAGGCGCTAAACTCATCGTCATTGACCCGGTTAAGACGGAATTTGCAAATCGCGCAGATATCCACCTCCAGCTTGAGCCGGAGCACAATATCCCGGTTATAAACGCTTTAATCCATGCTATTATCGACGAGGATTTGGTAAATCACGAATTCGTTGAGAAATACACCAAGGGTTTTGAATATGTAAAAGAGGCGGTTAAGGATTATTCGCCTGAAGCCGTAGCCAAATACACTAGGTTAAACGCTGAAGATATTAGAAAAGCGGCTAGAATTTACGCTACTACGCGCCCTGCGGTTATCACGCACGGCATGGGTGTAACTCACTTCAACCACGGCGTGGGCGCGGTCTGCGACATTTCAAATTTAATGCTTGTAACGGGCAACGTAGGCGAGCTAGGCAGTGGCGATCTACCGATCCGCGGACAAGAAAACGTTCAAGGCTGCTGCGATATGGGAATGCTTCCTAACGTATTTACCGGCTATAAGGCTGTAACCGACGAGAGTGCCCGTGATTGGTTTGAGCGCCAGTGGAATTTGCCGAAAGGTCATCTAAATGGCAAGATCGGTATTCATAAAACCGAAGTGCCTGACGCAATTCTTGATGGTAGGGTAAAATTCTTCTGGACGATGGGCGAAAACCCGGTTATGACCGATCCGAACGCAAACCACTTCTTGCGCGCGATTTCGCAGGTAGAGATGTATGTGATCCAAGATATTTTCTTAACCGAGACGAGCCGCAAAGCAGATGTTGTGCTTCCTGGAGCTTGCAGCGGCGAGAAGGAGGGCACTTATGCTAACGCCGAGCGCCGCGTACAGCATAGCGAGATTGTAGTTGCCCCTCCGGGACAAGCTAGACAAGACTGGGCTATCATCTGCGAGCTTGCCAGACGTTTAGGTCTAGGAGATTATTTCACATTCCAATCTCCAGAGCAGATTTGGGAAGAGGTACGCAGGGTAGCTCCGCACAACTACGGCGGAATGAGCTATTACCGTATCAAAAAATACCACGGACTTCACTGGCCGTGCCCTGATGAGAATTCTATGGGCGGACCTGCATTGTATCTTGATAAAAAATTCTTTACCCTGGACGGTAAAGGAAATTTCGTCCCAGTTCTATTCGTGGATGATAAGAGCAAGATCGAAAGCGCCAAAGAGGAATTCGCAAAGCGTATGAATATGCCGAAAGATTATCCTGTAATGGCGGGCTCGGTCGATGAGAAAACCGACGAGGAGTTCCCGATCCAGCTTCTAACTACGCGTAAGGTTTACGAGTACGCAGGAGGCGCGATGACTAGGCGCTCTAAGACCGTCGAGCAAGGCGGCGACGCGATAGGACCGATTGCGGAAATGAATCCGAAACTCGCCGAGCGATACGGAATTTCACAGGGCGATTTCATCGTCGCGTGGAGCCGCTACGGCTATATCGCGATCAAGGCTGACATTACCGAGTGTATAATGGACGGTATCATTCAGATGTCTTATCACTACTGGGAGAGTTGCTGCAACGAGCTAACTAGCGGCGGCTGGGATCTAATCGCTAAAACGCCTACGTTTAAGGCAGCGATTCAGATTAAAAAGATCGACGAAGAGGAATTTTTGCGTATCCGCGAGCTTAAGCGCATTAAATTTCAAACCAATAAAGTCGTTTACGACGACTTCCACCACCATCCGATTAAATTCTAAGAATTTAATCTTATCCGTAGATTCGGGGGCTATGCTTCCGAATCTACTTTTTAACAATCAATTCAAATAATATGAAATTTTGGCGATTTAGCCGTCTTGCAGTATTTTAAAGATCAAAGATTTCAAAATTCAATCAATTCAGCGATATTTTAATACGCCTCTTCGCGTAGTTGCACTATCGATAAGAGGGCAGTTGAAATTTATCTGCTATTGCGTTAATAGATGTGGCGGCAAGAGATCAGCCGTTCGTGATTTAACAAATCCTAATAAATTTAGTTTTAATCAGAGCGGCATAATAGAGTAAATTTTAAAGATAAGCATGATAATAAGACTATTTTATCGCGGCGAATCTTACCAAATTACATTATTGATTAAATTTTAACGCGTACAGGCTGATTTTATGCGAATTAGTCTATATTGTCAAGTAGCGCTGTAATTTTAATAACGCAAATGCAATTTTTGTGATTTTAATATGTAAATGCAAAAGGCTCATAGGCTTTTAAGGCGCTAGACGCGGCTTTTAGTCTTAATGGTCGCAAATGCCGATTTCTAGCATAGCTGGAGTAGTTTCGCGTTTCGTCTGAAATCCATAAATTTTGATTTTAAAATTTTAGATTTAAAATTCCGAATTCCGTCGTGCTTGGAATTCGGAATTTTTAGAATTTTGTTTCATCGCGTGTTTTTTGCGTTCTATTTCACATGAGAGTCGTTCGCTGCGCTAGATCACGCTGCTTGCGATGTTAAAGTTATTGCGCCAAAGCTTCTGCCTGCTTGCGAACCAGATTTATGAACTGGGCTCTGATATTGAAGTTATTGCGCCAAAGCTTCTGCGGCAGAATTCCATCTACTTTATTAAAAGTAGTTAGAATTTCTGCCGCTTGTCGCACTTGAGTTACTTATTGCGCCGGTCTGTTCGTCGCGCTTTAATTTTTATCGCTCATAGTGCCCGCTGTTTTACTTTGTCGCGCCTAAATTTTTGCCGTCCGTCGCGTTAGAATCGCTCGCAGCGCCGTGATTTTCGCTGCTTGCAGAATCTGAGCTCGTCGCACCGCTAGAGCCTGCGGAGATTGGATTTGCTAAGCTTTCGCCCGCGATACCGCTTACGTTATTTATGTAGGCTACGGTGCTTATTTTATTCCATTCTCTACCGATTTTCAAAAACGCGCGCTGGCTGTCTAGGATCTCTTTAAACATCGGATCTTTCGCCGCTTCCTCGTCTAAGATTTCATTCGTTGCTTTTTTAAGCGCGGCTATCACGTCCGCAGGGAAGTCGCGCACCTGCACGTCCGGAAACTGCGCTTTTAGCTCTGCCCAAATGCGAGCGTTTTCGTAAAAGCCCTTATTTTGGAAGTTCTCTCCGGCAAGTCTTGCTGCAGCCTCTAAGATCGCTTGAAGATCCGCAGGCAGCTTCTCTAGCGCCTTTTGATTTACCAGCAGCTGGCAGTCTCCCATAGGTTCTTGCCAGCCTGTGTAGTAGTATTTAGCCACTTTATGAAATCCAAGTGGCATATCATAGACAGGGCTTACCCACTCGACCGCATCGATCGTACCCATTTCTAACGCCATAAATAGCTCGCCCGTAGGCACCGTGTTTATAGTAGCGCCCAGCTTGCTCATCACCTCTCCGCCTAGCCCCGGTATGCGGAATTTAAGCCCTTGCAAATCTGCAACCGAGTTGATCTCTTTTTTAAACCAGCCGCCCATTTGCATGCCGGTAGATCCCATCAAAAAGGTCTTCATGCCGTATTGTGCGAACATCTTATCGTTAAGCTCTCGTCCACCACCATAGTAATACCACGCGTGCTGCTCATCAGTAGTCATACCGAAAGGCACCGCCGTCCAGAGCATAGTTTTGGCGTCTTTGCCTTTATAATAATAAAGCGAAGTATATCCTAGATCGTATTGTCCGCTTTTGACGAAGTCGAAGATGCCAAAGCTTGCCTTGTGCTTGCTCGGCGTATCGATGCGGATCTGAAGCCTACCACCGCTAAGGCTTTCGGCATAGTTTTTAAAATCCTCAGCAGCAGCGCCCAAAACGGGCGTAGTCGCCTCCCACGTACTAGCAAGTCTTAGGCGATATACCTTATCGTCGCCGAAAAGCTGCGAGCCCAAAAGCATGAGACATGCAAACAAAAAAATCTTTTTCATTTCTATCCTTTCATAAAGTTTTAAATTCATAAAATTTCAAAATTTAGCGCGCCGCCGGCTTAAAATTTAATCGCGTCCTGCGTTACTACTACGGAATTCTGCTTCACGGTGTCTATTTTATCGACACGTTGCTTTCTATTCTATTTTACGACGCTTCATCTTATAGGCACTTTGCTTTGCAGACGTCTTATTTCGCGATATTTTGTTTCTAAGCGCCCTGCCCAAGCTTTTTGTTTTACGATACCTGGCTTTGCGATGATAGAGCGCCGCGTTCGTTTTAATTTTGCCGCGTTCGGGCGTACTTACCTGCACCTGCGCTATATCTAGCGATAATATTTTATCAAGCGCGCTTGCTTAAAAGCCTCTGGCAGCGGACCTATTTTGCTTAGAAACAACAAAAGTATCTTAAAATGCCATCTCTGCGCTTTTGCAGATAAAATTCTCTTTTTCTTTCAAAGCGAGCTTTGTCATTTCAGCAAGCTTAGACGCTACGCCATTTCTTTGATCTTAGACGGCAGAATCGTACTTTTAAATTTAAAATTCCGCAATCTGCGCACTCTTTGTACCGCATCGGTAAGCGGAGACTGCGCCTTTATATTTAAATTTTGCGCCTTAGTTAAGCACAAAATTCCGCGCGAAGTTTTGATGCAAATTCCGCGCGAAGCCTAGATTAGAATTTTA
The DNA here is from genome assembly GCF_937959485.1 of uncultured Campylobacter sp. Lineage (NCBI taxonomy): Bacteria > Pseudomonadati > Campylobacterota > Epsilonproteobacteria > Campylobacterales > Campylobacteraceae > Campylobacter > uncultured Campylobacter sp. Next base: position 240,356 of record NZ_CALGPY010000014.1, read on the forward strand.
CGAGCCACCCCGCGTTGTCTAAAATTTTTTGCAAAATCCCGTGCTGCAAAATGCACTTAAAATTTTAAATTTGCTATTGCGCGGAATTTCTTAGCGTAAATTCTAAGCCTTGAAATTTTGCTCTTGTTTGACAGCATAAAATTTTAAAACAAAATTCTACAGCCATCATGCCTTAAAATTTTATTCGCAAAGCTTGTTTGCTAAATTTTAAAATTTTAAGTCTAAACCCGTAAAATTCCGTATTCCGCATTTTAGAAATTCTATTTCGCAAAATTTTATCTCGCAGATTTCGCTCCATAAATTTCTGCGCTCAATGAAATTTTACTCCGCATAGTTTGCGCTTCGTAAAATTTTATCTCGCAAAATTTCGCTTAAAATTTCGCGAGCTAGCCCTTATTTTCAAATAACTCCGCGTGTTTGCCGCGCAAAAACTCCACCACGGCGATCACCTCGTCCGCGCCGCTAGCGTCCGAGTTCGCAAGCACTGTGTCGATGTTTTCGATGTATAACTGTGCCGCATCAGCGAGCCGCTCGCGCTTGATGCCCGCATAAAGCAGCATCGCGTCAAGCAGGATATTAATCTCGTAGATGAGGTCTTGCTCGGCGATTTTTTCGTCATTATTTTTCATCTTCTTCCTTTGAAATTTGAGTTTTTTTCTCGATTAGATCCACGATTTGCGCCTTTACGGCTTCGTACGAGCTCGCGTCCTTAAAGCCCGCAAACATCCCGCCGCTCGCGTTTACGTGCCCGCCGCCGCCGAGGAGCAGCTTTGCCATTTCGCTAACGTCGATCTTGCCGTCCGCGCGGAAGCTGAGTGTTTTCTTGCTCGTTACGTCGATGAAAAAATCGACATCAGGGTTTTGCGTCAAAAAGTCGTTGCCGATGACGCTTACGTTGCCGATATTGTAGGTCAAAATGCCCTTTTTATCGAGGTAGCTGATCTCAAAGCGCTGCTTTTGCGTGCTTAGGCGGGCGACTACGAACTGCGAGACGAGATTGCTTAGTGTATCGTCGCGCTCGCTTTTAAAAAATTCCTTCTTTATGCCGTGCAGCGCGCTATCTAGCGCGATGTGTGCGCTCGGCTCGTCTTGAAATTTAAAAATTTTTTCTAATAGGAAAAAGATATAATCCCTGCTCTCCCGCTCAAACATGATCTTATTGATCTCTTTCGCGCCCGAGACCATGCCGAGGCAGACTTTGCCGAGCTCAAACTCCCTCTCGTCTTTCAGCCAGATATCCACGGCGTTTACGACGCGCACGAGCTTGTCCAGCCGCGTCTCGCCGCCGAACATCGCGCTGAAAAAATCATAGGTGATCTTCGTGGCGCAGCGCGATGAGTCCAGGAAATACCACGGGAATTTTTTTGCGCACTCAAGTCCGCTTTGATGATGATCCAGAAGGATCATGCGGGCGTTGCGACGCGCCAGCTCGCCGCTAAATTTCTCGCACTGTGCGGGCAGTAAATTTAGATCGGTGATTAAAACCAGGCTTTTTTCGTCCGTGTCTGCAGCGAGCCGCTCATCGATACGAGCGAGGATGAGATCAAATTTTTCGTTTATCTCCTTGCCGTAGTTGGCGTTGAAAAATTCCACGTCCGTCAAGTAGTGCGCCGCGACGAACTGCGCGCCGTAGCCGTCTAGATCGGTGTGGCTTAGGTGATATATTTTCATTTGCGTTCTTTGCCGATGATGTCTGCTAGCGTGATCGTATCCATATACTCATCGACTTTCTCTTGAAGCTCGCCAAACATTAGATTGACGCGGCATAGCGTGCGACCGTTCGGGCAGGCGTCGATCCCTTCGGCGGTGCAGTCAAATACCGTCGCCTTGCGTCTTTCGGCGCTTTTGATGATCTCGCTTAGCGTGATCTCGTCCGCATTGCGCGCGAGCACAAAGCCGCCCTTGGCGCCTTTGAAGGAATTTAGAAGCCCCGCACGAGCTAAATTTTGTAAAATTTTAGCCAAAAAGCTGCGTGAAATTCCAAGCTCGCTAGAGATCGAATCGACATCCATCGATTCCTCCTTACCCGCGATGCAGATCATTGAAAGCAGGGCATATTCGCTTGCTTTTGTAAAAAGCATTTATTCTCTCCTTTGGTCTGAAAACGTGCATTTTACACAAAGAAAGCAAAAATTTAGGTTAATTAAGTATAATCGCTTCCTATTTTACCGATCAGGAGGTCATCATGGCTTTAGACACGGCTCAAAAAGCACAGATAGTTGCGAAATTCGCTAGAAGAGAGAAAGATACGGGCTCTGCGGAGGTGCAAATCGCGCTTCTTACCGAGAGGATCACGCTTCTTACCACTCATTTGCAAGCAAATCCGAAAGATTTTTCATCTCGCTTAGGACTACTAAAGCTAGTAGGTCAGCGCAAAAGAATGATGAAATATCTTAAAAACAAAGACTACGCAGTTTATTCCAAGCTCGTTAGCGAGTTAAATTTAAGAGATAAATAAGCTCCTTTGCTCGCGGCGGCGTTTATTTCGTCGTCGTGACTTATATGCGGCGTCCGTCAAATGGCGAGCGCTTTTTTATGCCCGGAATTTAGATAGCCACATTTTTTCAATCTTTGAATTTTTTGAGAATTTTGTAAAATTTATGAATTCTGCTTAGATTATGAAATTTTAAAATTCCATAGAAATTTTGAAATTTTGCCGGATTATAATAATTTGCGCAGTTCACATCCGCGACGGATTTTTGAAATTACGAGCGGCAATAAATTTTATCTGTGCCGTCTTGCACGCAGCCAGAATTATATATTCGCGCTGTTTGTATCAAAATTTAATTGTCAAATTCCAAAAATTTGGATGAAGCTTTACTATGCCGCCAAAAATAGGGCGGCTCTTAGAATTCCGTTTTTTGGAATTTTTTAAAAATAATTTTGCTTCTTGCAATTTGAACTTTTATTTAAACGCCGCGAAGCTCATAAAATTCGCCCATTTAAAGATACTCTCGACGCGCTTAAAGCCTGCGCCCAGCGCCAAAGCGCGGTTTTCCGCCTCCGTGTAGGGCACGAGTACGTTTTCGAGCGCCTCGCGTTTTTGCGCGATCTCGTAGCGCGAATAGCCCTGCGCGCGCTTGTAATCCTCGTAAATTTCGATCATCTGACGCGCGAGCGCAGGCTCTTCGTAGATAATCTTTTCGCTAAAGATCAAAACCCCGCCCTCTCGTAATCCGTCGTAAATTTTACTCACTAGCGCGGCGCGGCGCGGCGGCCTGATGAACTGCAGAGTGTAGTTTAAAATCACGGCGTCGCAGTCCGCGAGGCTCGCATCCAGCACGTCCGATACGCTAAGATCGAGCTTCGCGCCGAACGCTGCCGCCTTGGCGCAGGCGTTTTGTATCATCGCCTCCGAGCTATCGATGCCACACAGCCGCAGATCGGGGCGCAGCGCAAACAGCGCCAGCAGCGCGGTCGCAGTCGAGCAGCCAAGATCGATCACGCGGGCCTTTTGTGGCAGTATCCTCGCCAAAAGCTCGCTACTAAGCCGCGTGCTAGCCTCATAAAACGGCACGCTGCGCCCGATCATATCATCAAAAACCGACGCGACGCTGGCGTCAAACTCAAACTGTTTTTTGATAGGCTCTTTAAAAATTTCGTCTTTCATCTGTTTCCTTTTTTAGTTTCGCTATTCGCGCAGCACTTGATTTATACTTCCTACGCATGCTAAGCGCATAATTCTCACGCTGTGCTTCCTGCACTTACGCGACACTCTATTTGCGACCGCTACGCATGGAATTTTTGCGCTTAGTTTGCCCTGCGCGAAGCATACCTAAGTTTTAAAGGCAGCACGGGCGCTTTTGATGCAAGCGAGCCGCATCCCAGTTTGCGCCCAACTTCTAGCCCGGATATGCTCGATGCATGATTAAATTTCACGTCTTGCTTGACAGACTCTAAAATTCCGTGCCGTGCAAATACATTCTTAAAATTCTACGCCGTATTTAGCGGGCTTAGAATTTCTCAACATTAAATTTTACGCCGCCAAATCTCGCACTGCCAAAACAGCTCCTTTAAATTCTTTAATTACTAACTTAAACTAAAAGCATAGCCAAAGCTATATTGGTAGAATTTTACGCCTATTTTGCGATTTTACGCGCCGCAAAAATAGAGGCGCTTGGCAAAATTTTACGTTTGACTATGCGCATAATTTAGCCGCTTGACTCTTGCTTAGCGGCTTAGCCCTGCTAAATTTTAAAGCTTCGCAGCGCAACTAAGATTTTTTATCGCCCTTAATTTTTGGCGCGGCTTGCACTTGCCTTGTTTTGCATGAGCTGAAGCTCAAGGTGCGTTAAAGTCCTGCAGGTGGTACGTCGTTAAAATTTAACGACTTTTTAGCAGCTTGCGCGCCGCTTTTGTGTACACTTCCCATATGGCATCGCAGACGCAGACGGTGCGCCAAGCATCCTCGGAGGCAACGGGCACACGACTTTTATACGGGACGACGCAGATGGCTCACATTTAATGCGCCGTAGATGCAAAACGCGGGCAGACGCATCAAATCAAGCGCACAGCCCGCAAATTTCATTTTTAAGCTTACAAGCCGTAGATTAAAATTTGCGGCTTCGTAGTACCGCCTCCGCCTTCGAAGCGTCTTTTAAAATTTGCTCCTTAAGCCGCGCTAGATCGCTAAATTTGCGATTTTCACGTAGGAACTTTATAAATTTAACGCAGGCAAATTTCGCGCCGCCGTTTTTGTCCGTAGCCTCTAAAATTTTATTCTCGGCGTCCAAGCTCTCGCTCGCCGCAAAATTCTGCGTAGAAATTTCGGTCGAATTACGCGCCGAAATTTCATCTAAATTTTGCGCAGAATATGCGGCTTGCCCCCCGCAGCACGGCGGGCGATCTTGCGCAGAATTTAAACCCGCCTCAAAGCCTGCAAAGTCCCCTAAAATGTGCGTTTCAAGCGCAAAAGCCCCGTCGGTGCTAAGGCGCTCTCCCACAAAGCTCACGCTTTTATATCTTGCGCCGCACACGCTCGTGACGGTTGCGTAAACGCCGCTTTTTGGCATAAAATAGCCGCTCGCATCAAGATTTAGCGTCGCTACGAACTCCCGCGCCCCGCGTCCCTGGCCGCGTACGATCCGTCCGCAGATCTCGTAATCTCGCCCTAAAAACTCCGCCGCCGCTTCGCACTGGCCGCGCGATAAAAGCTCCTTGATCCTGCTTGAATGCACGCCGTCGCCGCTTAAGCAAAACTCCCCTACGACGCAGGTTTGCCCGCTAAATTCGCGCCGCAAAAACTCCGCACCCCACGCTCTGTCGCGCCCGAACCGAAAATCCTCACCGACGACAATTTTTTGTAAATTTATGAAATTCTGCCTTAAAAGTGCGATAAATTCGCCTCCGCTAAGGCTTTTGATAGCGCGCAGATCGCAATAAAAAATCTTTTTGTCCGTAAAAGCCTGCCGCGACGCAAAAGGGGTGAGCTTCGTGCCACCACCTGCTAGGATTACGATTATTGCGCCTTGCTCGCCTAGGCGCTCAAATAATTTTTGATGTCCAAGGTGCATGCCGTCGAAATTGCCGATTGCTACGGCGCGCACATTATCGCGGTTTGCGCCTTGTAGCGTTACGAAAATCTCGCCACGTATGAACTGCTCGCTTAGGCGCGCACGCAGCACTTCCGCACAAGCAGGAAGCGTGCCTTGAGCTTGCGCGTCTACGCCATTGCCGCAAGTGCCGCCATAAGCCGTTTCATTGTTGCAAGCGGCGTCGGTGTCTGCTTCATCTGCGCAGTGCACATCGCCGGTTTTGTTTTCACTGAGCTCTTGCCTTGGGCGTTTGATATTTTGAGATGAATTTTCTCCATTGCTTGTGAAATTCTGTTCCGTAAAATTTTGCAAGTTGGAATTCTGCGTTACGAAATTTTGCTCTTTAAAATTCCGTAGCGAAGCCTCTGTATGGTCTTTACATGATTTTTGATTAGCCATTATTGCTGCTTCGTCCAGATAATTTTTTTGGTGTCGTAGCCGCTGTGCTTCGCCTTTTTCAGATAGACGATGCGGATCGGCTCGGGCAGGGTTTTGGTGCGCGAGAGGATGTAAAGCTCGCTCGTATCGGAGCCGAAGATCAGGGCGTAGCGATAGTCGCCGTCCACCTGCGCCACGCGGTAGAGGGAGTCGGAAATCAGGCCTTTTTGATAGAGCAGGCCTACGTTTTTATCGCCCGCAAACTCCAACACGTGCTGCTCGTTTTCGATTTTACCAGAGCTTGTTTTGGCGGTTTTTAGAAGATTAATCGTAGAGTTTTTATCGATAAAGCACTCGTACGCGGTGTTTTGCAGATCGCCGCCGCCCTTCATGCGAGCTATCTCATACCAGCCGCCGCTAAATTTAGAGATGTCGAAATTTTTTACCAGCGGCGCTTTCGGGCTCAGACTTTTGGCGCATGAGCCCAAAAATAGCGCGCAAAACGCCAATATAATTAAGTTTTTAAATTTCATTGTTCATCCTTTTTAGAAGATAGAAAAATTCCCTATTTCCCTCTTTGCCCGTGATTTTGCAGGCGCTAGCGTGCAGCACAGCAAGCCCCAGCTCGGCGCATAGCCGCTCAAATTTTGCCCGTGCGCCGTGCGCCGCTTTTTCGTCTTTGAGCACCCCTTTTTTATTTCGTTTGATCTCCGCGCCGACTTCAAATTGCGGTTTAAATAGCACGATGAGAGCGCTTTTTGCAAGGCTCGCGAGACTTTTTAGGATCAAATTTAGCGAAATGAAGCTCACGTCGCAGGTAATTAGATCAAATTTTTTCTTGCTTGCAAACTCCCTGATGTCGGTGTTTTCGCGCACGATCACGCGAGGGTCACGTCGCAAAATTTCGCTTAGCTGCGAGCTACCGACGTCAAGCGCGGTCACGCTCTTTGCGCCGCGCTGCAATAAGATCTGCACGAACCCGCCGGTGCTGCTGCCTACGTCCAAAACATCGGCTCCCGCTAAATTTAAAATATCTTTTTGCGAGGGCTTTGTTTGTGCTAGCTTCGCGCTGCCTTCACTGCAGCGCGCGCCCACCTTGCCGCCCGATTTGGAGGCTTTCGCCGCATTTAAAATCTCTGCCGTCTCGGCGTCTGCGTCCGTTTGCAAATGCCCTGTCGTCTCGACTCCTGCGCTCGTCTGTAAAAATTCCACCGTTTGCTTGCCTGCACCGGTTTGTAAAAGCTCCGCCGTTTCGGCGCTAGTTTTTGCGGTACGGGTCGTCGCGGTATTTGTTTCTGCGATCTTTGCCGTCGTCGCGCTTGGAATTTCGGTCGTCTCGTCCGCGCCTAAAATTTTATCCGTAGCCGCGAAATCTGCGCTTGAAATTTGCGTCGTTACTTCGCCTGCTTTTTGCGTCGCTGTCGCTTTGCTATCCGCGCCCTTCTCGGCGCTGTACGGCTTTGAAATTTCTGTCGCCAAGTTAGGCGAATTTGCGCCGCAGCTTGCTAAAAGACCGTTTTCAGCGAGCTCGTCCAGAAAGCCCGCAAGCTTGAGCGCGCCCCTGCTTACGTAAATTTGATCAATCGCGCTGATTTCGCCGCTCTGCTCGGGCGCAATCTGCGCGGAGGGCCTGTTTTGCACGGCGCCACGCAGCAAAATTTTATTCTGCTTTATCAGTGCGGTAGCCTGATTTCTGCTGATTTTAAGCGTGTTTGCTACGAGCAGATCAAATCTCATTTTGTTTTTTCTCCGCGCCGCGATGAAACCTTAAAGCTTGCGCGGCTTTTGCGCGGCCTTGGGTTTAAAATTCTATCGCACAAAGCAAAGTCGCGCGCAGCAGTGCTACGCGGCTCAAATTTTACGCTGCACGCCGTAAATTTAGCCATACTGCGCGTTGCAAATTTTAGCTCGCCGTGCGTTGCAAATTTTATCTCGTCGCTAGCAAAAATTTTAAAATTTTTCCTATCGGCGCAGTATTCGCGCGCCGCAAAATTTGAGATATTCTCGCTTGCAGCCGCATCTATCGGCGTCGCGCCCGCCGTTTTAGCGCCGCGGCAGACGAAGCCCGCGCGCCTCGCAGAAACCGCCTCCCGGTTTGCCATTTTTGAGTGCGCCTCAAAGCCTGACGATACCGCGCCGACCGCTCGATTTGCTACCCTCGCTTTTAGCGGCAAATTTACCGCCCCCTCACACTCTTTAAAATTTTTAAAATTCTCGCGCTTCGTAAAACACGCAAGCGTCGCAGGACGGAGGTTGCTTTTAAAATTTAATCCTGCGCCGTTTGCGTGTGGGTTCGGCACCCAGCAAAAAACCTTCACTCGCCGCTCCCCACGAGCGCTTCAAGCTCGCTCTTGCTAGGCGAATTTGTACCGGTCGTCGCTAGGCTCGCAAGCGCTTCAAACTCGCTCTCGTCGATCACTCGCACGCCAAGCGAGCGAGCTTTTTGCAGCTTGGAGCCCGCTTCTGCGCCCGCAAGCACGAAGTCGGTCTTGGCAGATACCGAGCCCTGCACCTTCGCGCCCATTGCCAAAAGCCTGGCCTTAAACTCGTCGCGCGGACGGCTGAGCGTGCCGGTGATAACGACGCTGCGGTCCGTGAAAGCGCTTTTAGTGGTCTGCATCTGGGGCGCGCGCGGCGTGATGATTTCGCTTAAATTTAGAATTTTTTCGCGATTTATCTTGCAAAACTCCGCTAGGCTCCTTGCCATCGCCTCTCCAAAGCCTTCCAAGCGCAAAATTTCATCCTCGCTCGCATCCAGCCAATCCTGCCCGAATGCCGCGGCGATCTTGCGCGCGGCCACCTCGCCGATGTGCTCGATCCCCAAAGAAGCGATGAAGCGCTCAAGCGGCGCGTTTTTGCTCGCATTTATCGCGCCCAAAAGATTTGAAATTTTTTTATCTGCAAAGCCCTCAAGATCCGCCAAATCCTGCGCGCCGAGGGCGTAAATATCGCTGATCTTTGAAATTTTGCCGTTTTCAAAAAGCTGCGTAATCGTCGCGTCGCTTAGCCCTTCGATATTCATGCATTTTTTGGAGCAGAAATAGATCAGTGAGCCTATCACACGCGCCTTACAATCGATGTTTTGACACTTTATGAGCGCGCCTTCGTCAAGCAGCTTCTCGCCGCAAACCGGGCAGCGATCCGGGCGCGAAATTTCGCTCTGCGTACCGTCTCTGCGCTGTTTGAAAACGCTCGTGATCTTCGGGATCACGTCGCCGCTGCGGATGATGCCTACGAAATCGTTTTTCATCAGCCCCAGCCGCGCGATCTCGTCGAAATTATGAAGCGTCGCATTTGAAACGTTCGCGCCGTCGATATTTACACTATCTACGACGGCTACGGGGGTGACCGCGCCGGTGCGGCCGACCTGTAGATTGATCTCGCGCAGCCGCGTTACCTTTTCGACTGCGGGGAATTTGTACGCGACCATAAAGCGCGGGAATTTCACCGTATAGCCCATCTGCGCACACTTTGAAAGCTCATTTACACGGATTACCATGCCGTCAAGCATCAGGTCTTTGCTCGCGCGCATGCTATGTAGCGCCTCGTACGCGCTCCTGATCTCGCTTGCGCTCTTACAGATGCGGCAAAACTCGTCGCGTAAGAAACCTAGACTACGCACAAATTCCATTATCTGCGAGTGCAGCGCAAAGTTTAACGAATGCTCGCCCACTCCCCACGGGATAAATTTTAGTTTCCGCTTCGCTACGATCGCGCTATCTAGCTGGCGCAGGCTTCCTGCGGCGGCGTTGCGTGGGTTTGAAAACAAACTCTCGCCGTTTGTGGCGCGCTCGTCGTTTAGCGCGTCAAAATCGCTCTTTGCGATCAGCGTCTCGCCGCGGATCTCGATCCTTTGCGCGTAGGGGATCTGAAGCGGCACCGATTTGATAGCTCTTGCGTTTTGCGTCACGTCTTCGCCTATAAGCCCGTCGCCGCGCGTCGCCGCGCTTATCAGCACGCCGCCTTCGTAGGTTAAATTTAAGCTCGCGCCGTCAAATTTCGGCTCGACGTAAAACTGCGCGCCGCTTTTTTCGCCGCGAGCTAGCCACGCCAAAAGGTCCGCGTCGTCGAAAATATCCTCCATCGACCACATCTGCGCGCCGTGAGCGAGCTTGGAAAAGCCCTCGCTGATCGCGCCTCCGATGCGCCGCGTAGGCGAGTACGGCAGCGCGAGCTCGGGGTTTTGCTCCTCGAATTTCTCCGCTTGCGAATAAAGTTCGTCGTACTCCTCGTCGCTCGCGATTGGCTTATCGTCGGTGTAATATGCCCGCGCCCACGCATTTAGCGTATCTACTGTGGATCTGTATTCATCGTAGTTCATCTTGTGCTCGCATCTTTAAATTTTAAAATTCCGCGCACCGCTAAAATTCCATGCGCTGCTAGAATTTTACGCTCCGCAGCGGGCCCCTGCGCTCCAAACGCTACGGCGCATAACGAGTAAATTTTAATTTCCATTGCCGAACTCCTTTAGCGCGCGCTCGTAATCAGCCGGCGTGTCGATGCCGATGCTTGCAGTCTCGATACCTAGCATCGCGATCTTCTCGCCCGCGCTTATGGCGCGAAGCTGCTCGAGTTTTTCGGTATCTTCCAGCGCTGAGGCGGGCAGGGCGCAAAACCGCTTTAAATTTCGCACGCTGTATGCGTAGATGCCGATGTGTCCGAGGTAGCACTCGCATGCCGCGCGTGGATAGGGGATGAGCGAGCGCGAAAAATAGATCGCAAAGCCCGCATTATCAAGCACTAGCTTGACTAAATTCGGATCCGCCGCCGCCTCCTGGCTTATGTATTTGTAGCAGCTTGCCATAAATGCGCCCTTTTGCGTAATCATGGCGTTGGCAAAATCTTTAAATTTAATCAAATTTTCGCTCTCGAAAAATGGCTCGTCGGCTTGGATATTGATGACAATCTCGTCGTCCGCAAGCGCTGCGTTTGCGACCGCTTCAGCGATGCGATCGGTACCGCTTTGATGCTCGCGCGCGGTGAGAACGGCGTCAAAGCCGTAATCTTGCGCGATCTTTAAAATTTGCGGCTTATCCACGGCGATTAGCACGCGATCCGCTTTGGCGGCATTTTGAGCCGTTTTGATAAACATCGGCATGCCGCCAAACTCACATAAAATTTTATTTTTAAAGCGCGTCGAAGCAAGGCGCGCGGGGATTACTATCATTTTTTGATCCACTCCATTATGGCGTTTTTGATCTCGCTTTGCTCCACGACGCTAGAATGCACCTGCGGCGCGCTAAAAAGGCGCGAGATCTGTGGCGGAATGTCGCTGCGAAATTCCTTCGAAAGCGCGATCATATCGGCTCGCTCGTCCTCGCAAGCCCTGCCTTTAATCGCGCCGATCATCGACGGCGTAAATTTAATCCACTTGGCGGTCGAGATGACGAGATTTAGACGGCTTTCGTCAAGTAGCTTAAAGCAGGTCGCCGTGTGCGGGTCGATCAGCACGCCGCGGCTGCTCTCTTGCTTGATAAATTTAGCGCACTGCGCATCGTCGCAAAAATCCGCCTCAAAAATCTCCTGCAGCTTCGCAAGCTCGCTCGCGCTAAGCTTATAAAATTTATCTCGCGCCAGGCTTTGCATCAGCTCGCTCGTGCGCGCATCGCCGAACATATCGCTAAGCAGCCGCTCGACGTTGGAGCTAACTAAAATATCCATCGCAGGGCTGATCGTGCGGATGAGCTCGCGCTTTCGTAGATCGTAGATGCCGCGCGTAAAAAGCTCGGTCAGGATATTGTTCGCGTTTGAAGCGATCTTGATTTTGCCGATCTTTGCGCCCATTTTTTTGGCGAAATACGCTCCTAGCGCGTTGCCGAAATTTCCGCTTGGCACTATGACGTCGAAGGTGTTAAATTTAGCGCTCTGCGCGCTGTTTGCGCCCGTCGCGCTAAAATTTTCGCCGCACGCCTGGCACTGATCGCTTTGCTTTAAATTTTGCTCGGGGCTCAATACCCCGTGCTTTGAGAAATAGATGCTAGCGTAGAGGTAGTAGATGATTTGAAATAAAATCCTGCCGAAATTTACCGAGTTTGCGGCGCTTAGATTTAAATTCGCCCGCGCGAGCTCGTTTCTGAAATCATCGTCAGCCAGCAGCGATTTTAGCGCGCGTTGCGTATCGTCGAAGTTGCCGCGCACGCCTAAAATTTTAAGATTTGCCGCGCTTTGTTTGACCATCTGCTGGCGCTGTATCTCGCTCGTGCCGCCCTGCGGGTAGAGGCAGACCGCTTTGATATTCTCGTCGTCCGCAAAGGCCTCCAGCGTCGCAGGCCCCGTGTCGCCGCTCGTGGCGCACATTATTAAAAATTTTTCATTCCTGTATTTTGCGATGCTCTTTAAAAGCGCGCCGAAGGGCTGCAGCGCCATATCCTTAAACGCAAGCGTCGGGCCGTGGTAAAGCTCCAAAATATAGGCGTTTTCGCTTAGTTTTTTGATCTGGACGGGGCAGGCGGGATTTTCAAATTTATCGTAGCGCTTTAGCGCGCTCTCAAAGACCTCGCTGCTTACGTCAAAATCGAAGCTCTCGATAATTTTAAGCGCGATCTGTTTGTAGCTCAGCTCCTCGCACTGCTTTAAAAAATCCTCGCTCAAAAGCGGCAGCCGCTCGGGGCTGAAAAGCCCGCCGCCGTGCGCGCTCGGATTTAGCAGCGCGTAGCTAAGATCCGCTTTTTGCGAAAAATCTCTCGTTGAAACCAGTTTCATCTTTTTCCTTTTTAAAATTTTAAAATTTACGCCCGCCTAGGCGCTTTAAATTTGATCGCTTAGGTCGCTTGCACGGATTTGCGGCATTGCCGCTTTAAGCCTGCCGCCTCCGCGCTCGCGCCTAAATTTCTTCCTTTATCAAACTTCCTATACCGCCGTCCGTGAAAAGCTCAAGCAGGATCGAGTGCGGAATTTTGCCGTTGATGATATGCGCGGCATTCGCGCCGTTTCGCACGCATTGCAGGCACGCATCGACTTTGGGGATCATGCCGCCTGCGATCGTGCCGTCCTTTTTAAGCTTCGAAATGAGCGCGGCATCGAGTTTGCTGATTAAATTTCCATCTTTATCAAGCACGCCGTCAATGTCGCTTAAAAATATCGCCTTGCTCGCTTTTAGCGCGGCTGCGATCCTGCTGGCGCAGAGATCGGCGTTGATATTAAAGCTTACGTTTTCGTCCGCCTCGCCGCCCGCAAGCGGGGCGATCACCGGCAGATAGTCCTTTTGCAGCAGGTCGTTTATCAGCTTGGTGTTTACCTCGGTGATCTCGCCTACGAAGCCGTATTTTTTCTCATCGAGGAATTTCGCTTTCAAAAGCCCGCCGTCCTTGCCGCTGATACCGATCGCGGGCGCGCCGTTTTGGTTCAAAAGCGCCGTGATCTCTTTATTTACCGCGCCGCTTAGCACCATCTCGGTAATTTCGATCGCGTCTTTACTCGTTACGCGAAGCCCGTCCTTAAACTCGCTCTGCACGCCGATCTTATCCAGGGTCTGATTGATCTTTTTACCGCCGCCGTGCACGACGATAATCTTGATGCCGACCATATGCAAAAGCACGATATCGCGGGCAAAATCAAGCTTGAGCGTATCGTCGGTTTGCGCCGCGCCGCCGTATTTGACGACAAAAATTTTATCTCTAAATTTACGGATATAGGGCAGCGCAGAGATGATGACTTCGGCGGTTTTGCTCTTTTTTATCATAAAATTCCTTTAAAAACCTTATTTTATCATAGCTTGGTTTATGTAGTTTTGAATTTTGCGGATAAAGTTTTCGCTTAGCTTTAAATTTAGCAAAATCACCGAAATTTCCGCGCCAAAATCCCTCAATTTCACGTAATCTTTCGCCGTGCAAAGGATATGCTCCGCGCCCTCGCGTCTTAGCAGCTCTAAAATCTGCTCTTTTTTGAAATCATAATGATCGGGGAAGAACGCGTACGCTTTTACGAGCGGCAAAAAGCGCTGCAAGCGCCAAGGCTTGGCGATAGCGCTGATTAAGATCGTGCGGGATCTCTCAAGACCCGCTTCTTTGGAATTTGAAATTTTATCCGCAGCCGCAGGGTTTAAATTCGAAATTTCATCCGCGGCGCGATTTAAATTTAAATCCGAAATTTCATCTGCGGCAGTTTTTAAATTTAAATTTGAAATCTCATCCGCAGGATTTGAAATTTCATCCGTGCCGTTTAGCGCGCCTTGTAGATCCGCTGCCGAAACGATCTTAAAGCCCTGCGAAATGTCGCTCGGCGCGGGTATGAAGTCTGCAAATTTATAAAAAAACGGCGGGTAGCGATACGCGGCGAATGGCAGGCAAAAGGGCAGCTTGGGCGCGCTTTGCGGGCGTAGCAAGATATCAAATTTAGAGATATTAAATTTGGAAAACCCATCGTCTAAGATCACCAGCTCAAAGCCGAGAGTTTGCGCGCGCAAAATCCCTGTGGCGCGATCTTCGCTGACGATCACGTTTGCGCCGCGTAAAGACAGCGCGTACTCCATCGCCTCGTCTCCGCTTTGCCGTACGTCGCAAAGTATCCGCCCGTCGAGCGCTACTTCGAGCAAGCCTCTGCTTTTGCGCCCGTATCCGCGAAGGATGATGCATGTTTTGAGCTCCCAGTTAAATTCTTTAAAAAGCGCCCGCACTAGCGGGGTTTTGCCGCTTCCGCCGAGGGTTAAATTTCCGACGCTGATTATTGGAATTTTAAATTTTTGCGGCTTAGCAAAGAGCCTTTTTAGGCATACGATCAGCGTATAAAGTAGCGATAACGGCGCTAAAATCACCCCTAGCGCAAGCCACGCGGGGCTCGGATCGTATAGGTTTCGCTCGATTAGGAGTTTAAACACGATTTTGCGCTATCTCTTTGATCTGCTCGCAGATGTAGCTCACATCGTCGTCGCTAAGCGCCGTGTAGATCGGTAGGGATAAAATTTGCTGATAGTTTTTAAGCGCATTCGGGAAATCATTGACCTTGTAATTATATTTGCTTTTGTAGTAGCTTAGCAGATGCACCGGTACGTAGTGCAGCGAAACGCTCACTCCGCGCGAGATCAGCGCCTTGGCGAAATCGTCGCGGTTTTTGTCGATCTTTACGATGAATTGAGTATAGATATGCTCCTCGCTGTCGCTTGGAAGCGTCACGTGAGGGCAGTTTGCGAGCTGCTCACGGTAGGCTGCGGCGATCTGCTTGCGGCGCTTTATAAAAGCGTCGGTTTTTTCAAACTGGGCGATCGCGTAGGCGGAATTTATAGCGTTAAGATCGTATTTTTGACCGATGCGATCGACGTCGTAGGTAAAGGACATATTACCGTCTTTGTAAAAGGCGTCTCCCACGATGCCGCCGTTTCTTAAAATTTGCGCGGAGCTTGCGATCTCATCATCGTTCGTGACGAAAAAGCCCGCCGTAGAGATCGCGTCTTGCGCTTGAGGATTGATCTGAAAGCACGATATGAGCGAGCTTTTAAGTGCTCCGATTTTTGCGCCCTTATAAGTAGCGCCCATAGCGCGGCACGCATCGTCGATGAGGATGATATTTTCGCTTTTGGCGACCTCGCTGATGGCGTCTATATCCGCAGCAAGCCCCGCGATGTGCGAGATGAAAGCGCATTTTAGTTTCTTGTGGCGGTTTTGATCTATCGTGCGAGCAAGGCTTTCGCTCGTGATATTAAAGCTTATCGGATCGATATCTACGAAAACGGGCTCGGCGTCGAAGTGGCGGATCACTTCGGCAACGTTAGGGAAGGAATTTACGGAGCATAAAATTTTATCTCCGCGCTTAATATCCATCGCGCAAAGCGCCAGATGCAGCGCCGTCGTGCCGCTCGTGGTCGATACGGCATGCTTTACGCCGAAATATTTACAAATATCCTCTTCAAAAATTTCGCTATATCTTATATCGCTGTTGTAGAGGGCGCTTTTGATTAAGTCTTCCTCTTTTTTATCGATTTGAGCCTTATAAAACGGTATCTCTTTCATAAATCTCTCCTTAGTGTGCGGGCTCTATGCGGGCGACCGCGGGCGCGCGAAGCTTAAAATTATTTTTAAGAATTCTACGGACGATAAATTTTACCAGCTCTTGATTGTGGTGCGAGTTTTGCAGATATTTTAGATCGTTTACGGTTATTTGCTCGCCTGAGCGAAATTTCGTCCGCAGCGCTTCGTGCGAAAAAATATCTCTTAGCACGCTATCTAAAATCTCGTAGCTGTATCCAAGCTCACGTTCATCGCTTTGATTTTCCCATAGATCGGCGCTTGGGGCTTTTTTGATGATCGCATCGTCTATGCATAAAATTTTTGCAAATTTAAACAGATCGCTTTTAAAAATTTCTCCGATCGGATTAAACGCGCAGGCTAAATCTCCGTAAATCGTGCCGTAGCCGAGCATCCTCTCGCTAAGATTGCTCGTGCCTACGACTACTCCGCGTTTTTGCGCACTGTAATCATAAAGCAAGCTCATTCTCACGCGCGCGGCAAAATTTCCGATGCGAAGAGCGCTTACACCGGGATTTAAAGCGGTAAAATTTTCTACAAACGGCGCGATCTCTTTGATCTCGTAGGGGATATTAAAGGATTCGCAGTGAAAGATGCCGTCTGCCATATTTTCTAAATTTGAACCCGCACTAGGCAGGATAAGTCCGTAAGTGGGGATCTCCGTAAGTGCACAAAGCGCAGAAACCACGGCGCTGTCAAGCCCACCGCTGATGCCTACTACAAAGGCGTCCGCACCCGTTTCATCGAGTCTCTCCGATAAAAAATCGGTCAGTTGCGGCAGCAAATCATCCAAAAACATAATATTTAGCCTTAAAATTTTACGTTAAATTGTGCGAATTTTAACTATTTTTGGCTAAATTACGGCTTTAATTTAAGCTTAAAAGGAGGATTTAAATGCAAATTTTAAAAAAAGCTTTCGGTGAATACGCGACGAACTGCTACATTCTAAAGGGCGAGCGGGGCGATTTGGTGATCGATCCGGGCGAGGGCAGTTTTGATTGGGTGATGCAAAATACGGGAAAGATCACCGCGGTTTTGAATACGCACGGGCATTTCGATCATGTTTACGACGACGCCAAGCTGCAAAGGGCGGGCGCTAAAATTTATATCCACGAGGATGACGCCTTTATGCTGCGGGCGGATCCCTTTGAGACGATGCCCGAGCCCATAGAAGCGGACGTACTCGTAAAAGGGCAGGAGCAAAGCTTTGAAATAGCGGGCTTTAACGTTAAATTTAGCCTTTTTGCAGGACACACGCCTGGCAGCTGTATGATCGAAGCGGGCGGCGCGATCTTTAGCGGCGACGTCATGTTTAAAGGCTCTATCGGCAGGTGGGATTTTCCTTTTTCAAACGGCGAGCAGATGAGAGAGTCTTTGCATAAAATTTTGCAGATAGGGGGCGATTTTACGCTCTATCCGGGACACGGCCCAAATACGAGCCTAGTGGCCGAGAGGCAAAATTTAAAATATTTTTTGCAACTTTTTGAGCGCTGATCGTTTAAATTTAACCGCGCTTCGTCGCGCAAAGAGCGGTGTGAAGCGGTGTGAAGCGGTGTGAAGCGGTGTGAAGCGGTGTGAAGCGGTGTGAAGCTGCTCGGCGTTTGAAATTTATACCGCTTTGTTCGTGGGCGCTAGAATTTGTGCCGCTTTATTTGTAGGTAGCAGAATTTATGCAACTTTGCTCGCATTACAGGCGCCGAAATTTGCCGCTTAATTTACGGTCGCGGGCGTTAAATTATGCGCCGCGTTCGCACTATGCCTGCACCAGCGTGCGCTGCGTAGATAAAATTTTAAAATTTACCGCCGCTTGATTAAATTTAATAAAATTTCGCGCCGCCGCGTATGCAAGACGCAAAGCGTAGCGCAAAAGCAAAATTTAAAATTCGTGCTGTCGCGCGTGTAAAGCGTAGCACAAAAGGCGAAATTTAAAATTTGCGCCGCCGTACCGACCCTGGCCGCTACAATGCGATCTAATCCGACTCGAGTCCGCCAAATTTAGCTAAATTTCGCATCCCGCCGAATGTAAAATTTTCCCTGCGAGCCGATTAAATTCAGTAAAATTTTACGCGTTTTTAAAGGCACAAATCATGCCCGAAACCCATTTCATATCGGCGCACGGGTACACGAAAAATGTTTTAAAGGCGCAGATCATGCCCGAAGCCGCACGTAGATACGCCTAGGGGCGGGGTAGCCCTCGATCGTGCGCGAGCTATCGAGCGGGTCTAGGAAATTCTCCAAGCTCTGCCCGTCGATCCACTCCGTTTTGCGCTGCTCGCTAGCATCCGTGGGCTTTTGAGCCAAAATTTCAAAATCTCTAAATTTCGCCCGTTCGCACCAATTCTGCAGTGCGCCGACAGTCGGGACGAAGTAGATATTTGAAATTTTTGAGTAGCTGTTTTTCGGGCACAGCGCGAAATCGCCCGCCCCCTCGATATACATCGTGTCTAAAAACACCTCACCGCCAGCATTTAGCGAGGCTCGTAAATCTTTTAGCATCTTTACAGGGTCGCTGCGGTGGTAGATGACGCCGAGGCAGAAGATCGTATCGAATTTGTGCTCGTAAAAAGGCAGATGTTCCACGCCTAAAAGCTCGAATTTCGCGCCGCTGCGGAGGAATTTTTCGATGAAGCGAAACTGCAGATAAAATAGCGCGCTCGGATCAAACCCCACTAGCTGCGCAGGCGCTAGCTCGCTTGCGCGAAACATATAGTAGCCGTTGTTGCAGCCCACGTCGGCGACGGTTTTGCCGCTCAGATTTAAAAACGGCCGCAGCAGGTTAAATTTCACGAAGCTTCGCCACTCGGAGTCGATGAAAAGATCATTCAGCGCAAAAGGCCCCTTGCGCCACGGCTTTAGCGCTCGCGCGATACGCGAAATTTCATCTCTCTGCTCCGCGTTCGCGTTAAAGCTTGCGCGCACGACGTCGCCGCAGTCGCAGTCGCACTCGCCTATTTGCAGCGCCTCGATCGCGCTTAAAATTTCGCGGTTTTGCCCACTTTGCAGCTTTTTAAAGTTCTCGTCTCTGATTTTTTGCAGATCCATTTTTAATCCTAAAATTTCAAATTTAGCGCCATTTTAACATAAAATTTTATCCATTTTAAGGCGCAAAGAGATAAAATCGACTTGCAATTCAAGCAAAGGAGCAAAAAATGCAAGAAGCAAAAACGAGAAAATTTAGTCTCAGGTTTAATCACGAAATTTCAAGTAGTGGCGCAGAGGTGCGGCTTTGGCTGCCGTTAGTGCTGCAAGAGCCCTATCAGAGGTTGCTTGGCGAATATCATGCCCGCTCAAATGCACAAGAGTCGGCTATCTGTGGAGATCATATAAGCACGTACTACGCGCGCTTCGCACCCGATAAAGAGGCAAGAGCGGGCGTCGGCAAA
The DNA here is from genome assembly GCF_937959485.1 of uncultured Campylobacter sp. Lineage (NCBI taxonomy): Bacteria > Pseudomonadati > Campylobacterota > Epsilonproteobacteria > Campylobacterales > Campylobacteraceae > Campylobacter > uncultured Campylobacter sp. Next base: position 259,610 of record NZ_CALGPY010000014.1, read on the forward strand.
TACGGCGAGCAAGGTGTCGTAGGCGAAGATGACGATTATTTTGAGCTTAGCTTCGATATTGAAATTTCGGAGCGAAACACTGATTTTAGCAAGGTAAGCTTTAATGAAAACGAGCGCTTGAGCCCAGAGATCGAGGAGTTTTTAAAGCCTTCAAAGCTAATTCCGGTAGGCGGCGCTGCAAAACAAAAATCAGACGAGATCACCGGCTCGCTTAAAGGCGATCTGGAAAAGGCGCGCGCGATCTACGAGTGGGTCGCTAAAAATATGAGTCGCGATAATAGCGTGATTGCATGCGGCAGCGGCGACGCAGCGACAATTTTAAGCAGCGGCAAGCTAAGCGGCAAATGCGCCGATATTAATAGCGTGTTCGTCGCACTCTGCAGGGCAGCTGGCATTCCTGCGCGCGCTATTTACGGCATCCGCACGGGCGCGGCGCAGAAATTTTCGCCCGAAATGGGCGTCATGGGCGCCTTAAGCGGCGGTGCGCTTGAAATTTCGGGCGCGCAGCACTGCAGAGCGGAATTTTATCTAAAAGGCTATGGCTGGATCCCCGTCGATCCCGCGGACGTTACAAAGGTGCGATTGGGCGAGAACTTAAGCGAGGATGATTCCAAGCTGGCGCGGGTACGGGAGTATCTTTTCGGCAACTGGGAGCCGTGCTGGCTGGGCTTTAACTACGCTCGCGAAATCGTGCTAAATCCGCGCCCGGCGCATGTCCCGATTGAAATTTTTTCGCATCCGTATTGCGAAGTGGGCGGTACGCCGAAAGATCCGTACTCGCCTAAAAATTTTATCTACGAGTATTTTTCGCGAGAAATTTAATCCTCTGGCGGCTTGCATTTTACCGCCGCGATTTGCTTAAGCTAAGCCGCCGCGCTTCGTCAAAGCTTAACCGTTCCATCGAAACGCACGCTTGGCTTTTGCGACAGCGGCGCTTTTTGCGTGGTTTAGCCTGTGCCGCCGATACATACTGCCTGCGCGCCTAGGTTGCGGGCTATTATGCCCGCTTTGGCGAAATTTCGCGCTATGTCTTGAAGCAAAATTTTAAAATTTTAAAGCTGGTGAAATTTTAAATTTAGCGATTTCAAAGCCGCAAAAGGCTAAAATCCACGCGTAATTAGGGCTAAGGCTTAGCCATTTTATTTTGAAGGCATTTCATGCAAAGACGCGATTTTTTAAGAAACACTGCGATTTTAGGCGCCGTTATAGCAACTCCGAGTATCATTTTGGGCGGGGAAGAAGTCATTGGCAAAAAGAGAACTTTCGGGCTATCGCTAAATCACGAAATTTTGGAGAAGGGTAAGCAGACGCGGCTTTGGATACCGCTTCCTCTCATCACGGAGTATCAAAAGGTAAGCGACATAAAATTTGACGGCAATTTCAACGATCCGTCCGTGGACTATGGCGAAATTCCGACGCTCTATGCCGGCTACGTCGATGTGGCAAAGCCCACGCTAAATATTAAATTTAGCGTCGAGACCTTTGAGCGAAATACCGATTTTAGCAAGGTAAAATTTAATCCGAACGAAAAGCTTGGCCCCGAGGTGGCGAAGTTTTTAGAGCCTAGTGCGCAGATTCAAATCGACGGCGTCGTCAAGCAAAAATCAGACGAGATTGCAGGCGGCATAAAGGGCGATTTGGAAAAGGCGCGCGCGATTTATACGTGGGTGGCGAACACTATGCAGCGCGATAACAGCGTGCTAGGTTGCGGGCTAGGGGACGTGAAGCAAATTTTAAGTAGCGGCAAGCTAAGCGGCAAATGCACCGACATAAATAGCGTTTTCGTCGCACTTTGCCGTGCGCAGGGCATAGCCGCAAGAGAGATGTTTGGCATCCGCGTCGGCGCGTCAAGATTTAGCACTCAAATGGGCGCCGCGCCTAAAGACGGCGTCAGCCATATCTCGGGCGCGCAGCACTGCAGGGCGGAATTTTATCTAAAAGGCCACGGCTGGATCCCGGTCGATCCCGCAGACGTTACAAAGGTGCGGCTGGGCGAGAAGCTAAGCAACGACGATAGCAAGCTCGCTAAAATTCGCGAGTATTTATTTGGCAACTGGGAGATGTGCTGGATCGGCTTTAACTACGGCAGGGACTTCACGCTAAGCCCGCGCCCGGCGCAGTTTCCGATCAATAATTTCGGCTATCCTTACGGCGAAGTGGACGGCAACACGCTAAATTACTACTCGCCGAAAGATTTCAGCTACGATTACAGATCGAAGGAGCTGTAGCGGTTCGCGTTTTGCTATGCGGCACGTCAGCTTGGACTTTTTTAAGTAGGCATGCAAAAGGCTTTCGGCTAGGCGATTTTGAAGCGGATACATAAAGGCACGCCTGATCTGCGTGCTGCCGTTCCTAATTTGACTATGCGCGCTGGGGCGCGTAAAAGCGCGCCTTGTTTTAGCGCTATATTTTAGAATTTTTTAGAATTTTTTAGAATTTTTTAGAATTTTGCGAGCGACATGGCGGCGAAATTTTGAAATTTTAAAGCGAGCAAAATTTTGAAATTTTTCGGCGCGAAATTTTAAAATTTACGGCTTACGGAATTTAAAATTTTGCCTCTTTGCCACTCTGTGCGAAATTTGGTAGCGGTAAAATTTGCAGATAAAATTCCACGCCTAAAGCCGACGAGGGTGCGACAAGATTATGACAAGATTATAATTAAAAGGTAAAATTTGAAAACTGAACTAGAAAATTCCGCGCAAGAAATCTCGGCGCAAAAGCAGGGAGATCCTAGCAAAAATCGCTTCAGCGCGCGCAGTCTTTGGCTGATATTCGCCGCGATTTTTAGCGCGGTCGCGGCGACGTTTTGTTGCCTGCCTGCGCTTTTATTTTTGATTTTCGGCGCGAGTTTTTCCATTTTTTCAGGCGCGGAGGCGCTGGAAGGTTACCGTGCGCCGCTTTCTGCGTTAGCGCTTTTTTGCTTCGCTCTCTCGACGTTTTTCTTTTTCAAAAAGCCGCGCGCATGCTCACTACAAAGCGGGCGCAAAAAATGGATCCTGATCTACGTGCTTTTAGGGACCTTGCTTGCCTTTATGCTTACATATCCTGAAATTTTAGGAGAGCTTTATGCGTAAAATTTTGTTTTTGATGCTTGGATTTACGGCGCTTTTTGCCGACAAAGAGGTTAAAATTTACGTGGAAAAAATCCACTGCCCGCTCTGCACTACGATCGTGCGAAAGGCGCTTTTGCAAACGCCAGGCGTGGTAAGCGCGAAGGTTTCGCAGCAGAGCAAAACCGCAATCGTCGCGGCAAAGGATGACGCAAACGAGACTGCGATGCTTGAGGCGATCGCTAAAACGGGCTATGAGGGCGTAATCGTAAAATAAAAATCCCCGGCAAAATTCGGACTAAATTTTAAATAAAATTCTTGCTAAATTTCGCTAAAATTACTACGATTTGCATAAAATTCATTTTGCGCGGCTTGCCTGCAGCGTAAGCTAGCGCGATTGAAATTCTGCGCGTATTTTGCGGAAGCGCTATGTCGGCGCGATCGCGTTTAAATTTAGCATAATTTCGCAAGCGTTTAAGCGAGCGCAGTCGCTTTTAAATTTAACGAGCGTGTCGCAATAACGCGCGGATATAATAAATTCAAAAGGAGCGAACATGCAAAAAAACGAGGTTATGAACGATTTTAAAAAGCTGTGTGAGATACCGCACTGCAGCTGCGAAACGGAGCAGATGAGGGAGTTTTTAGCGGATTTTGCGCGCTGCCTGGGCTTTAACGTAAACGTCGATGAGGCGGGCAATATCCACGCCGTAAAGGGCGAGCCTAAAATCTGCCTACAAAGCCACTACGACATGGTCTGCGTGGGCGCGGCGCCGAATTTAGAGCTCATCGAAGAAAACGGCATCCTAAGGGCGAAAAACTCTACTCTAGGCGCTGATGACGGCATCGGCGTGGCGATGATGATGGGAGCGATGAGAGAGTTTGCGAATTTGGAGTGCCTATTTACCAACGACGAAGAGGTCGGGCTTGTGGGCGCAAATGCATTTAAAGGTAAAATTTTATCGCCGAATTTGCTAAATTTAGACAGCGAAGAGGACGACCGCGTGACGCTAGGATGCGCCGGCGGCATAAACGTGAGCGCAAAAATCGGCGCCACGAGCGTCAAGAAGAGCGGTAAAATTTACGAGATCGGCGTTACCGGGCTTAGCGGCGGGCACTCAGGCAACGAGATACATAAAAATATCCCAAACGCGACGAAGCTGCTGGCGAAATTCCTCGCCGAGGAGGACTGCGAGCTAATCAGCCTGGATTTTGGCGAGAGGAGCAACTCGATCCCCGCAAACGCCGTGTGCAAGGCGCTTTGTGCACATGAGCTAAAGCAGCGCGGTCTAGTGTGGGTAAAGAGCCTGGGCGAGGGAGAAGCGGACGTGCTGGTAAACAGCGGCAAAATTTTGGCGCTCATCAACTCCTTCGCCCAGGGCGTGCGCAGCTACGACACGCAGCTTGGCATGGTAAATGAAAGTATAAATCTCTCGACGGTTAAGCAGAAGGGCGAAGTGATCGAGTTTGACTTTTTCGGACGCGCGATGAAGCGCGAAGGGCTTGAAAATCTGGGTTTTGAAACAGCTACGCTGGCTAGCGCGCTGGGCTTTGAGGTTAAGGTGGCTGACCGCTCGGCGAACTGGGCGCCTTGCATCAGCGACTTTGCGCATCTGGTGCTCGAAGAGCTGCAAAAACAAAAGCCACAAGCGAAATTTGCCGCCGTGCACGCTGGCCTTGAGTGCGGCGTACTGGTCGCAAAACAGCCCGAGCTGCAAGCCTGCTCCATAGGCCCAAACATCCACTCGCCTCACTCCGTAAACGAGCACTGCGAGATAGCGTCGGTGGAGATGATGGCGGAGGTGGTGAGAAACATAATCGCTAGGTTGCAATAAATTTAGCGGCTTGTCTTTTTGTCCTATACTTCGTTGGATTCAAATTTTACTCGGTCATTACCGACTAGGTAGCTCCCGTCTTAAAATTTAAATCCGCCTCGTCTAGAACAAAAATACTGCGCCTTTAAATTTTGCAGTGACCCTCTTTTGAGCCCACGCCTGTAGTATCGCTACGCTGGTTTTGAAAGAAATTTGAAAATTTTAATCTGCGACGAGCTTTATTCCTAGTCTTGATTAAAATTTTCTGCACAACTTTCAAAATCATCGCGCGATACTTCGCCTTGTAATTTGCGGTTAAAATTATTGTTTTAACTAAGGAGTATGTGAATGAAAAAGATATTACGACTAGCATTGATCGCCGTTTTGTGCGCTTTTGGCGTAGCCTGCGCGATGGCGGTGGATCTATCGTCCAAACAAGGAACTTTTATAAATAATACGCAAACCGCAAATAAGAATTTAAAAGGAAATAGAATGAAAAGCCAGATCAAAAATTTTCTGCAAAATTGCGAGCAGATCGTTAAATCACAAGCAAAGCAATACGAAAACCGCAGCTCTCTCGCAACCAAAATTCCGCCCGTTTTTATACTGTCTTATGATAAATTTGAGCAAAAATTCGGCTCAAATTTACATTTGGATAGTAGTTTTGACGTGCTGGTGTTTGACGGCGATCTTAGCCTGTCGGGGGGCACGATAAATTCCGCTTGGCTTAAGGATAAATTTAACGAAGCGGGCGGCAAAAATAACGCACGAGCGATGTTTGTTAATGGAAATTTATCTATCGGCGGCGATATCATCGATGATGATTATCTGTTTTTACAGGTCGCCAAAGATACGGCGTGCAATTATCTGCATTCGCAGGACGGCGTTATCGCAATCGGCGGCAATCTAACGGCGCTTTGGGGCATAAGCGGCGAATACAACGACGGGATGTTGCAGGTTTTTGGAAAAACGCAAGCGCCGTATATCGTCTCAAACGACCACGCGATGCCTGATCATAGCATTAGCCAATGCGTCTATGTCCTAGACGGACGGATCGGTCAAAGCTACCTGGGCGCGCTTGAGGGTTGGGATTTTTTCGAAAATAGCGAGCTGATGTTTAAGGACGGAATTTGTGAAGATGAGCATCAGATCGATATTTCCGCCTTTTTTAAATTCGTAAAAAAAGGCGTTAATCCGCTAGTGGATTTTAAAACTTTTGAAGCTAGAAAAGCCGCCCTAGATGAAGAGAGTGAAGAGCAGGAGCCTGGATATTCAAGCGATCTGCCTAAAAATTCCGAAACCGTCGCCGAGATATTAAATTTAGAAAATTTCAGCGGTGGCGATGAGGAGCTATACGAGCATATGGTGAGCGAATTCGGAGCCATAGAAAAAATAGACGATGAAAGCGAAAAATATGCTTATGGCGGCAGAGCCTTCGAGCTATCTATCATCGCGGCGAGGATGGCGGAAAATTGGCGGCTGATTACCCAGCGTTACTCTGCGCAGCAGATAGACGATCTGCGCAAAATCATCATTAAGAGCGCGACGAATTTAGCCGATTATTTTTTAAAAATCGGCGATAAAAAACAGCTTGCGTTCATCTATGAATTTTTAAACGATGATGCGGTAAGCATCGAAAAAGACGAGCCGTTTTTATACGAAACGCTGGTGCGCGCGGGCTTGGAGCTGCAAGATTACGATAGCACTTACGCGCTAGTGTCCGTCATCGATAAAAAGTCCGAATTTTTGCCGCAGGAGATGGCAAAAAGCATCGCGGACGTGATTAAAAGCGAAGGATACCGGGCTTGGCTGGCAAAACAGTAAGCTCCGAAAAGTAAAATTTCAAATTTTGCTAAAAGATAAAAATCAAAAGAGGCGTTTATAAAATTTCAATCTAAATTTTTCGCGCCATAAAGCCGAGCGTCTGCTATAAAGCGGCTTTAAGCAAGGCGTCAAAATTTTAAAATTCCGTCAAATTTAAGTGCGTAAATTTTAAGCTCGCATTTGCAGGTTAAAATTTTACGGAAAATTCTTATCCTTGCTGCTGCACAGCTCGTTTAAAAAGCACTCCTTGCAGTTTGGCTTTATCGCCTTACAGGTGTAGCGGCCGAAAAGCACCATGCCTTGGTGTAGCTTGCCAAGATCCGTTTTAAAAGCCTCGCTTAGATCGCGCTCCGTAAGCTCGGGCGTCTTTGCACGGCTCAGCCCCAGGCGATGCGCGACGCGAAAGACGTGCGTATCCACCGCCATCACGTTTGCGCCCGCGCCCTCTAAAAGCACGACGTGAGCAGTCTTTTGCCCCACGCCCGCAAGAGATTTTAGCCCCGCTTCATCTAGAGGAATGACGCCGCCGAAGTCGCGAACCACCGCCTGCGCCATTTTGATTAAATTTATCGCTTTGTTGTTGTAGAAATTGCACGAGCTAATTAGCAGCTTAACGCTTGCCAGATTGGCCTTTGCGAGCTCCTTAACGTTAGGAAATTCCGCAAAAAAGCGCGGCGTTATCAAATTTACCCGCTTGTCGGTACACTGCGCGCTAAGCATCACGCAGACTAAAAGCTGATAGTTATCTTTAAATTTTAACTCGCTGCGCTCTTCCGCGAAGTTTTGCAGAATTCTCTTTTTTATCTCTAAAATATCTTTTTTACTTCTCATTTGCATTTCCTCAAGGCGGAATTCTACCCTAAAATTCTAAAGTACAGTTTGATTGTTAACAACTTTGAGTTATAATCGCCGTTAAAATTTTTTTAAGGAATTGTGATGAAAAAAGTTTTATTTACAGCACTTAGTTTGGCTGCCGCTATCAGCCTTAACGCTACTGTTTACGCTACCGTAAATGGCAAAGACGTAACCGAAAAAGAGCTCGCTCCGCTACTTCAAGGCATAGGCAATGTAGATATCGCTGCTCTTAATGCCGATCAAAAAAAGGAGCTTATCGATAAAGGCATCGATCTGATGCTGCTAACGGATGAAGCTAAAAAATCGGGCGTTATGGACGAAGACGTTTATAAAAAAGAGCTTGAAATCGTAAAAGATAACTTAGCGCTTCGTGTATGGCAGGCTAAAGAAGCCAGTAAAATAAATATCGACGATAAAGAAATAGCCGATTTTTATAACAAAAACAAAGCGCGCTTTACCGAGCCTGCGAGAATCAAAGCGGCTCAGATCGTCGTTAAAACCGAAGCTGAGGCAAACGATATTATTAAGCAGTTAAAAGGGCTTAGCGACAGTGCACTATTTACTAAATTTGCAGAGCTTGCCAAAGCTAAATCTATCGATCCGCAGGCTAAACAAACCGGCGGCGAGCTAGGCTGGATGCCTAGCGATCAGGTCAAGCCTTTTGCCGATGCGATCTCTAAGATAAAAGATGGTCAAATCACTACTAAAGCGATTAGAAGCAGGGTTGGATATCACGTCGTGTTAAAAGAGGAGTCTCAAGCTAAAAAGCAGTTAAGTCAAAGCGAAGCAAAGCCTTTTATTGAGCGCGTGCTTAGACAGCAAAAAGCGGCGAAAGTAGTCGAGCAAAAAGCGGCAGATCTTCACAAAAACGCTAAAATCGAGTATAAATAATATAGGAGCTAAAAATGGGCGTTTTAGATATAGTAAAACCGGGCGTTTTAAGTGGCGATGACGTAAGTAAGGTCTATGCGTATGCGAAGCAGCAGGGCTTTGCGATCCCTGCGGTAAACGTAGTGGGATCAAATTCCATAAACGCCGTCTTGGAAAGCGCTAAAATCGCAAATTCGCCCGTTATTATTCAGTTTAGCAACGGCGGCGCAGCATTTTATGCAGGCGCTACTTGCCCTAATGCCGCAGTTTTAGGCGCTATCGCAGGCGCGCATCAAGTGCATGCTCTGGCGGCTCATTACGGCGTTGCGGTGATTTTACATACCGATCATGCCGCAAGGAAGCTGCTCCCGTGGATCGACGAGCTTATAAAAGCCAATACCACTCATAAAAAAGCTCACGGCGTGCCGCTTTTTAGCTCGCACATGCTCGATCTTAGCGAGGATGATTTGGAGCTAAATTTAGCGACCTGCGAGAAATATTTGGAAATTTTAAGCGATCTTGGAATTTCGCTTGAGATCGAGCTTGGCGTCACAGGCGGCGAAGAGGACGGTGTCGATAATACCGGCGTCGATAATGCTCGGCTTTACACCCAGCCTGCAGATGTCGCGCTCGCCTACGAGCGACTTGGCAAAATCAGCGATAGATTCAGCATCGCGGCGAGCTTTGGCAACGTCCACGGCGTGTATAAGCCGGGCAATGTTGTGCTGAGACCTGAAATTTTGAAAAATTCGCAAAAATTCGTGCGCGAGAAATTTAATCTGCAATCCGAAAAGCCCGTAAATTTCGTCTTTCACGGCGGTAGCGGCAGCGAGACCCCCGACATCAAGACGGCCGTGAGCTACGGCGTGGTAAAGATGAATATCGACACCGACACGCAGTGGGCATTTTGGGACGGCGTGCGCGCTTATGAGGCCAAAAATCGCGGCTATTTGCAAGCTCAAATCGGCAATCCGGAAGGTGAGGATAAACCGAATAAAAAATTCTACGATCCTCGCAAGTGGCTGAGAGCGGGCGAGCAGAGTATGGTGGCGCGCTTGCAGGTCGCATTTGAAAATCTAAATTGCCTAAATAGGAACTAATATGGATCGCCCGAATAACGAAGTGCTCGATATCACGCTACCTGAGGCGAAGGAGCGCTCGCTAGCGGGCGTTTTTTTTAAGATCGCAGCTCTGCCGATCGCGGTTTTTGTGGTGTTTTTGCTGGGCTATTTGGGGCTTATCGGGCTGAAGGTAGAAACGCACTCGATCCTGATGCTTGCGGTTTTGCTCATTATTGCACTAATTTTAGCTCGTCATAATGCAGAATACGGCTGCTTAAATTTTCAAAATAATATCGATGACTTCAAGCGCGAGCTAAAGAATTACATCGTCGCCAATCTCTTAAGTATCGGCGGTAAAAAAAAATCAGATGCCAGCTTTGATCTTTTTGTGGACGAATACGGCTACTCGCTGCGTAATCAAAACTACGCTTCCGTCGCGTCGGCAGTCTTTCCGATGCTTGGAATTTTAGGAACTTTCATCTCGATTGCGATTTCGATGCCACACTTTTCCTCAAGCAATATCGATGGGCTCGAAACCGAGATCGCGCAGCTTCTAGGCGGCGTGGGCACAGCGTTTTACGTCTCGATCTATGGAATTTTCTTAGCGCTTTGGTGGATATATTTTGAGAAAAAGGGCATCAGCAAATATGAGCGCCTGCTCATCAAATACAAAAATTCCACTAAAAATTTTTTCTGGAACAAAGACGAAATAACACAGGGCTATCTGAGTGAAATTTTAAACGCTAATTCTGAAATTTCGCGCTCATTTGCGATGATGAGCTCTACGAATTTTACCGAAAGACTAAACCGACTAATCGATGAAAAAATCGGCGCTTTTGAAAGCGTGATGGAAGCCGAGAAGCGAAGTATGGCGATTACACAAGAAGAGCTTGAAAAAGCAGGAGAGATGATCCAAAGGACAAATTTCGCTCACGGCGAGTTAGATAAGAGCTTCGCTCAAATTTTATCTGCGCTCAAGTCCGTGTCTGCAAGCCTAATCGAAATTCAAAACGGAATTTCCGCGCAGTATCTAAGCCAGTCTAAAACTTTAACGGACGGGCAAGGCGAGCTGGCTAACATTACTAGTGCATTAAGCGCTCAAATCAAGAGCCTAAATGCTTCCTTGGGCGGGTTTGCGGGCGAAATTTCAAGTTCACAGAATGCTTACGCCGCTAAAATTGACGCTAGCTTTAAGGGGCTAAGCGCGGATTTGAAGGCACTTTTAGCTGGAGAGGGCGCTGCGCGGACGAGCAACGAAAGTATCATCGAAGAGCTTCGAAAAACGCTTGCGAGCATCGATGAAAAAGCACTTTTAGATGAAAACGAATAACGAAGAAAAAGAAACCTTCTGGATCGCGTACGCCGATTTGATGGCGGGACTACTTTTTGTTTTCGTGCTTTTAGTAGGCGGCATCATCGTCAAATACTTCCTCACGCAAAGCAACCTGCAAGAGAAAGAAAGTCAAATTTCAAGCGCGCTAGCAAGCCTGCAAAGCCAGGAGAAAAAAAGCGCCGAGCTTGAAGCGCTGAATAAAATTTTTAGCGACCAGCTCGAGAAGCTAAATATAGAAAACACCGACCTTCGCAAGCAAAATTCCATCTATTTCATACAGATCGAAGATCTGACCGAGATGGCGGAGAGGCTGAAAAAAGAGAATTTAGACATCAACTCGCTTCTGCAAAAAGCGCGCGACGACGCCAACGCTACGATCAGCCAAAACGAGCTTAAGATCGCCTTTTTGCTCGATCAGCTCACAAAGAAGGAGAGCGATTTTAATAAAATTTTACAAGACCTCAACGTCACGAAAAACCGCATCCGTAACCTAACCGGAATGAAGGTCAAGATCATCGCCGATCTGAAGGAGAAGCTGGGCGGCAAGATCCGCATCGACAACGAAAGCGGCGCGATGACGCTAAGCTCGTCGATCCTTTTCGACAAAGGCTCAAGTGAGCTAAAAGAGGGCGCCAAAGAGACGCTCCGCTCGACGCTGCAGAGCTATTTCGCCGCGCTTTTGAATAATGATGAAATTCGTGAAAATTTAGATCAGATCATCATCGAGGGGCACACGGATAGCGACGGCGGGTATTTGTATAACCTCGAGCTGTCGCAAAACAGGGCGTTTGCCGTGATGGATTTCATCAATTCGTGGAATAAGGACGAGCGGCTGCAAAAATATCTCATCGCCAGCGGTCGCAGCTACACACAGCCCGTGATGCGCAGAGGCGTCGAGGACAAGGACGCCAGCCGCCGTATCGAGATAAAATTTACGCTCTCAAACAAAGAGGCGATGGAGGAGATCAGGAAATTTTTGCAGTTCGACGCGAACGCTACGAATTAGCGGCTCGCCCTTAACGGCTCGCTCGAAATTTTAGCCCGCAAAAAAGAGGGCTTAAAATTTTAAAATTCTTAAAGAATTAACGGCTCATCTGAAATTTCAACGGCGGCGGAGCGCATCCTTTTATTTTGACGCGAATGTCGTCGTAATTTGGCGGCTCGCTAAATTTTACGCACCGCTTACGGAGCATCTGCCGCGGCGGAATGGGTTTAAATTTTAAGTCCGCGCATTTTGACGCGCTTTTAGCGCTGCCACGCGATAATATGGTTTAAATTTAGACTTTTAATTTAAGCCGTAAATTTAAAGCGGGCTTAACGAGCGGCTTAAAATTTATGATAGGTTAAAAACCTTGCTCGTTTAGCTTTCTATATCCGTCACAACCGACTTGAGATCCTAAATCGCAAGCCTTATTTAAATATTTTTTTGCAGTATTCGCGTCCTGCCCCACGCCTTTGCCATAGAAATATAAAACTCCGAGATTATAACAGCTGTCGCCAAATCCCAAGTCGCAAGCCTCAGAATATAATTCGTTTGCTTTTTTATAATCTTGATTCACACCCTTACCTAAATTATATAAAACACCCATATTGTAGCATCCTTTGGCCATTCCTAAATTGCAAGCTTTAGAATATAATTCGAACGCTTTCTTGTAATTTTGTTTTACGCCACTGCCATCTTCATATGAAGCTCCAAGATTATAACACCCTTCGGCAATCTCCAAATCGCAGGCCTTAGAATAGAATTGATTTGCTTTTTGGTAGTCTTGCTTTACGCCGCCATCTCCTTTTTCGTATAAAACTCCAAGATTGTGGCAGCTTTCGCCATGTTTCAAATCGCAAGCTTTTGAATATAGCTCGCTTGCTTTTTTGTAGTTCTGTTCTACGCCTTCGCCAGATGCATATAAAAGCCCGAGATTGTAGCATCCGTCACCTTCTTGCAAATCGCAAGCTTTGGAAAGCAGTTCAGTCGCCTTTTTGTAATCTTTCTCTACCCCTTTGCCTGAGTAGTATAAAACACCCAGATTGCCGCAAGCTATGCTATTTTTTAAGTCGCAGGCCTTAGAATATAGTTCGGTCGCTTTTTTATAATCTTGTTCTGTGCCCTTGCCGTATTCGTATGACGCCCCTAAGGTGGTGCAACCCCAGCCATCGCCCAAATTACAGGCTTTAGAATTTAGCTCTTTTGCTTTCTCATAATCCTGCTTCACGCCATCCCCTGAATAGTATGCCATGGCGAGATTCACGCATGCTAAGGTATTGTTGCTATCGCATTCGCTTTGTAATCTGCTTATACCGGGATCTTCTTGTTCCGCCGATGGCAAAGCCGTGGCTTCTGCTAGCGATAAAGCCGCCGTGGCGATCAGCGCTAAAAATATCTTTTTCATACATCGCTCCATTTAAAATTTCGGCTATTTTATTTCATTTTCGCTTAATCTTTTGAAAATCGGCGGGCCCAAAGGGTCTTTAAATTTATACAGCCGCGAGCTTAAAGGCGAAATTTAGCAAAAAGCGTTAAAATTCCAAGCATTACAAGGAGCAAAAATGAAAATTTTAAAAAGCACGAAGGCAAATTTCAAAGAGGAGTTTGCAAGGCTGGTGCGCCGCGGCGAGACGGATATGAGATCGGTAATGCCCGTCGTAAGCGGTATCATCGAAGATATCAGAGCACGCGGCGATGAGGCGCTAGCTGAACAGATTGAGAAATTTGACAGATGGCGCGTGCAGGGCGATCTGTCTATCACGCAAGAGCAGATGAGCCGCGCCTATGAAAATTTAACCGCAGAGCTCAAAAACGCGCTTCAGATCGCATACGAGCGCATCTACGCTTATCATGAAAAACAGCTTGAGAGAAGCTGGTTTAGCTTCGATCCAAGCGGCGCGATGCTCGGGCAAAAGATCACGCCCGTGGATCGCGCGGGGCTATATATCCCGGGGGGCAAGGCAGCGTATCCGAGCTCGCTTCTGATGAACGCGATCCCAGCAATCGTCGCGGGCGTGGAGGATATCAGCGTCTGCACTCCCGCCGTGGGCGGCGCCGTAAATGAGCTGCTGCTCGCGGCGATGCATGTGCTGGGGATCAAAAAGGCCTACAAGGTGGGCGGCGCAAGCGCGATCGCGGCGATGGCATACGGCACGCGCACGATCGGCAAGGTCGATGTCATCACGGGCCCCGGGAATATCTTCGTCGCAACCGCTAAAAAGCTCGTGTTCGGCGACGTAAATATCGATATGATCGCGGGCCCTAGCGAAGTGGGCATCATCGCAAACGCTGCGGCAAATCCGCGCAACATCGCCGTGGATCTGCTCAGCCAAGCCGAACACGACGAGATCGCAAGCAGCTTTTTGATAAGCGACGATGAAAAATTTGCTCTTGCCGTCGCAGAGCACATAGAGCGCGAACTTCCTACGCTCGCGCGCGAGCCGATCGCTCGCGCCAGCGTGCAAAACAAGGGCGCAATCATCATCGCGCGCGATATGAACGAGTGCGTAGAGTTGATGAACGAGCTTGCGGTCGAGCACCTAGAAATCGCGACCGAAAACGCCTACGAGCTGCTTCCGCGCATACGCCACGCAGGTGCAATATTTTTGGGCCACTACACGCCCGAAGCGATGGGTGATTACCTCGCAGGCCCCAACCATACGCTGCCGACCGGCGGAAGCGCGCGATTTTTCTCGCCTTTGGGGGTTTATAACTTCATCAAACGAAGCTCGATCATAGCGCTAAATAAGCGCGCCATAGACGAGCTCGGAGGCGCGTGCATGGCGTTAGCGGACGCAGAGGGGCTCGGTGCGCACAAAAAATCGGTGCAGATTAGATTTGATGAGAAGTGATTTTGCAGCGGTAGCGAAATTACGAAATGAAATTTTAAAAAAGCGGCTCAGGGCTTAAATTTGCCCGCATGTAGCTTAAGGCGGTTCGCATGCAGCTTAAAAATTGCGAAGCGAAATTTTAAAAAGCACCGGCGGCAGTTGCGAAACCGCGAGCCGAAATTTAGAATTTAAAGACGAGTTAAATTTTAAAAAATGTAAGCATCGCGATGAGAGTAAAATTTTAAAATTTCAAAAGCGCTATAAATTTAAAAAAACGGTCGTATTTGATTAAAATTTAAGGCAAATTTACTAAGCGAAATGATATACTTTCGCTGATTTTTTACAAGGAGAGAAAAATGAAAAAATCACTTTTAGTTTTGGCTAGTTTTGGCTTTGCGCTAAGTCTTAGCGCCGCAGATCTTTCAGATAGTTGCAAGGAGTACTTCGCAGATCTTGATAAGATGGTTGATACCTACAAACAAGCCGGTCAAGAGCAGCAGGTCAAGATGTACGAGGATCAAAAAAAGCAGTCTATGGATCAGATCAGCGCACTTCCTAAGGAGCAGCAAGAGGCCACTTGCAAACAAGCTAAAGAGATATTTAAGCAGATGATGGATCAGATGAAACAACAAGGCGCTATGAAATAAATACCTTCGCGGGCACGATGATGCCTTCTTTAGTCGCGGCGATGCGATATCGTCGCGATTAATTCTTTTTAAACTCACGCTTTTATTTTAAAAATTTTTAAATTTTAAAATTTGGATGTTTTATCCTCGCTGTTTTTGGGGGTGCACTAAGAATTTCAGATTTGATATTCAGCTTGTCGCAGGAAGCCAAAACAAATAAAGCGCTCGTGTCATTAAAATGCTCCGTAAGGCGATGCATCTTAGTGGGACGCTACGGTGCACCAAAGATTTACGAGCCGTTTTGGCGCGGCTCGAAACAGCGCCTCATCAATATGATGAATTCGAGGCTCGGTTTGAGCGTTATTTTATCGCGATTTGAAATAGCTGGGCTCATAGATAGAGCAAATTCGCGTCTCAGTTTGCGGCTCTGCTTATGAATTTACGGCTTTACGACCAAAAACATCTCGCAAGATCGCCTTGAATTTTAATCCTTAGTAACGATCGTGCCGTTTTGTATTTCGCGCACGCAGACATTTCTGTGCAGCTCTTTATCGCTATCTAAAGTATAGTAGTGCGTTGTTACTGTGCAGCGTAAATCGGCGTCGATGACGAACTCCTGCTTGGCGCGCATCGGCGGCTTGCTTTTACCGCAGTGCACGTAATCGGCGTAAATTTCGCGACAATCGCTTATACGAAATGCGTCGTTTAAAAGGCACATAAAAACATATTCGTGCCCGCGTTCGCTATCTTGAAAATCCATCAGATAAAGCCTTAGCAGAATTGTTTTGGCGCTCTTTTCGGGCAAACGACAAGCCCTTATGTCTTTGATCCTCTCCCAATACGCACTTAGATTGTCGATTAAAAAATTCTCCTTTGTGAACGAAAACAGCTCATTTTTATCAAGTAAATTTTTATCGATAGCCGCTAAGGGCGAAATTCCTCCCGGATAGCGAATCGGCAGTTGCGCGATCGGTAGATCGTCGTAAATATCTTTCATACTCTGATAAATCTCCGATCGCGGCGCATCGTCTTCCTTGGCTGTGGCATTTTCCATGCCGCATAGCGCAAGTAGGCACAGCAAAAATATCCACACCTGCTTCATAGCATTCCCCCTTGTTTCGGTCGTGATCCCTTTTCTCCTAATCATACTGAAAATTTTAAAGCCTTATTAATATGAAGAAAAAAGATCAAAAATCAAAGCGCCGCTTTACAGCCATCCTTAGCCATCTTTTTCTATTCTACCCTTGCTTTTGGGCTAATTTAATCCGAGTCCTCTTCTTGTGTGAAACGGACGATGCGCTGCTATTCGCCTTCCGTAGCCTTTTCGGTGAAGCTAACGATGCGCGGAGCTGCGATGCGCGCGTAATCCTGTGCGTTTAGGATGATCGAGTGATCGAGCAAGCCCGCGTTGAAAGCGATCTCATCAAAGCGTCCGAACAGCGACGGATCGGCGATTAGCAGCAGTTTGTCGTGGAAACTAAAGGGTGGCACCGAGCCGATGACGCAGTCCGTGAGATCGCCCACTTCATCGGGGCTTACGAGCGACGCTTTCGTGCCGCCGAGCCCCTCTGCCAGGCGCTTTAGATCGGTTTTGTGATCGGCTGCGAAGACCGCTAGGACGTAGATCCTGCCGTTTCTGCCCGCGGGTTTGTCGCTAGGAAGCTTCAGCTGCTGCGGTGCGTTGGCGCAGATTTGATCGGCGGTTAAAGCTAAATTTCCCGCGCAGGCGCCGTTTTCGCAGCCTTGAGCGCTCGCAAGGGCGGAAGCGTCGAGATTTTGCGCGTCATCGGCGCTTTCTAAATTTAAATTTTGCGCGAAAGAGATTTGCCCGTCCTTAAAGCCCTTGATCGTGCAAACTAGCGCCTTTGCGCCTTGTCCCAGCTGCGTGCCTCGGGCTTTGGCGACCTCGGCGGAGGTGCCCGCGCTTTCGTGAGCTACTACGCGGAAGCGTGCGCCCTGCTGCGTCAAAAGCTCTTTTAGGCTTTCAAAAATTCTCTCTGACATTCTCTCTCCTTGTTTTTGCAAAATTATACTGAAATTTTAACCAAACGACCCATCGGTGCCGAAATTCCATTCTTCGCCGTAAAATTTATCTCGCCTACGCGCAAAACCATTGCGCGATGAAAGATCTATTGCATGGCGGAAATTCCGCCATGCATAAGCTCGGTCCGCCCTATTTCTTGCGAAATTATTTCATCTTGCGGATTTTGGGCTCTTTGCTCTCTACGAGTTCGTAAATTTTAAGCTCGACTTTAACGTCTTTGGGCGCTAAAATTCTAATTTCGCCGCCGTCGTAGGCGAATGGATGCGTGAGCTCGTAATAGATCCGCTTCTTTTGTTTCTTGCCGTCGCACAGCATCAGCGTTTGAGCAAGCTCATCGCCGCCGCTAAACTCGTAATAAAGCCCGTCCGAGCCCTCTTTTTGCTTTATTTTGCCGCCGATCAGATACGCGTCGTTGCAGTCGGCTTTGATCTCTTTCGAAAAGACCGCTTCGACCTTAAACTGCTGCGGCGGCATCTTTGACGGCGTTAGCTCAAAGACGTTCAGCTGCTTTTGCGCTTCGCCGCCGAATAAAAACAGCGGCAAGAGGAAGAATAAAACGCTTTTTCTCATACTTTACTCCTTGAAAAGATATTTTTATTTAAAATTTTAGCAAAATTTTTACTCATTAAACTGAAATTTCAATCGACTTTGTTTTTATCTGTAGCAGATGATATTTTTTAGCGCCTCTGCCTCCGGTTTTAACGCCTCGCTATCGGTTTTTTGCGCGGTGCCCTTTTTGTTTGCTAAATTTTTACTAGAGCCTTGCGGCGAGGGTTTTTCCCGCGAGTTTAAAGCTTTGACGGCGTCGCGCGATATTTCGCCCTGCGTCTGCGCGGTGGAAATTTCGCCGCCAGCCTCGCCAGCCTTGCTCGCGTGGCGGCTTAGCACGCTTTTGACGCGTATCTTTTCGCCTGCGTAAAATGCCTCGCAAAGCCCTCTTTGCGCCTCATAGTCTGTCACTTTGACGCCGCCTTCTTGAAATTTATAAAATTTCACCCGTTTTGCTCTGCGTAGCTCTTCCGCTCCGCCCCATACGTCGCTCTGCGCGTCAAGATCCGCGAGCGCAAATGCGCCGTCTGCCGCCTTATACATATTGCCGAGCCTTATCGGTATGCGTTCGCCGCTCTTTTTGGTAAGCACGAAGCCGATCTTTTCGCCATCTTTTGGGCTCTGGCGGAACTGCTTGGAGAAAAACGCCGTGAAAAATGCGACCTCCTTGATCTCGCCGTCGGTGCCTAGGTATCTCGTCCAGCCATCTTCGGGCACGTCGATCTCGGCGACGTCTCGCCCGTCTTTTGCGCCGCATTTTAAGCCCGCGCAGCCGCTAAGCGCTAATGCCGCAAGCGCGGCTAGAAATAGATTTTTCATATTTTCCCTTCAAATAAATTTTGGCTCAAAGCAGGGCGCTCAGGCACGTAAATCCGTAGGGCATTATTTTAGGCTCGCGGGATAGCCACTAAATCTTTCGATCCAGCCGTCCTCGCCGTAGAGCTCGCCGCAAAGCCCGTCCGAGAGCTCGGCTAGATTTTCGCCCGCCTCGTCCGCAAGCCGCCAGCGCTCGCTTTGCTCGAAAAAGCTTAGCGTCTCATGCAGGACGTGATCGGTAAGATGCGCGCAAAGCGTCCTTAGCGCCTCCCTCTGCCGCGGCGAAAACTCTGCTATCGATGCATACAGCCGCTCGCACCGCGCGCCTTTCATCCGACCGCTTACGACCCCGTCCAACCACGCCAGCGACCCGTCTCTAACCTGTCGCACATACTCTCGCCCGAAACTCTGTAAAACATCCATTTTTCACTCCTTGCATTTAAATTTTAAAATTTTTGGCGCCTCGCCTAAATTTAGATCGAAATTTAATTCCTAAGCCCGTTTAAGCTTTTTGCGTCCTAAATACGGCGAGCCGCATTCACCTTTTATAAAATTCTACTTAGCGAGCGCCGTTTTTTATCGTTTGCGCTGCTATTTTACCGCGCCGCAAAATTCGCGCTGCACCTCAAAGCCCAGCGCCGTTTAAATTTTAAAATCCGAAAGTTTGCGACCGAAATTTTAAAATTTAAGGCTCGATGAAATGCGTTTCGGCGCGATGGTATGCGCCGCTTGAAACTTTAAATTTTAAAAACTCGCACTTCGCCTCAAAGCCCGCTAGCGGGGCTAAATTTATCAAGCCGACGTCGCCCAGATGCGTAAAAATCGTTGTCCGCTCGCCTCAAACGAGCACTCCTGCCAGTCCCAGTCGTTTTCTCTGCCCATTGCGAAATTTTGCGGCTCGTCCGATAGAGCCGCCGCGCTCAAAGCAGCCGCTATACGCTCTTTCATAAAATCATCGGGCTCGCAGGACTTGAATTTTTCAAATTTTATCTCGTAAAGGGAAGCGAGTCCAAAGTCCGTGCGCACGAGCTTGCCGCACTGCTGCGCGAACTCCGCCGCGCTATATTCGTGCTTTGGGGCATAGTACCAAACCTCCAGCTCCTCAATGCTTTCGCCCCCAAATTTTATGGATTTTATCATTTCGGCTCCCTTTTCGCTTGTCGCCGCGCTTTAAATTCAGACGCCGAAGTCCGCTCGCATCCCCTCTTTGCCTTTCGGCGTAAAATAACAAACGACGTAGCAGAGTATTCGGTCTTTGCAATCGTATTTGGCTTCGAGGCTTTCGATAATGCGCGCAAATTCCTGCGGCGGCTTGTCCGCAAAGGCGCCTCGCAGCTCCTCTGCGGCGATATGTCGCGGGCCAAGGAGCAGATACGCCGCACCGCCGTCCTCATCCTCGCTGATGGCGCGTAAAATTTCATCGCTCGCGCGAACTCTCCAGTGCTCCTTGCCGTCCCACTCTCGCAGGCTCAAAAACGTCGTGCCGCCGTCAGCGTCCAAAGCCTTTTCGTTTAAAATTTGAGCGCGTAAGGTGCCTTCATTTAAGCTCTCCTCGCTCGCGACCTCGATAAAAACGTCCGTGCCGAGCAGATAGCTGGTCCGCTCAAACTCGCTTTCGTACTCCCGGCCGTCAAATTTAGCGGCAAATTCGCGCACCCGCTCGTCCGCTTCGCAGCCGAACATCATCGCGTCGCTATCTGAAATTTTAACAATATAAGGCTCGTTCATGAGGCTTTTCTAAATTTTATTGCGGTTCGCATTTGCCGTAAACCCACTCGCGAGTTTCGTTTAGCTTAAACTCGCCGTCCTTTAGAAAATACTGCTTGCTGCTTTTGATCGCGTTTTTGCCCGCGGCTATGTAGTCGCCGATGAAGCCGCGATCCAGGACGTCGTGCGCTAAAATATCTCGCTCAAAGACGTTTTGCGTCTTTTGCGTCTCGCGCCATTTGCCGCTCTCATCAGGCTCGCGCAGGATGATCGAGATGTTGTTGCCTGCTTCGTCGTAGCCGTAGATATACTCGTACTGCTTGCCGTCGGAAGCTGCGCGATTTTTTATCACGTTGCCGCGCGCGTCGTAGCTAAACTCGTTTTCAAACACGACCTCCCAGCGCTGCGACTCCTCGCGCCAGAGCACGGTTTGCTCGCGCAGAGGCCTGCTTTCCTCGGTCTCCTCGTGCACGTTTTTGTAGTACTCCCTCCACTCGTTTTTTGCGGCGTCCCAGCGCGATCTTAGCTCACTAAAGCGCCTATGCTTAGGCTCGATTTTGTATAAGGCCTTTTCGTCGCGCTGCCAGGCGCCGTCGCGCCACGCAAAATTTATCTCGCTGCGCGTCCCGTCCGCTGCCGTAAAGACGGTATGCTTTGTAAGAGGTACCCATTTGCCGCGCCACGCGTAGCCTTCGGAGCCCGCGTAAACGTCGCCGTTGTAGTGATATATCGATTTTTCGTACGGAGTCCATTTTTTCGCTTTGGCGTTCCATTCGTAGGTCGCTACGAAATTGTTTCTGTCGTTTTCATCGACAATCCTTTTTGTAAGGTGCGTCGGCGTCCATCTGCCCTTTTTTAGCGTGAAATTTTGTAAAATTTCCGTTTTGCCCTCGCGCTTTTCGACGACTTTTTCTCCGTCGTACGGCTTGCCGTCCTTGCTTTGCAGGCTGAAATAAATTTTTGAGCCGTCAGCAGCGATCTCCTGCTTGCTTATCGCAGTTTCGCGCAATTTGTTTGTATCCGCGTCCCAGTCGTATTCGACATTTTCGATCTCGCGCTCGCCGCTTTCGTCAAATTTGCTAAAGCTTTTAGATACGGACGATCCCTCTTCGCCGCTCTTTTTGTAGATTTTTTCTAGGCGGCGGGTTTTAGCGTCGTAGTTTTGGCTCACTTCATATTCGTAGCGCGGCACGGCGCCGCCCTCTGTTTTGTAGCTCGTCTTTTGCAGGCAAATTTTATCCGTTCGCGTTTTGAAATTTGATGCCGTTTCGTGCGTCTCGCCCGTCTCGGTTGCGCCCGCAGGCACCGCGAGCGCTAATGTCGCCGCCAAAATAGAGCTTGCTAAAACTGCCGTCCGCGCCCTCAAATTTACCGCCGCTAGCGCCCTAAAGACGCCCGCCGAAATAATCGCTCGCGCCTTTAAATTTGCCGCCGTAAAATCTGCCGCATCCTCGGGCAAAATTTTAAAAACACCTCTCATGACCGCTCCTTTATTTAAATTTTAAATTGCGTTTATCGCTTTATATCTTCGCTCGAAAAAGCTCTCTCGCCTTTGTAAATTTTCTCATAGCGGCTTAGCTTGCCCTCTTTGAAATAGCCGATGAAATAGCTCGCCGATTTTTCGGCCTGCTCTTGCGAAATTTCATCGTAAAGATATACGGGCCCCTTTGATTTTTGTTTGTGTAGGCATGAACAGCTGCGAAAATAGCGCCTTTTGATTTTAAAATTTTGTGCCTCGCCGCCTTGCTCGTCTGCATGCTTTGTTGCGCTTATTTCGCTACTTTGCTTGTCCGCGGGCGTTTGATCATCTCTCCCGCCGCCTTGCGCCGTCTGTTTTTGCTCGCTCGCCGCGCCGTGATCTTGCGCCTCTACGGCGGTAAAACAGATACTCGCCGAAATTAAAGCCGAAATAGCCGCCCTTACCGCTCTAATTAAAACCATTTTTCAACCTTTCCTTTTGCCGCCGCTGCGTGCGGACCTGCCGCGATGTAGGATTTAAATTTTAAAATTTGCGCGGCACACGAAACATCCGCGCCGTTAAATTTAACTGTAAAGCTCGTGTGCCGGCACCTGCTAAATTTTAAACCGGCACTCGCACGAATATTGCTACGTCCGCTAAATTTAACCGCGACATTCGCGCAAGATCGCGCAGATAAAATTTAGCCGCGAAATTTTACCGACGCATCTTCAAACGCTACTTTATCTTTTTATATTTCCACGTCTGCTCCGTTATGAGCTCGGACTTGCCGTTTGTAAGCTTAAATTCCTTAAAGCTCGTTATCGCGTAGATACTAGGCATCTCAAACATCATCAGCGCGGCTCCGTGCCCCACGCTGTCTGATGGGATTTGGGTATCGTAAGTAGCCTCCGAGCGCCCCGTTTGCACCCATTTGCCGCTCGCATCAAGCTTGTAGATATTCATCGCGGTATTGCTGCCGTGCTCGTCGTAGCTATAGACGTATTTGCCGCTGCTGGAATTTGATTCGTAGCTTTGCTCGAGCAGTCGCTCGCCCGATTTATCGTAAATTTCGCCGTTTGAGTAGCTTTTGACCCACTCTTTAAGTTGCTCGTCCCACAGATACGAGGTTATATTAAGATCCGCCCCCTTCTTGATAACGGTCTGTTTGCTCATATTATCCCATGCGCCCTTCTCGTCGTTCCAGATGAAGCTCGTAACGATCCCCTCGCCCTTCGCGGCATCAAGCTCGTGCTTACTCATAGTCGCGTTTTGCCATGCGCCGTTTTGGAAAGTGCTGCGGATCTGCTCGTAGCTACCGTTTCGATCGCCGTTAAGCATCTCTCGCTCGCTGTTTTGCCACGCGCCGTTTACAAACTCGTAGCTCACGTATCCGCTCATCTCTCCTAGGCTGTCATAGAAAATTTCGGTCTTATCTTTGGGCTGCCAGCTCTTGCCGTCCCATTTGAAGCTTATCGTAAGTTCCTCCTTATCCCACGCGTTTTTTACGGATCTGTTCATGCTATCTTTCTGCCATTTGCCCTTTACAAACTTATATCGCACGTCCTGCGTCGCGTTGCCGTCGTAGCTGGAGACGGTTTTGCTCGCATTGCGCGTGCCGTCATCTGCTATCGAATTGCTCTCGCGCGTCGTGACATTACCCTTTATGCTTTCCGTGTAGTCTTCTATTTTTTTCCACTTGCCGCTTTTAAGATCAAGGTTAAATACTTCAAATTTAACCATATCCCCCTTTTTGTCAAAGTAGCTGATCTCTTTGTAGCTAGAGCCTAATCCGTCAGAGGAGTTCGTATCTCTTACCTGCTCTAGCTTGCGCGCCGCCGCGTCGTAGCTTAGATGCGTGCTCTCCTTGCGCTGCCCGAGCGAGCCGTAGCTCATGCTTTGCACCATATACTCATACTCCTTGGCAAACGCCGCCGCACAGAGCAGCGCAAGTATCGTAGCGAGCTTTTTCATCCTCTCTCCTTGGAAAAATTTTGATAATTATATAATGTTCGTATATAAAAACGGATAAAATTTCGCCGCGCGGCTAAATTTAAAAAACTCGGGCTTTGAGACGGCGGCGGCGGAATTTTATGTCGGCTAGTCGGAATTTTGCGCGAGTTTTTGGATTGGAATTTTACATCATCGGGTGGTTGGAATTTTGCGCGAGTTTAAGCGACCGAAATTCCGCGCGATCTGCTTTTGAAATTTTACGAGGGCTTTCGGCGGAATTTTGCGCGGACGGCGGCTATTTAAATTTTAATCCAAACCGTCGCAAAAGCGGCGCGAGCCTCAGCCGTCTGTATAAATTTTAAAATTTTATAAATTTGGCGCCTCGCCGCTCTGCCGCGCTATGTCCGTGCCGAATGCACCCGGCAGGAGCGGTAAAATTTTAACCGACGCCTAATCTTGTAAAAATTTCTTATCGATCAGGTCGTAGTTTTTATACAGCCTGCGCAGCTCATCTCGCACCTCCATCAGCGCAAAGCCGAGCAGATTTTGCCCGCGCCACGCGCTCGGACGGCTTGCATTTTCGCTCTGCTGCCCAAGGCCGATACCCCAAATTTTATCTAGCGGGCTGGCCTCAACTAAAATTTTATCTCCCGTCGCGAGCAAAAAGCGCATCATCGCGGGATTTTGCGTAAATTTATAGTAATTGCCGCTTAGCACGATGCTGTAGCGCACCTCGCCCCAGAGCCGCTCATCAAAGCCCCGCACCTGCCTGCCTAGCGCCTTCATCTGCTTTGCATCGCGGCTTTGTATTATCCGCTCCCGCGTCTGCTCGTCGCCGAATATTTGCGCCTTGCTCGCCATCATAAACTGCTCGGCGCAGGCATACTCGTCGGTATCTACGGCAAAAGGCGAGCTCTGCCACTGCCCGAGGCAGGATTCGTCCGCGGCCGCATCCGGCTTGTAGAAAAATAGAAATTCGTGCGCTTTGGAAGAATTTATTAGCGAAGTTTTATCGTATTTCGCCGCTCCGCCACGTCGCCAAAACGGCACGCCCTCGCGGTAGAAATCGTCCGTGTCGTCCGTAAGATTGCCCCTAAGCTCACCACACTCGCTAAATTTCAAATTTCGTGGCTCCGAGCAGCATCTGTCGTCGCCATGCGCGCATTTTACGCGCTCATTTTCAGACGTCTCATCCAGCCCGTTCCAGTCGCCGTAGTGCCAAAAGCAAGGATAGGGGAAGGCCCGTGCATACGCTTTTTGCGCCGCTTTATCCAGGCGCTCAAACCACTGCCAAAATTTAAATTTATAATCCTCTGCCGCGCCCATCCGCCAGCCAAGCGAAAACTCGCTAAGAGCGGGGTATTTGATCCACGGCGGCGGCATCACGTTTTTTAAAATTTCGCTCACGCCCTTTCCTTAAAATTTTATTTTGAAGCATAGCTTGAAATTTGCCTAAATTTAGCCTGCGAGCTGAAATTTAGGCAAAGTACGGCTAAGCTAGCCAAAGCCGACTAGGCGATAAACTTAGCCGCAAATTTAGTCGCAGAAGCGCTCGTCAGTGCGGTATTTCTTGCGCTCGGCGATGTAATCGGCTCTGTTTTTCGGATCGGCAAAATACTGTTTTTGCTTCTGCTGATCGGCTTTGAGCTTTTCTATCACTTCCTTTAGAGCCCCCTTGCGGTCGCTAGCCATGGATGGGAATTTATCTGAAAATATCGCCTTGTACGGATGATCCTCTACCCAATCCACCGCCTTTTCGACTATGATCTGCTGCTTGTCGATGTCGCAAAACGCGTATGGGTTGATCACGTCGCCCGCAAGGTGCATGAAAGCGGAATTTGCCTCGACCGTCTCCATAAACATCGCGCCGCTGACGTCGATTACCGAGGCGAAGGAGATGAAGCGGTATTTGCCCGCGTAGAACCAAAACACCGCGTCGTCCTTAAGCCCCAGATCATAAGCGCGCGCAGCGACGGTCATCAGCGTAGTCGGAGCGACCATGTCCGGGGCGTCCTCGATGATTTTGATCGCTTTTTTCAGGCTCGGCACGTCGTTTTTCATCAACAGATCGTCGATCGGCTCGTAAACATGCACGTATTCGGGCTTGCCCTCCTTAGCCGAATAAAACGGCGAAACATAGATGTCGATCGAAGTGATTTTTTCCACCTTATCCTCACTCTCGCCTTGGGCGCTCAAAGTCGCAGCCGCCGCCGCACAGAGCAGTAGTAAGCGAAATTTTTTCATGGTTTCTCCTTCGGTTAAATTTTGTAAATTTGTTTCGTAATTATACCCTGAAATTTAAGAGCGCGAGCTTGATTTTTAACGAATATATTTTTGCGGAATTTTAATTTTTCGGTGCGGCTCTATTTCTTTTGATTCGGCTTCAGCGCTACGCTTTACGCGGCTAAATTTAGACGCCGTTAGCTACTAAATTTACATTTCAATCTAGCTCGCTCACGCAAATTTTATAAATTTTAGCACCTTTTAAAAGAGCTAAATATTCGCCGTTCCCGTACGAGCCGCAGCCCTCATTTTTGTTATTTTTCGAGCCGTCTGCGCCGAGAAAATTTAGGCTGATTTTTCTGTCGAATTCTAGCGTTTCGCCTTTAAATTTAAACAAAAACAGCTCTTCTTTGTCGTTATCGGCCAGGCAAAATAGCACGCTTCGCTCATCCAGCGCGAAGTCGCTGCTCGCAAAAATATAATCGCTCTTTGAAAATTCTAACTCGCACGTTTCAATAGCCGCGGAGCCCGGTTTATAAGAACTGATTTTCGGAGTATACGCCGTGGCTTGCCCGTCCTTGATACGCACGAAATCAAAGCTACTGCAATAGTGCGCGTAGCACGCGCCGCCAAATAGATTTATCGCGTAGCAGTCGTGAATCCGGCTGAGGTCAAATCCATAGAGTTTTTCGCCCGCTTCGTTCCAAACGGCGAGTTCGCACTCGTCTCCGCCGAAGTTGCCGAAGAGCCCGTCTCCAAAATATGAAACGTAGAGGCGCCCGCCCTGCGCTATGATCTTTGCTATGCCGTCGCCCACGCAAATTTTGCCCGTCCGGGCGCCCAGCTCATCGATAAATTTTAAATTTTCCTCGCTGCGTTTTAGCTTCTCATCGTAGCGCGAGCGAGCGTTTAGCAGCGCCCAACGGTTTGGAAAATCCACGGACACGGCGAAGCGGTAGCCGTTTTCGTCCGCGTCGGTTTTTATCTCGCGCAGCCGCCCGTCTTGCATAAATTTTATGACGTATTCGCCCGCATCCTCGCATAGAAAATATATCTCGCCGCGCTCGGTGATGCCGATGCTGACGAGCTCTCGCGCCTCTTTTGGCGTTAGTTCGTAGCAAGGGGTTAAATTTAACCGCGATTCTTTGATTTTAATGGACTTTGACATTTTGATTTTTTAAATTTTACCGCTAAAGCCCGTTTCTGCCGCGTCGCGGTAGAAATCGATCTGATCTTTTTTGATGATGCGGATGTAGTCGGTACTGCCGGGATGCCCGCTTTGAAAGCCCGCCGTCATCACGTAGGTGCCGCCTTCTTCGATGAGCCCGCGCTGCAGAGCCTCACTTATGATACGTGCGAGCAGCGAGTTGATGCTCGTTTTTTCCCTGACCATCGCTGGATTTACGCCCCACACGAGACTTAGCGCGTGCGCGGTCTGCTCGTCGTGCGCGATTGCGATGATGTCGATTTTGGCGCGGTTGCGTGCGAGTTTGATCGCCGAGCGCCCCGAGCCCGTGATCGAAAGTATCGCGCCCGCGCCCAGCCTTGCGGCAAGCGCTGCGGTGCTTGAAGTGATCATATCGGTCTCGTCGTAGAAATCGTAATCGTTAAATTTATCGTAAGGATAGATCTTTTCGGTCTCGCGGATCGTCTCGCTCATCGCGGCGACCACGGCTGCGGGATTTTTGCCGATGGCGCTTTCCTCGCTTAGCATTACGGCGTCGGTGCCGTCGAGCACGGCGTTTGCGACGTCGCTGATCTCAGCTCTAGTGGCGCGCTCGTGCTCGGTCATGCTAAGCATCATCTGCGTGGCGGTGATGACGGGCTTTGAGCGGGCGTTGGCTAGGGCGATGATGCGTTTTTGGATGCGCGGGATCTCATAAAACGGCATCTCGATGCCCAGATCTCCGCGCGCGACCATTATACCGTCGCTTGCTTCGATGATCTGCTCGATGTTTTCGACCGCGTCGAATTTCTCGATCTTGGCGTAAATTTTAGCTTTTGAGCCCAGCGAGTTTAAAATTTCGCGCACGCGCAGGATGTCGTTTTGCGACTGCACGAAGGAGATGCCTACGAAATTTACGCCGTGCGCTGCGCCCCAGCGCAGATCTGCGAGGTCTTTTTGCGTGATGACGTCGATATTTAGGCGGGTGTTTGGGAAGTTTACCCCCTTATTCGAGCTTAAAAAGCCGTCGTTTTCGAGCACCGCTCGCACGCCTTGCTCGCTTACCGCGACTACCTTGGCGCGGATCGAGCCGTCGTAGAGGAAGATAAACTCGCCCACCTTCATTAACGGCAAAATTTCAGGGTGGTTGATACACAGCTCGTATTCGCCAGGGGCGGTCTTTTTGCCGATGATTTCGCGAGGAAGGAAGGTGATTTTATCGCCCGTTTTTAGTTTAAAATTTTCCTCGAGCTTGCCGACGCGGATCTTTGGGCCGCTGATGTCCTGAAAGACGCCCACGCGCACGCCCAGGCTCTTTTCTACGGCGCGAATTTTGTTTAAATTTGCCTCGTGATACTCGTGCGTGCCGTGGCTGAAGTTCATCCTAAAGGCGTTGCAGCCCGCCTTTACCATCGCGCTCATTATCTCTTCGCTGTCGCTGGCAGGTCCGATGGTCGCTAAAATTTTGGTTTTTTTAAGCATCTTTTCTCCTTTAAATTTAAAATTTATCGCCGCATTAGGCGAAATTTTACGCAAAATTTTGAAATTTCTAAATTTTAAAATTCGTTAGACGAAGGAATTTTAAAATTTTATGGCGCGGGAGGATTTCAGAATTCTACGGCATGGTGAAATTTTAAAATTTCATAATATGCGGTGCAGGTTAAATTCTAAAAATTCGCGTTTGAATGAAATTTTTTAAAATCTCCTATATACGTAAAGCGCGAGCAAAATTTTAAAGTCCTCGCCGAAGTAAAATTTCAAAATTCTTGCCCGAGCGAAATTTAAAAATTCCTCTTTATTGCATCATTTCCGCGTCAAATTTTGCATCATCAAAGCTCGCTCCCAAATATTCGCAGGCACCTTTTGCGTCGCGAAGCGCGTTACCTAGGCAGCTCGTAGCGCCGGGGCTTGGGGTCATATTAAAGATAATCCCCGGATTTTCGCCTATTCTAGCTTCGCCTAAAAGCAGCTTTTTTTGCGAGTGTGAGATTACTTGTGGGCGCACGCCGCCAAAGCCCTTGGCGTAGTAAATATCCTCCTCGCGGATGCTAGGTATGATCTTGCGCGCATTTTTGACGAAAAGCTTTTTACCTAAAATCGGTATCTCAAAGCCTATATTGCGGATTAAGAAGTCCCTTACCTCGCTATCGCCAAAATTTTGCCAAATGACCTTAGCTACGTCCATGTCAAAATTTAATGATTGAAAAAATTCCGGCACCGAACGACAGCCCTTGTAGCGCTCGAGCTTCGGCATCGTAAGCGCGGTAGGGCCAAATCTCGTGCAGCCGCCTGCGAGCAAATCCGGATCGCCGTGAAGCGCGGCAAATGGAAGCTTTGGGTTTTGCATCATGTAAACCTTGCCATTTAGAAGCTTTTGCTTGGTTAGATAGAAGCTGCCCGCGATGCAGATCGTGCTAAGATCAAGCCCTAGCCCCATGCGGTGTGCGAGCCACAGCGAGTGAGCACCTGCATCTACGACTACAAAATCAGCGCTTAGCGAGAGTCTATTTGCGGTGCGGATATAGAACTTATCGCCTACTTTAGTGATGTTTTGCACTTCGGTGTTTAGGTACAGATCGCAGGTTTTGCCTTCCACGTTTTTAGCGTTTTGCACAAAAGAATTCGCCATCGCGCCGTAATCGATCGTCGTGTAAACTCCCGATTGCACGCCCATTGCGACGATATCCTCCGCTCGCTCCTCGCCGCGCCCGTCAAAAACTAGCTTGGGCTCGATTTTTTTGAGCTCTTCCTTGTCAAAAAGCTGCAGATACGGATAAAGCTCTTTAAATTTCTCAAAGCGGTCTTTAATTAGCTCTACCTCGCTTTCGCCCACGCCAAGAGCCATTTTCTGCCCCTGAAATAAAAATTTATTCTCATATCCATGCTTTTGGCAATATTTCACGATCATATCCGCCTTGCGCTTGACTTCGGTCGCTTTTTGCAGGTCGTAGTTGGTCTCGATGTCGCCGCAATGAATCGTCTGAGAGTTTGCGCTGGCTTTAGAATTTAGCGTCGCAAGCCCTTCGTATTTTTCAAGTAGAGCGATATTTTTGATCCCGCTAAATTCTGCCAATACATATGCTAGCGCACTGCCAGTGATACCGCCGCCTATGATGATTACGTCGTAATGTTTTTCTTGCATGCCCTTTCCTTATCGAATTTGGCTGCAATTGTGCGAAAATTTCGCTTAAAAGCTAGTTATAAAAGCGTGAATTTAGATGATTTTATATAAAATTCGCACCATTTCATTTTGGGAGTAGTATATGAAAAAATCGATTCTTGTCGGATTAAGTTTGATTATAGCCACGTCGCTGTGGGGCGCGGATAAGAAAGTTTATCGCCTTAAGCTAGCTCAGACTTACGAGCTTAGTATGCCTATCGTAGGCGATGTCGCCAAGCGTATGGCAGATCTTGCAGATAGTATGTCTGATGGCAGGCTGAAAATCAGTATCGACGCGCCTAGCAAACATAAAGCACCTTTTGCGATCTATGATATGGTCAAAAACGGACAATACGATTTAGGCTATACTGCGAGCTACTATTATAAAGGCAAAAATAGCGCGAATATGCTGTTTACGACCGTGCCTTTTGGTATGACGAAAGACGAACAGCACGCTTGGTATTACTTCGGCGGAGGCAAGGAGCTAGCGGATAAATTCTATGCTAAAAGCAATCTAAAGGTTTTTAATATCCTAAATAGCGGCATGCAGATGGGTGGTTGGTTTAAAAAAGAGATTAATACGTTAGACGATCTAAAAGGGCTTAAATTTAGAATTCCAAGCTTTGGTGGGGAGGTTATGAGCCGTCTTGGCGTCGCAGTCGCTACGATACCGGTAGGTGAGCTATATATGGCGCTAGAGATGGGCACCATCGATGCGGTCGAGTGGGCAAGTCCTAGCTTTGATATACCTCTAGGCTTTCACAAGGTTGCAAATTACTATTATACAGGATGGCAAGAACCCGCTAGCGAGCAGCAGATCGTGATAAATCTACAAACTTGGCAGAAGCTTCCTAAGGATTTGCAAAATATCCTAGAGGCTTCGATCGCAAAGGCGCGCGAATACGCAGAAAACGAGACGTTTTATAAAAACGTAATAATTTGGGACGAGATCAAAAAGAAATATCCGAACGTTCAGATTCGCTCTTTTTCGCCTGAGATTATGCGTGCGCTTCGCAAGGCGACGGATGAAATTTTAGCCGAAGAAAGCGAGAAAAATCCCGATTTCAAAGAGATTTGGGAGAGCCAAAAGGCGTTTTTAGCTAAAGCTAGAACGTGGACGAAGATGGGCGATTTTACATATATCGAAAAAACGGGCGACGTTGAAGCCGAGCAGAATTTCACTGCTTCGGTGAAAAAAATCTCTGTTCCTGAGCCCGTAAATAACGCAGCCAGCGAGATAAATGCAAGCACCGCCGCCCCAAAAAACGAGGATAATCAGACGAAATAGCGCTTCATTTTTTAGCTGCGTTTTTATGCCGCGCGGCTAAACTAAGCGCCAGATAAAGGTGTATGCGGCTTAAATTTGATCGGCAATTTAGGCGAGGCGCAGGTGATTAAAATGCAGGCGATTTGCTTATTGCAGCTGCGTAGCTCGGAGTATCTTTAAAATTTTAATTTATGAAAGCAGCGATAAAATTTTATCGCTGCTTTAGCATTTAAGTTAAGGCGTGCAATTTGCATCATTGCGTTTAAAGTCCAATTTAAAAGCTGCTCGGTCGCCGCCGCACAAGGCTAGAATTTTAGAAAGCTTTAAGCCTCCTCCTTTTGTCTTATTCTTTTATCTCTTATGTTATTTAATCTTGATATTTTGCCGTGCTTGCTTGCGGGTGACATTGAGCGAGAGAGAATTTAATCTTGCTTTTTCATTTCGCGTAGTTAGCGGAGGAGCTTTGGCGAAGCGTGCCAATCTGAGATTTTAAATTAGTAGCGTTCATAAATTCCATATTTTAAAATTTTAGCGCTTTTATCTTGCAAATGCCGCTTTTAAATGAAATTTGCTTCGGGGGTTTTCTTGCTAAATAAAAGCGGCAAACTTCAAATAAAATGGCAAAATTTTAAAATCTACACGCTTAAACATCACAAGTAGGGAGAATTTAAAATTTTGTCTTTCGGAGATTAAGTAAAAAGCGCGTTAGAAAAAATTTTGTAGGTCAAATTTCGTTTTAAGCGATTGCGAATTTAAAAGCTTGCGTGTAAATTTTTAAAGCCTGCTCTAGTTAGAATTTATCACTAAACTAGACGGGCTTAGCCTTGGGATTTCACTGCGTCAATTTTAAAATTTTGTGCGAGTTGCGCCTAAAATTTTTAAAATTCAATTCTACCTGCTAGAACTCTTAAATTTCATGGCTTAGAATTTTGATGGAGAATTTTGCCGCAACGCTATTTCTTGGGATGCGATAAAACTACGCGGCATGCAAAAGCCGCGTAGAATATTGAGCTAGGCTCGCTGCTGCAAGCCTAGCGAATGTCGTAAGCTAAAAAGGCGCTACTGCAAAGCGTAAAATTTTATTTCAAAGCCTTAAAAAGCTCCACGCCGTCAAGCTGCTCCCACGGATATTCGTCGTTTCCGACCTGTCCGCGCGCGGCGACGTCGGCGTAGAGAAAGCTTCCTTTGCCTGGGCGATCAAGACCGAATTTATCGATAATCCAGCGCGGCGTGAGCGGGAATTTTTCAAGCACGAAAGCGGATAGCTCATCGTCGCTCGCCGCGCCTAAATTCGTCCCCATGCAATCGACGCTGACGCTGACGGGCTTTGCGACGCCGATTGCGTAGCTGAGCTGGACGATGCATTTTTTCGCAAGCCCCGCCGCGACAATGTTTTTGGCGATGTAGCGCGCCGCATAAAGCCCGCTGCGATCGACTTTGGTATAGTCCTTACTGCTTTGAGCGCCGCCGCCTATAGGGCTGTAGCCGCCGAAGCTATCGACGATTAGTTTGCGCCCCGTTAGGCCGCTGTCGTGAAGCGAGCTGTGATTTACGTAGCGGCCGGTCGGGTTGATGTAGATGATCGTCTTGCTTTTGTCGTAAAGCTCCTTCGGAAGTCCCGCCGAATCGATTAAATTTCCGATCAGATCTCGGACGCGCTCGATACTCATACTCTCGACGCATGGCGCTGAAACCACGATCGTATGGATACTTTGCGGCTTGCACTCCTCAAAATTGCTCTTCGTGCCGTAATCGACCGTAACCTGCGTCTTAATATCTACGCCAAGCTCGTCGGGATGGGATTTTGCGTAGGCATAAACGTGATCGCAAAGAAGCCTCGCGTAGGTGATCGCCGCCGGCATAAAATTTTTCGTCTCGCAGCTTGCGAAGCCGAACATTATGCCCTGATCTCCCGCTCCGATCTCGCCGCCCTCTTGATCGACGCCTTGGTTGATGTCGGGGCTTTGCTGGTTTAAAAATACGTCCACTTGCAGATCCTGCGGATGCAGGCACTGCGCGCGTGTGAAATGAGGGTTGTCGTTGTAGCCGATCTCGCTAAGCGCGCCCTTTACGATGTGGCGGTAATCATCATGTGTAAAATCGATCTTAGCGTTTACTTCGCCGCCGATTACTACGTGTTTGCCCGCGATGAAAACCTCCGCCGCGACGCGCCCGTTGGGGTCCTGCTTTAAAATTTCATCCACGATGCTGTCTGCGATGATATCGGCGCATTTATCGGGATGTCCGGGGCTTACTACTTCGCTTGTGAATAGATACATATCTGCTCCTGATTAAAATTTCGCGCCATTTTATCGAACGAGGTTTTAAGATTAACTAAAAATTGCGAAATTTCGCCCAAATTTAAATGTGCTTAAATAAAATTTCGATATATTTCAAACGACGTTTTGATTGAAAGGTAAAAAATGAGTTCGATTCAAAAATTAGTAGCTAGCTACAAAGATAAAAATCTAGTTCTGCGCATAGTTACAGGCTTGATAATAGGAGCTATTTTGGGCTTTGCTGCGCGTTCGACGGCGGGCGATATTGCGGCAGAGCACACTTCGTTTTTAATAAACGTAGTAGCTTTTGCGGAAATTTTAGGAAATTTATTCGTAGGTGCCCTTAAAGCGGTAGCTCCGATTTTAGTTTTTATCTTGATCTTAAGCTCGATCGTAAATAAACAATACGGTAGCGCAAGCGGCTTAAAACGCGTGGTTGTTCTATATATCGTAGGCACCTTTTTAGCCTCGTGCGTGGGGGTAGCAGCCAGCTTTTTATTTCCGACGCAGCTTGCTCTAAGTAATGTCGGCGCGGCGGAAAATGCGGTCCCTGCGAGCGTTTGGATCGTGCTAAAAGATCTGCTTTTTAAGGTCGTAGATAATCCGCTAAACGCTATCGCGCACGGAAATTACGTAGGAATTTTAACCTGGGCGATAGGTCTTGGCGTCGCGCTTAAATTTTGCACTAATGAAACAAAGAAAATTTTTACCGATCTGAGCGAAGCGGTAACTAAAATCGTGCAGTTCGTAATCCAGCTCGCGCCGTTTGGAATTTTCGGTCTAGTAGCTTCTACCGTGTATCAAACCGGCGTTGATGCGCTGCTTGGATATGCGCGAATCGTAGTCGTGCTAGTAGGCGCGATGGCGTTCGTAGCCCTCGTGGTAAATCCGCTCATCGTCTTTGCGGTGATTAAGAAAAATCCATATCCGCTCGTATTTACCTGCCTGCGCGAAAGCGGCCTCACGGCGTTTTTCACCCGCAGCTCGGCGGCGAATATCCCCGTAAATTTAAATTTATGCAAAAAGCTCGGCATCAGCGACGAGCTAAGCTCGATCTCGATCCCTTTGGGAGCTACGATAAATATGGCGGGCGCTGCGGTGGTAATCGCGATCTTAGCGCTTGCTGCGGCTCATACGCTCGGCGTGCGCCCTGATTTTTGGACGGCGCTACTGCTTTGCGTGGTCTCGGCGGTCGGTGCGTGCGGCGCTAGCGGCGTGCCAGGCGGCTCATTGATGCTGATACCGCTTGCGTGCTCGCTCTTTAATATCTCAAATGATATCGCAATGCAGGTCGTCGCGATCGGCTTTATCATCGGCGTGATTCAAGACTCGGTAGAAACCGCGATCAATAGCTCTACTGACGTGATTTTTACGGCGATCGCGTCGCAAAGTATGCAAAAATAACTCACCTTAAAATTTACCGCGAATTCCGCTAGAGCAGCGGATTTTGCGGTTTTTAAAATTTTACTTATTCTTTTTTGATAAAATTATCCAAAAATTTTAAAAGGAAATCGATGAATTGGAATTTAGGCGAGCTGTTTGCAAACGAAGCGGAATTCAGCGGCGCGATAGATAGCGCAGCTGCGCAGGCTCGGGATTTTGAAGCTAAATTTAAAGACGGATTACACGCTCTTAGCGCGGAGGAGTTTTTAGGCGCGCTTGAGCTTTATGAGGGCATCAGCGAGCAGATCGGCAAGATAATGAGCTTTGCGCATCTAAGATTCGCGCGAGATACAAGTCTCGGGGCGCAGCAGGCCAAGACAGAGCAAGCTTGCAACGACATTTCTCAGAGCTTACTTTTTTTCGAGCTTGAGTTTAACGAGCTTGACGCCGCAAAACAGGACGAGTTTATCGCAGGAAGCGGGAGATTCAGATACTATTTGAGTCTGCTTAAGCGGCGCAAAGCCCACCAGCTAAGCCTGCCGCAAGAAAGCGTGCTTTTAAAAACTTCGCCAGTAAGCGGCGAGGCGTTTTCGCGACTTTTTGACGAGAGCATGGCGCGGATGAGCTTTGATTTTCGCGGACAGAAGCTCGGCGAGGAGGAAATTTTAAGCCTGCTTCATAGCTCCGATCGCGAGATGCGAAAGGACGCCGCAGCCTCGCTAAGCGCGGTGCTAGAGCAAAACTCCCACCTGCTTGGTTACATCTACAATATGATCAAAACCGATCTTAAAATTCGCTGCGAGCTGCGGGGCTACGATAAAGCCGAGGCGGTGATGCATGAGGAAAATCAGATAAATATCGCAAGCGTCGATGCGCTGATCGCAGAGGCGGAGCGAAGCTTCGCTCTGGTCGGCAAATTTTACGCCAAAAAGCGCGAAATTTTAGGCTACGACACGCTGTATGATTACGACAGATACGCGCCTCTTGTGGGCGATGAGAGCGAGTTTAGCTTCGAGCAGGCTAAGCAGATCGTGCTTGCGGCGTTTGAAAAATTTAGCCCGAAATTTAAGCAGATTGCGTTGATCGCATTTGAGCGAAACTGGATTGACGCGATGCCCGCGCAAAATAAGCAAAGTGGCGCGTTTTCGCATTCGGGCTCGCGCGATACGCACCCTTTCGTGCTTTTAAATTTCACGCGCAAGCGCCGCGACGTATTTACACTCGCGCACGAGCTGGGGCACGCGATACATCAGTATCTAAGCTACGGCGTGGGCTATTTCAACTCCTTCACGCCGCTAACGACGGCGGAGACTGCGTCGGTATTTTGCGAGATGCTGGTGTTTGATTATATGCGCGAAAATTTTTCAAATTTAAACGACTCGCAAAATTTTAAACGCAGCGTTTCGCAAGAGGCTCAGGGCGGTGAAATTCCAAACGAGCACGCCGTAAAACATGCCGCCTCGCAAGACTCTGCGGGTTCGTGCGAGCTTGCTGCGCGCGATACGGATACGCCCTCACAGATCGCAAGCGATAAGACCGCGCTAAGAGCGATGCTCGCGGCAAAGATCGAAGATATCTTCGCGACGCTTTACCGCCAGATCGGATTTACGACCTTTGAGCGGCGCGTGCATGCAAACGCAGATGAGCTAAGCGTAGACCGTATTAATGAGCTTTGGATGGAGGAGTCGCGCAAGATGTTTGCGGGCGAGCTAATCTTGCAGGATCATTACAAAAGTTGGTGGAGCTACATCCCGCACTTCATCCACTCGCCGTTTTACTGCTACTCCTACGCCTACGCGCAGCTTTTGGTGCTCGCACTTTACGGGTTGTATAAGAGCGGTAGGCTCGAAAATTTCGTTCAAATTTACACCGAGTTTTTAAGCTCGGGCGGCAGCGACGAGCCGCAAAAGCTAGTGGCGAAATTCGGCTTTGATATCAATAAAAGCGAGTTTTGGCGCATCGGCATAGAGCAGGTCGCGGCGCTTGTAGATGAGTTTGTGAGGGGTTAGGATGATAGATAAAATTTTAAAAGACGATAAGTTTATCGCTGCGAGCAGTGCAAATATAGGCGCGGTTTTGGATTACGTTTTGGCTCTTGGATATGGATTTGGCATCGTTGCGAGGACGGATCAGATAAAATTTGACCCGCCGCTGCCGGAGGAAATTTTAAAAAGCTTCAAAATGCCCGCGATCTTTTTGCAGCTGGAGGAATACACGCTTTCTAGCGCGCATCTTAGCAAGGATGAGCTGGTTTTCGAGGCGGGCTTTGGGCCGCAGGATTTTGCAAGCACGCTTAGCGTGCCGTTTTATGCGGTCTTGCAGATCGTCGTGGACGGCAAGCCCATCGCGGTAAATTTTTCTCGTCCCGAATCCGAGTGGCTTAAGCGTGAAAAATCGCGTAAAATTTTCTCAAAATGAGTGATATTTTAGAAGGTCTTAATCCCGCTCAGCGCGAGGCTGCGAGCCACGTGGACGGAGCGATGCTAATCTTAGCGGGTGCGGGCAGCGGCAAAACCAAAACGATCACCGCGCGCCTTGCCTATCTGCTATCAAACGGCGTGCCTGCGGAAAATACTCTCACGCTTACGTTTACGAACAAAGCCGCCGCCGAGATGCGCTCGCGAGCGCTTAATCTGATAAGCGGGCTAAATTTAAGCAGCGTGCCGCTTTTGTGCACCTTTCATAAATTTGGGCTTTTGTTTTTGAAATTTCATATTAGTGAGCTTGGGCGTAGCGCAAACTTCCAAGTAATCGATACTGACGATAAGAAAAAGATCATCAAGGGCTTTGAGATAAATTTGCCCACGTCGCTATTGGCGGCTAAAATTTCAACTTACAAAAATTCTCTGATCGGCCCCAAAGATATCGACGAGCTTCTAAAGGGCGAAGAGGACGAGCTAAGCAGGATGTATAGCGGATTTTACGCGCATTGCGCTGATGCATACAAGCGCTACGAGGCGTATTTGGCGGCGAATAATCTGGTGGATTTCGATGATCTGCTGATATTGCCTTATAAAATTTTAAGCGCCAATGAGCGGCTATGCGATGAAATTTCGCGCCGTTACGCCTATATCACGGTGGATGAGTATCAGGACACCAACGACATTCAATTCAAGCTGCTGCAAAAGCTCTGTACCACGCATGAAAACCTCGCGGTGGTGGGCGATGATGATCAGAGTATCTACGGCTGGCGCGGCGCACGGATAGAAAATATCTTAAATTTTAAAGATCAGTTCTCAAACGTGAAATTTATCAAGCTCGAGCAGAACTACCGCTCTACGGATGAAATTTTAAATGCCGCCAACGAGCTTATCTCGCATAATAAAAACCGCCTCGGCAAGAGCCTTACTAGCATGAACGGCGGCGGCGAAAAGATCGAAATTTTGCGTTCGGACGAGGAGAGTATCGAGGCGGCAAAGATCGCAGAAGCTATCAAAAAGCTGCTTTCAAGCGGCGTAGCGCCCTCTCAAATCGCCGTGCTTTACCGCGTAAACGCTCTTTCGCGCGCGCTGGAAGAGGGGCTAAATCGAGCCAAAATCCCGTATAAAATGGTAGGCGGCGTGAAATTTTACGAGCGCGCCGAGATCAAGGATACGATCGCCTATCTGCGCTTAGCAAATGACGAGCACGACGACTTTTCGATGAGGCGGATCATAAACGTGCCCAAGCGCGGCATCGGCAAGGTCTCGCTGGCAAAGCTCGATGAGCTTTCGCGCCTGCGACTTATCAGTCTATTTGACGCTTTTAGCGAGCCTGATGCGGGGCTTAGCGCCAAGGCGGCGCAGGCTCTAGCGGAGCTTAAAAGCGGCATCGCTTCTATCTCCGCGCTAGCCGATACGATCAAAAAAATAGACGCGCTGGAGCCCGCTTTCGGGCTAAAGGCTTACTATGCCTCGCTTCCGGACGGTGCTGATCGGGTAGCGAACATCGACGAGTTTTTGGCTATGCTAAAGGACGAAGCTAGCAATAAGCCCGATTTTGATCTGGCGGAATTTTTAAACGAGCTGAGCCTTCTTAGCGATCAAGACGCGATCATGGGCGATGCGATAAATATAATGAGCGTGCACGCGAGCAAAGGGCTTGAGTTTTCGCACCTTTTCGTAATCGGACTGGAGGAGGGCTTTTTCCCGCTTTTGGGTGACAGCAATGACATCGAGGAGGAGCGTAGGCTCGCATACGTAGCGATTACGCGCGCCAAACGCACGCTTACGCTTAGCTTTGCCGCTAGCCGCTTTTATCGCGGCAAGCGCGAGAGGCTTGATGCGAGCAGGTTTATAGCCGAGGCGGGTTTGGTGGCTAAAGAGCCTCCACGCGAGCAAAGCAGCGGCTTTAGCAAGGGCGAGCTGATCAAACACAAACTCTTCGGTATCGGACAGATCACGGCGGTAAACGGCGATCGGCTCACTATAAATTTCGGCGGAATTTCGCGCGTAATAATGTCGAATTTCGTAGAAAAGATCGGCTCTTATGAATAGATTGTTTTTGGCGGACAAGCCCGCGGGCATAGGCAGCAATAAATTTTTAAGCGCTCTTAAGCGCAAATACGGCGTGAAAAAGGCTGGCTTTAGCGGCACGCTCGATCCCTTCGCAAGCGGCGCGCTGATCGTGGCATTTGGGCAATACGCGCGCTTTTTTAGGTTTTTGAAAAAGGAGCCAAAAGTTTACACTGCGACGTTGTGGCTGGGCGCGCAAAGCCCAAGCGGCGATAACGAAAACATAGGGCGCGTGGAGCAAATTCCACCGCTTTCGCGCGAGGTTTTAGACGTCGCGATGGCGCAAATGCGCGGCGAGATAAAATTTATCCCGCCCGCCTTCAGCGCCAAGAAAATTGACGGCGTGCGCGCATACAAGCTCGCTCGCGCGGGCGAAGAGGTGAGCTTGAAAGAGAACTCGATGCGGGTTTTTGATGCCGAAATTTTAAGTTACGCTCACCCCTTCGTAAGCTTTCGCGTTGCGCTTAGCGAGGGCGGATACGTGCGCTCTTTTGCGCAAATTTTTGCCGAGAAGCTAGGCGTTACGGGTACGCTAAGTGCGCTTAGACGGGAAAGCGAGGGGGCTTTTGATTTGAAAGATCCGCGCTTTGCGGACGAGGCGGCGCTAAATCCGCTCGAGTTTTTGGATCTTAAGCCGAACTTTTACGACGGCGATGCGCGCGACGTGATCTTGGGCAAGAAGCTCGCTGCAAAGGATCTGGCGAGCCGCGCGGACGGGCGCTATTTGCTTATCTGCGGCGATTTTTATTCGATCATCGAGATTAGCGCGGGAGAGGTGAGGTATCTGTGGAATGACGTTCCGATCGCGGGCGGCGCGTTTTAATCAGCGGCTCCAGCCTGCGACGGAATTTTGATCGGGCGGCCCTGGCTTGAAATTTGAGCGGTTATAAATAGGGCGCGTTTTAAATTTGCTAGCATAGCACGCCTCCCTGCGCGGTTAAATTTTATCGTGCGGAGCAGCGAGTGAGAGATCACGCTTTTTCGTTGCGCACAGATCGCAAAATCGGCATCGGGCGGCGTAAATTTAAACGTGCGACTAGGCAGGCGACGTTCGCTTGTGAAAAGGAATAAATCCATGGGGTTAAATTTAAACGCGACCAAGCGGCGTTTTGATTTGCTTTTTGCCGCGCGACGGCGACGCACTGCGAGATTAAAATTTCGCGATTTAAAAAGCGCGCAGGTTAGGCTTATTGCGGCGCAGCAAGCAGCTTTTGTCGAATGAAATTTCGGCTTGCGGTAATGCGTAGTCTGTGCCGATGGGTTTGATTTTGTAGCGGGCGGCGTATCGCTAAACTAAATTTATGACCTAGTGCGGCGTGCAGCGGTGCGGTTAGAATTTTGCTAGCTCGGAATTTTAATCGCTAAGATAGATTTGCGCTGCGAGTTGAAATTTAGCTGCGTGCGTTGCGGATTTAAATTCCGCGCCTTATAAATTTACGTATCGGGCGCTGCGATCGCGGGTTAAATTCCGCGGTGCGCACTTCACGGCACGCGGTTTTGAAATTTTAATCGCACTGGACGGGGCGCGCCGCAGGCTGAAATTTAACTCGCGCGCGGATCGGAATTTAATCGCGCTATAGATGGGCATGTCGCAGGCTGAAATTTAACGCAAGCGCGCCAAAGCACAGAAGGAGTAAAATTTGAAGGCTTATACAAAGATCAATGTTTTTTTAAAAGTCGTCGGCACGCGCGGCGGTTACCACGAGATCGCCTCGCGCTTCGTGCTGCGTAGGGAGCTTTTTGATGAGATAAGCTTCGAGCGCGCGAGCGGCTTTGCGCTTGAATGCGACGCCGCGCAGATCGCGGATAATATAATTTTAAAAGCCAAGGCGGCGCTCGAGCAGGCGGGCTTTGCGCGTGAGCTTGCGGAATTTTTCGGCTCGCACAAGATCGTTCTTAAAAAACGTATTCCGATCGGCGCGGGTCTTGGGGGCGGCAGTAGCGATGCGGCGGCGTTTTTGCGGCTTGCGAACGAGGAATTAAATTTAAAAATTCCACGCGAGCGGCTCATCGCGATCGCGCAAAATATCGGCGCGGACGTCGCGTTTTTTGTTAGCGGGCTTGAGGTCGCAAACGTGCGCGGCATCGGCGAGATCATCGAGCCTTTCGAGGACCGCCTGCCCGCGATCGAAATTTTAACGCCCGCGATCTTTTGCTCCACGGCGGCGGTTTATAACGAGTTTCGCGCAAGCTTTATGCAAAACATAAATGCCGCGCAGGCTCGGCAGATGCTTAGCCTAAGCAGCGAGCAGCTGCTAGCGCGATACGGCGGCCCCCGGCTAAACGATCTTTTCGCGCCGTGCATAAAGCTATATCCGCAGATGAGCAAGTATCGCGATATGTTTCTAAGCGGCAGCGGCAGTAGCGTGTTTTTCTTAAAATAAAAATTCCAAGGCGCACGGTTAAAATTTAAAAGATAAAATTTAAAATTCCGTCGCGACCGCTTTTAAATTTAAGCAAAAACGGGCTAAGCTTAGGGTCAAATTTAGAAGGAAAAAGATGAAAGAACTGAGTAAAAATCGCAAGGCATTTCACGATTTTACGATACTTGAAAGCTTTGAAGCGGGCATCGTGCTAAAGGGCAGCGAGGTCAAAGCTCTGCGCGCGGGTAGGGGCAATCTCAAAGATAGCTTTTGTCGCGTGATCCGCGGCGAGCTGTTTTTGCTAAACGCGCATATCAGCTATCTTGAAAGCACCAACGCCCATTTTCGTCCCGATGAAGGGGCGGCGCGAAAGCTTTTGATGCACCGAAAGCAGATCGACAAACTGCTTGGCGCGGTTAGCAAAGAGGGCCTTACCATCGTGGTTTTGTCGCTGTATCTGAATGATAAAAACCGCGTAAAGGCGCGCATCGCTTTGGCTAGTGGCAAAAATCTGCACGATAAGCGCGAATCGCTAAAGCGCAAGGAAGCCGACCGCGAAGCGCAAAGCGCGATGAAGCGATACGACAAGCATTCATTTTAAATTCACAAAACTTTGGTTAAAATGCGGGCTTAAATTTAAACCCGAAGGAAATGCAATGAAGAAATTTTTACTATCATGTTTGACAATTTTTGTTTTAAGTGGCTGCGGAGATGATTCGCAGAAAAAGACGGGCTCTGCTGGCGAGAATCCTGCCGCGAGCGAGAATCAGATGGCAAAAAATTCCGCTCAAGATAAAAATGGCGAGCGTATTGGCGGAGAAAGTGGCGAGGAGGTAGCTTTTACGCCGTTTAAAACGGGCGAACGATTTACGCTTAAAAGCGTCGTAGGCGGTGAGGTAACGATCGAGCGCACAGAAAAGGGCTTTAAGCTTGCGGACAGCGATAAAATTTTAATGTTTGATATTTTTGGTACATACTGTCAGCCGTGCCGCATCGAAGCGCCGCATCTGATGGACTTTCAGCTAAAAAATTCCGCGGATTTTCTGATGGTCGGCTTGATTTATTTTGAGGATATTACCGATGCGCAGGTGATCGAAAATTTTACGAAAAAGTTCAATGCGTATTATTTCATCTCCAATTCGAAACAAAACGAGCGTATAGTGGGTCAAATTTTAAGCGACATCGGTTATCGCCATGCGCTTTCGATCCCTTTTAAAGTAGTACTTAAAGACGGAAAATATCAAAGGCTTACCGACATTAACGAGGGTGATGAGCGGGGCAAGCCGTATTACTTAGGCATGGTCGATACTGATGTGATAAAAAGCGATATCGCCAGGATAAAAAATGGCAACTAAAACCGGTGTGCAGATTCACACTCGCGCCAAAACAAAATCTTTCGTGCCTCGTCCGTATAAGGTGATTTTGCTAAACGACGACGTGACGACGATGGATTTCGTGGTTTATATTTTGATGGAGATTTTCGCCAAAAACTTTAACGACGCCGTAGATTTAATGATGAAAGTTCATAAGCAGGGTCGCGCGGTTTGCGGCGCGTATCCTAAAGAGATAGCCGAGTGCAAGCAACAAGCGGTTTTACAAGCGGCAAAGGCCGCAGGATTCCCTCTTAGATGTGAGATCGAAGAGGATTAAATTTAAAGGAAAGCAATGATAGGATTTTTTTTAAACAAACATTTTGAACAAGCAATCAGCGTCGCAAACGACGGCGAGGACGAATATATCACCACTTCGCACGTAGTTTACGCGATTTTTAAATACAATAAGCCCTTTCACGGGCTCATCGCCAAAGAAATTCCGGATATTAACTACCTAAATATCTTGGATAATCTGGGCGGGCTTTTGGATATGATGCCTAAATCAAGCGGCAAGGATCCGGCGCAGACGATAGAATTTAAGCAGTTCTATACTGAATTAAATAATGCCAAAGAGCCTAAAAACGAGCTTGATTTTATGCTTAAAATTTTAAATGATAAGGAAAACGACTGCACTAAAATTTT
Organism: uncultured Campylobacter sp.; assembly: GCF_937959485.1. NCBI lineage: Bacteria > Pseudomonadati > Campylobacterota > Epsilonproteobacteria > Campylobacterales > Campylobacteraceae > Campylobacter > uncultured Campylobacter sp. Next base: position 303,726 of record NZ_CALGPY010000014.1, read on the forward strand.
AAATCACTACGGTATCAATGCCGCGATTTTTGAGCTTATCGTGCGAAAGTACAAATCTGCTTTCGATCACCGCGATGAGGTCGTTTCTCGCGACGAAGCCGCAGCGATTAAGCTAAACTCATACGATATCGATGATATCACGCATGCGATGAATTACGACGAAAGTCGCAGGCAGTGGCAGAATACGGAATTTGAGCCTGCGTTTGAGGGCGAAAAGGACGCCATAAACGAGCGCGATATTAAAAAAGACTCGCCTAGCTCACTTTATACAGCGAATCTCAATAAAATTGCGCTTGAGGGTAAGATCGATCCACTCATCGGACGCGAAAAAGAGATCGAAAAGACGCTGCAAACCCTCTGTCGCCGCAAGAAAAACAATCCTATCTTAGTGGGCGAAGCAGGAGTTGGTAAAACAGCGATCATCGAGGGTATCGCGCTAAAAATCGTCCTCGGCGAAGTGCCAGAAAAGCTAAAAAACAAGGTGATTTACGCCCTTGATGCTGGCGCGCTAATCGCAGGTACTACGCTGCGCGGGGAGTTTGAGGAGAGGCTAAAGGATCTCATAGACGAGTTTAGCGCCAATCAAAACGCGATTTTATTTATCGATGAAATTCACACGATCGTTGGCGCAGGCACGGGCAATCGCAACGAGCTTGATATGTCAAATATCCTAAAACCTTCGCTTGCAAGCGGCGAGCTATCGGTCATCGGCGCTACTACATACGGCGAATACCGCTCGTTTTCGCAGGATAAAGCGCTTAGCCGCAGGTTTTGCAAGATCGATGTAAGCGAGCCTAGCATTGACGATAGCGTCGAAATTTTAAAAGGCGTAGCCAAAAAATATGAGGAATTTCACGGCGTGAAATTTAGCGACGAAATTTTGCGTGATAGCGTAACGCTTGCTAAAAAATATCAAAGCGATAAATTCCTTCCCGATAGCGCCATTGATCTCATCGACGAGGTGGGCGCTAGCTTTGCATTTAAGCCGCACGAAGCTCCGCTTGAAATCAGCAAGGACGATTTAGTAAATACGCTTTCGATTAGCGCAAATATCGCAAATTTAAGTAGTAGTGTCGATAATAAACAGGTACTAAAAAATCTGGAAGCCAATATCAAGCGCGAAATTTTCGGTCAAGACGAGGCGGTTAGCAGCCTTTGCAAGGCGCTTTTGCGCTCTTACGCCGGGCTTGGAGGCGCAAGCTCCCCAATCGGCGTATTTTTATTTGCAGGTAGCAGCGGTGTGGGCAAAAGTGAGCTAGCCAAGGTCTTAGCCGCGCAGCTTGGAGTGCATTTTGAGCGCTATGATATGAGCGAATATATGGAAGCTCACAGCGTCTCTAGGCTCATCGGAGCACCTCCTGGATACGTGGGCTTTGAAAATGGCGGAATTTTAACGAATAACATTAAAAAGCACCCCTACAGCGTCATTTTATTTGATGAGGTAGAAAAAGCTCATCCTAGCATGACGAATATTTTTTTAGGAATTTTCGATAACGCAAGTCTTACCGATAACAACGGCGTTATGACCGATTTTAAAAATACTATCATAATAATGACGTCGAATTTAGGCACGAAAGAAGCGCCGCAAGTTGGATTTACGAAGGACGAGAGCTATAAAGTAGATAGCGCCATAAAAAGCTTCTTTGCGCCGGAATTTCGCAACCGCATCGATAAAATCATAAATTTTAACCGCTTAAGCGGCGAAATTTTAGAAAAGATCGTGGATAAAACTATCGGTGAGCTGGAGTCGCAGCTAAAGAACGTAAAGATTAGTCTAAACAAGGAAGCAAAAGATTTGATTATCTCACGTGGCTATTCAGACGAGTTTGGAGCGCGAAATTTAAAGCGCGAGATCAGCTCTCAGATCAGCGATCATATAAGCGGCGAGCTGCTTTTTGGCGCGCTGCAAGAGGGCGGCTTGGTTAGCGTGAGCGTAAAAGATGGCGAGCTAAGCTTTAGCTTTGCTTCTACGCCTTTGTCGCAGATAGAAAAAAAGCAACCCGCACTAGCTCAAAGCAGTGTCGTTAAATAATGGCTCGGTTTTACGATTTTCCAGATCCTATGGATGCGCCCGATTTTGCGCCGCTTGCAAGTGGTGGCGATCTGAGCGAGGATTGCTTGCTTAGTGCTTATAGTGCAGGGATATTTCCGTGGTTTAACGAGGATGAGCCGATTTTATGGTGGTCGCCCGATCCGCGTGCAGTGCTTGATCCGTGCGAAGTGCGTGTGCAAAAGTCCATTAAGCCCTATCTTAAGCGATATGAAGTGAAATTTGACGCGAATTTTAAGGGCTTCATCGAGCGCTGCAAAGACGTACGAAAAAAAGAGAGCGACGGCACGTGGATCAGCGAGCAGATCGTGCAGGCTTACTCGCGTTTGGCAGCAGACGGTTACGCTCACAGCGTCGAGGCGTACGAGGACGGCGAGCTTGTGGGTGGGCTATACGGACTAATTTTTGGGCGTGTGTTTTGCGGCGAGAGTATGCTGAGCCTAAAGAGCAATGCTTCGAAAGTTGCGCTGATTAGGCTTTGTGAGGTGCTTGCAAATTTCGGCTTTCTAATCGATTGTCAGATTATGAACGAGCATCTGAAATTTATGGGTGCTAAAGAGATGCCGCGAGCGGAATTCCTCGCTCTATTTGCTGAGCTTAGTGCGCAAGATAGCGGCTTTGAGCGCTTTGCGGATCTTAAAGTTCCGCGCGGAGCGCAGCATTGAGTCAAAGCTTGAAATGCAGCAGCGTAAAAAATACGCGGAATTTAGAATTTTAAAGAAATAAGATGTGGCAAAGAGATAAAAGCTCCTCGGTCGGTATGATTATCGTGATGTTTATATTCGTGCCGGCGGCGCTTTTTGTATTTTTGGCGATTTTATATTTTTGGGGCAGCACTGAGCGCAAGCTACCGCGCCTGGATGTCAATGAAACCAACAGCGCGATCCGCGGCGCGATAATCGCAGAGGATAACTACGTCGCGGCAAATTCCGTCAAACTCTACAAAGTTAGCGTCGATGCGCGCAGCATCGATAAAAACAAGCTTGATCTTTTCGTACGGCTATACTGCATCTACACGGGCGATAGTGAAAAGCGCGTCAAAAGCGCGATCGAGGGCTCTGGCGGCACGACCGTGCTGTCGTATAAAATCGACGCCAAAACCGCCGTGCATCTAAAAGAGCTTGCGTATAAGCTAAATTTAAAAAAGGTATTCGTTAGCTTCATAGGCTCAAACGGCAGGCTAAATCCGCCTATCCGCATGAGCGTGAGCGAAAGCGGCGAGAAGCGCAGCTACAATGTCGGTGATTCGCTCACTCCGTTAATTGGCTATATCAATAAAAAAGAGGTTGATGGTATCACCAAGGTTAGCGGCATCAAAGGGATCGAGAAGTACTATGAGTATTATCTAGCGCCGGTTAGAGATGAGTTTATCGTGGGCCCGCGCGATATCGGCGGCAACATCATTCTAGAGCGCAGCAGCAAAAAAACGGGCAGGATCGACGGCTATAATGTCCGCCTAAGCGTGCCGCTAACGCTGCAAAGAAAGATAGAGCGCCTAAGCGATGAGGGCGCTGATAATTACGATGCGCGAGAAATCGTTGTGGGCATTATGAACTCCAAAACGGGCAAAATTTTATCCCTCGCGACCAATGCCCGCTATGATCCCTCAAATATAACAAAAAACGATCTTAAGAATTTAAATTTTACCGCGAGCGAATACGCCTACGAAGTGGGCTCGATTATGAAGCCGATAATTTTCGCAATTGCCTACGACGCCAAAGCCGTCAAACCGGGCGAGATCATCAATACCTATAACGGCAGCTATAAGCTTGGTACTCGCACGATCCGCGACACGCACCCGGCTAAGCAGATGAGCGGCGAGGAGATCATCATCCACAGCTCAAATATTGGAATGATTAAAATTTCAGAGCGGCTGGAGGGGCAGGCTATTTATGATGGGCTTATGAATTTTGGTATGTCGCAAAAAACGGGTATCGATCTGCCATATGAGCAAAGCGGAAATATACCTAGTATCAAAAGCCTGAATAATAAAATTTACAAAGCCACGATCAGCTACGGCTACGGCGCGCAGATGACTTTCCTTCAGATGCTCAATGCCTATACCGTCTTTAACAACGGCGGCGTCATGATTAGCCCGCGCCTAGTCGAAAATCTAGAAAATAACGGCAAAACTTACATCGTCAACGAAAGCGAAACCCGCCAGGTAATCTCTAAACCTACAGCTGACGTAATCAAAGGAATTTTAATCAAGACAGTCGAGAGCGGCACTGGGCGCAAGGGTCGAGTAGCGGGGCTGCAAATCGGCGGTAAGACGGGCACTGCGCGTATCGCTAAGGGAGGCGGCTATTCGAGCGCCTATAACAGCTCGTTTTTCGGCTTTGCCAACGACGCAGATACCAGCTACACGATCGGCGTTTTGGTGCGCGAGCCTAAAAGGGGCAGCTATTACGCTGCTCAAAACGCGCTGCCGATCTTTAAGCGGGCAGTGGGAATTTTGATAGAGGAGGGCTATCTAAAGCCCGCAGCCGACGCAAACGCTACGCAAAAGGTCGAGATCAAGGATGAAGCAGTTGAAATTAAAGATTAAATTTGCTAAATTTCGCGAGGTTTTTTGAAATTTTACAGCGTTTAAATTTCGCGGAATTCGGTGCGGCTTCGTAAGGCTTGGCGACGTTTAAATTCTACGGCGCGGAATTTTGGCGGGATAGAATTTCGTGGCGTAAATTTTAACGGCACGAAGATGGAATTTTATCGCGATGTGGGATTCGGTGCGGCGTAAAATTCCGTATCAAGGCAAAATTTTAAATTTGCCGTTGCGCAAATAATGCAAGCAAAATGGCGAGTGAGCTTATAGCTTTAAATTTTTAAGACGCAGCGCTATGAATTCGCGCCGTATGTCTGCGCGGGTATGAAATTTAGCGAGTTTGGCTGCGGAATTTAACGATGAAATTTAACGCAAAGAAAAGAGGAAAACATGAAAGCAAATGAGGGAAAAATGAAAATAGCGATAATCGGGCTTGGCTACGTTGGGCTTCCTTTAGCGGCGGCGTTTGCCGCGAAACACGAGGTCGTGGGCTTTGACGTCTCGCAAGAGCGCATAGACGAGCTGCGCGGCGGGCACGATCGCACGCTGGAGCTTAGCGACGAGGAGCTTGCTGCGGCGATTCAAAACGGGCTTAAATTTAGCGCAAATCTAGATGATATGAGGCAGAGCAATTTTTATATCGTGTGCGTGCCGACGCCCGTAGATAGGCTAAATCGCCCCGATCTTACGCCGCTAATCAAAGCTAGCGAAAGCGTCGGAGCCGTGCTTAAAAAGGGCGACATCGTCGTGTATGAAAGCACCGTCTATCCGGGCGCTACGGAGGAGGACTGCGTACCGGTTTTAGAGCGAGTCAGCGGGCTTAAATTTAACCGCGATTTTTTCTGCGGATATTCGCCCGAGCGGATCAATCCGGGCGATAAAATTCACACCGTCACGAAGATCAAAAAGATCGTCTCGGCAAGCACCCAGGAGGCTTTGGATGTCGTAGATAGCGTCTATCTTAGCATCCTGCAAAACGGCACCTTTCGCGCTAGCAGCATCAAGGTCGCCGAGGCCGCGAAGGTGATCGAAAACACCCAGCGCGACATCAATATCGGCTTTATCAACGAGCTTGCGATCCTGTTCGGCAAGCTCGGTATCAATACCAACGACGTCATCGACGCGGCGGCTACGAAGTGGAATTTCTTAAGCTTCCGTCCGGGCCTCGTGGGCGGACACTGCATCGGCATCGATCCGTATTATCTGGCGCAGAAGGCGACCGAGGTGGGCTATCACCCCGAAATCATCCTCTCAAGCCGCCGCATTAACGATAATATGGGAAGCTACGTCGCTACGGAGGTCGTCAAGATGATGATAAAATACGACGAAAAGGTAAAGGGCGCAAAGGTCTTGATCCTAGGACTTACGTTTAAAGAAAACTGCCCCGACACCCGCAATACGCGCGTCGTGGATATGATAAACGAGCTTAAAAATTTCGGCTGCGAAGTAAGCGTCTATGATCCTTGGGCTAGCGCCGCCGACGCCAAGAGATACTACGACATCGATCTGCTGCAAAAGCCTGATTTGCGTAAATTCGACTGCGTCGTAATCGCCGTGGCGCATAAGCAATTTTTCGAGCTTGATTACACGGGCTCGCTGGTTTACGACGTGAAAAACGTCTATAAAGGCGCGCAAGGAAAGCTCTGAGATTTGCTTGGGGTTTAAATTTAGACTTCTAAATCAGTAGCTTAGCGGGGATAAGGATGAATGAAGCAAGGCTCAAAGAGCTAAAGAAAATTCTAAACGAACGGCATCAAAATTTAGAGCAAGGTTTGCAAGAAGATTTTAATGCTCAAAATTTTGATGCTTCAAAATCCGTTAGCTCAAATTTAAATGCTTCAAATTTTAATGCCTTGGATTTAAACAGTACAAATTCTAAAGCTTTAAATTCTAACGATCAAAATTCAGATAAACTAAATTTAAACGTAGAATGCTGTAGAAAATTTCAAAATTCAAATTCCGATGATGCCGCTTCTAATAAAAATTCTAAAACTGGGGCTAGAGACTACGACAAAGATCCGATAGTTATAAAAAATTACAACATTATGCACTTGCAGTTTTATATCATCATAGCAATCATTATTCCGTCTATTTTCATAAAAATTTTATATAACAAAGGTTTGATAGATTTATATTATGGCGGTAGAACATATTTGCTATATAATCAAAATTCAATTTTTATTTTAAGTGTTTTATTTTTGTGCCTGTTCGCCTTGTATTGCTATTTTGCAAAAGAAAATGATATTATTATCAACAATTCGCACATAACATATTTTAAAAACATATCAAGCGGGTTGGAAATTTTTAAAATAAACAATGATAATTTTATCAAGGAAAACTATAAATTGAAAATAAATGTTTTATGTTTTATTTTGTGTTTGATTTCCCTATTGTCAGGTTTTGGCTATCAAGAAATTATTTTTATCGTTTCTATACTTGTCGTTAGATTTTTGCCAATATTCCTTTTTTCGATACTCCAAAATAAAAAATTTGAATTTTATAATCCAGGATATTTATGCATTAAAACAAGAACCGGAAAACAGATAGTTCCTTTGGTTTCAAAAAAAGATACAAAAGAGGTAAGAGAATATTTTTTAAATAAGCTTAATATCGATATTATTGATAAAGTAAATTATTTTATGTAATCAAATTTTAATAAAGGAGATGTAGATGAGTAGAGAAAGCGTTGATAAAATGGGCACCTATTACAGGTAGTCTTAAATTGTTATAAGAATATTTTTCTGATTTGCCAAAAAATGTTAGAGATTAATTTTGATTTAAAGTATTTTCAAAATAAATATGGCGATATAATAAGCGGAGATTGTTTAAAAAAAGATAAAATTTCGCCGATTTTATCGGCATTGTATTAGGCTTGCAAACTCCGCAAAAGTATAAAAAATTCGAATAGAAAAGTTAAATTTAATTCCTAAATTTACAGCGCTTGCGCGAGTATAAATTTCGCAAAATCCTCGCGGGAGTTCGGGCATTTGCACACTTCGTAGTATTCGTAACCCAGCTCGCGCGCCTGGGCCCTATAAAAAATATCCAGCTCGAAATCGGTCTCGGAGTTATCCACACAAAACGCGATCGGGAATATCAGCGCTTTTTTGCTCTGCAGATCTCGCAAGACGTCCGCGATATTGGGCTCTAGCCACTTTACGGGGCCAAGGCGCGATTGATACGCCAAAATAATCTCTTTAAATTTAATCCCGCGCGTAGCCAACAGATCTTTTAAAATTTTTACGTGTGCCTCTACCTGTGCCTCGTAAGGATCGCCCGCGGTGATCATTTTTACCGGCAGCGAATGCGCAGAAAATATAAGCGAAATTTGCGAAATTTCATCCGCGCTAAATTTTGCGACGCATCCGGCAATTAAATTTAGTAAAATTTCGTTGTAAGCGGCGATGTCGTAGAAGATGTCAATGGTTTTATAATTTTTTGTACCGAGCCGTTTAAGTGCTGCCTCGGCAGAACACAGGCTCGATTGCACCGTCGTTTTTGAGAAGTGCGGATACAAAGGCATCAAAATTATCTCGTCAAAATCCGCATATTTTTTAAGCACGTCCTCCGCAAAGGGCGGCGTGTAATTCATCGCATAATCGCAAACCAGCTCGTCTATTGGTTTTTCATCCTGCGGCGCTTCATTTTGCAGCACCTCGCTCTGTGTCGGGATGCTCTGCGGCGGCTCATTCGCGGCGCCCGCATCCGCTGCATTTTCAAATTTTAATCCCGCGCCTAATTTTGCTCGCGCGAGTAAATTTACCCGCTCGCAAAGCGCTTCGGTGATGGAGCATATCGGCGAGCGCCCGCCCAATTTTTCGTAGTTGCTGCGCGCCGCCGCCGCTCTACTTTTTACAATGAGTGAGGCTAAAACGCTACGCCAAAAATCGCTCTTAACGCTCAAAATAAAGGGGTCGTTAAACATATTTTTTAAAAAAACTTCAACCTCGCTCAGATTGTTCGGACCGCCCATGTTGAGTAAAATTAGGGCTTTTTTCATGAGATGATTTCTCTGATTTTTATCGCATCCTCTACGCTTGCAAGACCTGCGTTAGTGCTGCTGTCGCACATCGCGCAAAACGCTTCGTGTTCGCGGCGTAGCGAAAAATCGTCGCGATCGACGCGCAGATTTACGCGCCCGTCAGGCGTAATTTTAAAAAGAGTTATTGAGATTAGATCGCCGAAATACACACCGCTGTCGGTGCAAATCTCTATACCGTGGCGCCTGATCGGATAGAGATTGGACTGCATTAGCGTGCAATAGCAGCCGCTTTTTGTGTGAAGCGTCGCGCATGCGGCTAGAGTGCGCTCTTTAGAGATATTTTTGCTAAGTTCTATGCAGGCGATCTCGCTGTGAGAAAGCAGCCGCACAAGATCGATATCTCTAAAAAGGGCATTGGCGACGATATCCGCTCTATCGTCGTTTGCAAAGCCGCTTACGAAGCTCATCGAAAAAATTTTATCCCCCTTGGCAAGCTCGCGTAGCAAGGATACGATGACAGGATTGTAGCGGTCGGAGTAGCCTACGGCTAGGCGTGTACCGTTAGTGGTGACTGCGTAGTTTATCTCTCTAGCTTCGGCTAGGCTTTGTGCGAGTGGGGATTCTACAAAGATATTTTTGGTAAACGGCAGGCATTTTAAAATCAGCTCTTTATGCGATGGCGGGGGAGCCGTAATGACCACCGCATCGGGCTTAGCGGTATTAAAAAGATCGGTTAGATTATCAAAGATCGGATAGCGCGGGCCGAAATTTTCACTGCTGCCCTTATGATAAAGTGCTACAAGCTCGAAATAATCGCTCCTTCTTAGCTCGCTGAAGTGCTTTTGACCAAGCTCGCCCATGCCTATGATCGCTATCTTTTTTTTCATCGCCATGCCCTAAATTTAATCTTTCGCGCCATTATAACTAAGAATGGTTAAAATTTATAATTTTTAAAATCTAATTTAGCTAAAATGCACCTTTAAAATTTAACTTGAAATAGGACAAATCATGGATATTAGAAGCGAATATTTAAATTTCTTTGCAAGCAAGGGGCATCAGATCATTCCTAGTGCGCCGCTGGTGCCAGATGATGATAGCTTGCTGTTTACAAACGCGGGCATGGTGCCGTTTAAAAGCATATTTACAGGAGCCGTTCCGCGCCCGATCCCGCCTATCCGCACGAGCTGTCAGACCTGCATCCGCGCGGGTGGCAAGCACAACGACCTAGACAACGTCGGCTATACCGCGCGCCACCATACGTTTTTTGAGATGCTTGGAAATTTCAGCTTCGGCGAGTATTTCAAAGAGCAGGCGATTGCCTATGCGTGGGAGTTTATCACTGAAATTTTAAAGCTTCCAAAAGACAAACTCTACGTCACTGTGCACGAAAAGGACGATGAGGCGTTTGGGTTCTGGGCGCGCCACATAGCGCAGGAGCGCATATATCGCTTCGGCGATCACGATAATTTTTGGGCGATGGGCGATACCGGGCCATGCGGGCCGTGCAGCGAAATTTTTTACGATCAGGGTGAGGAGCATTTTCACTCGCCCGAGGATTATATGGGCGGCGACGGCGACCGCTTTTTAGAGATTTGGAATTTAGTTTTCATGCAGTACGAGCGTAGCAAAGACGGCAAGCTTAGCCCGCTTCCAAAGCCTAGCATAGACACGGGCATGGGGCTTGAGCGCGTCACAGCGATTAAAGAAGGCAAGTTTAGCAACTACGACAGCTCGCTTTTCATGCCACTAATTGATGAGGTTGCAAAGCTTTGCGGCAAACCTTACGTTTATGAAAGCGGCGCGAGCTATCGCGTCATCGCCGATCATATCCGCTCGGTTACGTTTTTGCTAGCACAGGGAACGAATTTTAATCGCGAGGGTAGAGGATATGTTTTGCGTAGAATTCTGCGCCGTGCCGTTCGCCACGGCTATTTGCTCGGTATAAAAGAGCCCTTTATGTATCGCCTCGTGGATAAAGTATGCGAGCTGATGGGCGGGCACTATGCCTATCTGAACGAGAAAAAGCAAGCCGTAAAGGAGCAGATTAAACTCGAAGAGGAGCGGTTTTTCGCCACTTTGGCAAACGGCATCGAGCTTTTTAACGAGGAGCTTGCGCGCACTAAAGAAGTTTTTAGCGGCGAGGTCGCGTTTAAACTATACGATACCTACGGCTTTCCGCTCGATCTGACCGCCGATATGCTGCGCGAGAAAAATTTGCGCGTGGATGAAGCTAAATTTGACGCGCTTATGAGCGAGCAAAGGCAGATAGCTAAAGCCGCATGGAAGGGCAGTGGCGATAAAAACGTCCGTGGCGATTTTAAGGCACTGCTAGAGAAATTTGGTGAGAATAAATTTAGCGGTTACGAAGAGCTTAGCCGCACGAGCAAGGTTTTAGCGCTGCTTAACGAGGATTTTGCGGAAGTGGATGAGCTCAAAGCCGGCGATATCGGCTGGGCGATGTTTGATGTCACTCCGTTTTATGCACAAAGTGGCGGTCAGACTGGCGATAGCGGCGAAGTGGAGTCCATAGCCGATGTGTTTGATACGCAGAAATTTTATGGGTTAAATTTGTCCCACTTGCGCCTTAATCGTAACCTGAAAATCGGCGATATCGTCGGGCTTAAGGTTTCTGAGGAGCGTGAGCAGATTGCACGTCATCACAGCGCGACGCACCTTTTACACGCGGTGCTTCGTGCGGTGCTAGGGGCTCATATCGCTCAAGCAGGAAGCTTAGTCGAAGCAGACCGCTTAAGATTTGACTTCTCGCATCCTAAGGCACTTAGCGACGAGGAGCTAGCTAAAATCGAGGAATTTGTAAATAACGCCGTTTGCAAGGGCTGTGCGGCAAAAACTGAGATTATGGATATAGATGATGCTAAAAACAGCGGCGCGATTGCGCTTTTTGGCGAAAAATATGGCTCAAAAGTGCGCGTTGTGAGCTTCGGAGAGATTAGTAAGGAGCTTTGCGGCGGAATTCACGTGCGTAATTTAAGCGAAATAGGGTCGTTTTTTATCGTCAAAGAAAGCGGCGTAAGTGCGGGCGTTAGGCGTATCGAGGCAGTTTGTTCGCGCGCGGCTTTAAATTTGGCGCTTCAAAATCGCGCTAAGCTTGCTGAAATTTCTGCGGAGCTAAAAGGGATTGAGCCTCTCCGCGCGATTGAGAAATTAAAAGATGAGATCAGATCGCTAAAAGATCAGATCAAGCATGCAAGCAGTTCTCATGCACTGGCTTTTCTAAATATCGGTGATACCAAACTTTGCGTAGCCTCAGTCGAAAGCGGTGATATAAAAACTATGATAGATGAGTTTAAAAATAGCCACGAAAAGGCGGCGATAATGCTGATGCAAGTAGACACCGACGGCAAAATTTCAATCGCAGCAGGTGTTAAAAACGCGCCGATTAAAGCTGGCGAGTGGGTTAAGCTCGCGGCGCAAATTTTAGGCGGTGGCGGCGGCGGACGCGATGATTTTGCGACCGCAGGCGGCAGGGACGTGCTAAAAATCGAAGAAGCGATCAAAGAGGCGATCTCTTACGCAAAAGGTAAAATTTGAACGAAATCGATACCGGCTTCATCAAAGCCTCGCAAATTTTGCCGCTGATTCACATTTTAAGCGTGATTTTTTTGGTCTGCGCGCAGATCTGCGTATTTTTGATCGTGCGGATCTTTATGAATTTAAGCAGTAAAAGCCAAGTAGATGCGAAGGATATAAAATTTGCAGAAATTTTGCGATATATGAAACGCTATGAGCAGTTCTTTGCGCTATTTTTGGTGATCGTTTGCGTAAGTGGATTTTTTCTTGCGGATGGCGGAGGTTTTAAATTTTCAGATCCTATGGTAAAAGGCGCGATTGCGACGCTATGGGCTGGCGCCGGCTTTATACTACTAAATTTTATCTACATGCATTATAAAATTTTATCTTTGAAGCGAGCTTTGGATGCGGGAGATGAGCTTGAGGCGAATGAGCATTTAATCATCGTCGTTAAATATTTCATCCCGCTAAATATCGTAGTCACGCTGATTTGCGTTTATCTAGGCGTGACGGTGGGCGAGTTTTGATGATCTATTTAGCTTCCAGTTCGCCTACTAGAGCGCAAATTCTAAAGGATAACGGCGTAGAATTTACGCAAATTCCTTTTAATTTCGACGAAAGCGGCATTAGTAAGGACGATGCACGCACCTATGCTTACCGCGTTGTCTTGGCTAAGAAAACGCAGTTTTTTAAAATTTATAAAAATTATGATAGAGTGCTGTTTGCCGATAGCTCCGTGCTTGCCGGCGGTAAAATTTTAGGCAAGGCGCGGGATGAAGCGGACGCGTTAAGGATGCTGCGAGCTCAAAGCGGTGCTAGCTGCGCCGTTTATACTGCGATGATTTTTTGTAGTAAGGCGTTAGAGCTTTCGGCACTTAGCGTCGCAAGCTTTGAATTTGCGGAATTTACTGAAGCGGATTTAAAAGGCTATATCGCTAGCGGTGATTGGCGCGGCAAGGCGGGTGCGATGAGTATCGAGGGCTTTAATGAAAAATATATCAAAAGCTCGCGTGGGTCAAAATTCACGGCGATGGGGCTTGATCTGAAAATTTTAAAGAGGTTTGTATGGTAAGAGTTTTATTTAGTTTTATTACAGTTTGTGCGTTTGCCGCAGGCGGGATTTTTTTGTATTTTTACTCGCAAATCCGCTTGGAATCGGACTCGATCATCGATTATCATCCCGAGCTTACGACTAAAATTTATGATCGCAACGGTAATTTGATAGCCAACGTTTTCAATGAACAAAATAGAATTTACGTAAAATTCGACGAGATTCCAGGCCGCGTGATCGAGGCGCTCGTAGCTATCGAGGATACGGCGTTTTTCGAACACGGCGGCGTGAATGTCGAGGCGATTTTTAGGGCGATTATTAAGGACGTCAAAGCGATGAAATTCGTCGAAGGGGCTTCCACGATTACACAGCAGATCACGCGGAATTTAGTTCTTTCGAGCGAAAAGAAGCTTGATCGCAAGATCAAAGAAGCGATCCTATCGCTTAAGATAGAAAACGCCCTAAGTAAGGAACAAATTCTAGAGCGTTACTTCAACGAAGTATATTTCGGGCACGGATATTACGGCATCCGCACGGCGGCTTTAGGATATTTCAAAAAGGATTTGCAAGATTTAAGCCTTAAAGAGATCGCGATTTTAGTGGGCTTGCCGAAAGCTCCTAGCAGCTTCGATCCTACTAAGCACCTGGATTTGTCGCTTTCGCGCGCCAATAACGTGATTTATAGGATGCATGAGCTCGGCTGGATAAATAAGACCGAATATGAGCTTGCGATGAACGAGCAGCCTACGATCTACAACGAAACGCTCACGCAAAACGTAGCGCCGTATGCCGTAGATGAGATCATAAAAGAAGCCGAAAAAATTCTACCGGACGTCCGCACGGGCGGATACCGCATAGATACGAGCCTTGATCTAAAGGCGCAAGCGATGGCGCAAGAGGCATTAGTTTTCGGCTACAATGAAATTTTAAAGCGCAACAAAGACGCTAATGCAAGCAATGTAAATGGCGCTATGGTCGTCACGCATCCGCAAAATGGCGAAATTTTAGCCTTAGTAGGCGGCGTGGATTACTCGAAATCAAATTTCAATCGCGCCAGCCAATCCCAGCGCCAAACCGGCTCCAGCTTTAAGCCTTTTGTCTATCAAATCGCCCTTGATATGGGCTACTCGACGATGACCGAAGTTCCCGATATAGCTAGAGAATTCGACGATGGCAGCGATAAAACGTGGAAGCCGAAAAATTACGACAAGACTTACAGCGGCTACATCACGATCAAAGAAGCTTTAACTCGCTCGCGCAACCTTGCCTCGATCAATCTGATGCAATCTATTGGCGTTGATCGCGCGGTAAAAAAGCTTGGCGAGTTCGGCTTTAAAAACGTCCCGCCCGCTCTATCGGTGGCTATCGGCAGCTACGGAATTTCGCCGCTTGAATACTCCACAATGTATTCGATGTTTCCGGGGCTTGGAATTACAGCAAAATCAAAATTTATCGTTTCGATTACTGATAAGGACGGCAAAACTCGCTTTATAGAGCCTGAGCGACGTCGCGTGCTGCGCCCTGAACAGGCATATCTGATGACTACGCTGCTAAAAAATATCGTGCAGCGCGGCACCGGTACTCGCGCACGCGTACAGGGCATCGACATAGCAGGCAAAACAGGCACCTCAAACGATAGCATAGACGCGTGGTTTTGCGGCTTTACGCCCGATCTGCAGATCATCATCTGGTACGGCAATGACGATTATAAACCCATGCGAAAGGTCGAGGGTGGCGGGCGTACTGCAGCACCGGTATTTGCAAAATTTTTAGATGCCTATTTAAAAGAATATCCGCAAACCAGGCGCAATTTCACCGTCCCAGACGGCGTTTTTAGCCGCCAGTACAACGGCAAAGACGAGTATTACACTAAAATTTCGCCGCTTCCTAAACCTCGCGAAAGTAGCAGCGACGGATCATTGTAAATTTAGTTTAGGCGTAATTTAAATTATAGATTAGGAGTGTGCGAACGACGGATTTTGGTATTGGAATTTTATAAAGATTAAAAATAGTAAAGGCTCTTTTGGTAAAAATACCAACTTTAAAATTGTATAGTATAAAAAGATTGATTTATAATAAATTTAAGTTGAGCAATAGTAAAATGATGACTAAATTTTTAAAAGATTCAGGTATTATTTCATGGAGTTTTCAAATCATAAATCTGAAATGCCTCTTTTTATGATCAAAGATTATTGGACTAAAATCAGCACAGAATGTTATTTAACATTAGCTGTATTTTTAGTTATATTTCTATTTTTCTGCAGAGGAAGTGCTCGGGCATATCAATTTTTAGGAGCTGTTACTTTTTTAGTGGGAATTTTATTTATTAATAAACATAAATTTTTAAATTTCTATTCCGATAGAATAGAATATAATTCTTTATGCAAAAATTATAACGATGTATATTCGGTACATAAAAGTGTAAAGGCTTCTAATTTCGATAAAATCGCTATTTATAAATTTTCTGGACTCGTGATTGAAGACGCTTGCAAATACAATGCCAATATAACTAGGTTTAAAAAATTTCTTTTGCTAATTTTATTGTACGCTTTGCATCCGATAAATCTTCTTTGCTTCGGTGTACTTAAAATTTTAAGAAGAATAGATAGCATAAATTTAAATGTTCTAATTTTATTAGATAGTACTCATAGTAATTATTTTGCCATTCCGCTAACTATGTTAAGTGAGTATGAACGAGTAAATTTGAAAAAGTATTTAAAAGACAAACTAAATCTAAATCTTGATAATATTGAGATCAGGAATAGATTTATAGATATAAATTTTATATAAAATTTTTTAAAACCCTTTATTTCAGTATATTTTAATAAATTCCAGCTTAAGCAGATAAATTTTATCTTTTTATTGACGGACCTCAATGCTTATAGAAATTTAAATGGGTAGAATTCTCTCCTAATTTCAGTTAAAGGAGTGAAAATGGCAGAATTTAAGAAGCTCTGGATGGCGCTTGTAGCGGTGCTCATCGTGGGCTTTAGTTTCTTGGGTTTTTACGGCGGCGAGGTGTATAGGCAGTCTCCGCCGGTGGTAAAATTTACCGATGCTAGCGGCAACGAGCTAATCAGCACCGAGCGTATTTACCGCGGGCAGGAGGCCTGGCAGAGCATCGGCGGTATGCAGGTAGGCTCTATCTGGGGTCACGGCGCGTATCAGGCGCCCGATTGGAGTGCAGATTGGCTGCATAAGGAGCTAGTCGCGTTTATGGATATCAAGGCGCAGGAGCGCTTCGGAGCTAAATTTGACGCTTTAAATGATGAACAAAAGGCTCAGATCAAGGCTCTTACCAAGGCCGAGTACCGCACTAATACCGTAAAAGACGGCGCCGTTA
Source organism: uncultured Campylobacter sp. (assembly GCF_937959485.1). Lineage (NCBI taxonomy): Bacteria > Pseudomonadati > Campylobacterota > Epsilonproteobacteria > Campylobacterales > Campylobacteraceae > Campylobacter > uncultured Campylobacter sp. The sequence goes on from NZ_CALGPY010000014.1 coordinate 320,228, forward strand.
AGCTAAGCGATGATCGCTTAAAGGCTATGGCGGTCGTAAAAGACGAGTACATGGGCGTTTTCGGAAACGATCCGCGCTTTAAAAAGCTTCGCGAGGATTACGCGATGAAGGAAAACACGCTCGCAAATGAGCAGCATCGCGCCGAGCTTATGGATTTCATATTTTGGACTGCTTGGGCCGTTTCTACGGATCGTCCGAGCGGAGAGGCGACCTATACCAATAACTGGCCGCACGAGCCGCTGATAGACAATGTCCCTACCACGGAAAACGTCGTTTGGACGATCGCAAGCCTCGTTATTTTGCTTACCGGCATCGGTCTTTTAGTATGGTTTGGAAATTTCTACGGCAAAAAGGACGAGGATTTCGAGGCTCCTGCAAAGCTAAACGCCGATCCGATCGCCGCTTTAGCGCTTACGCCGTCGCAAAAGGCGCTCGGCAAGTACCTTTTCGTAGCGATTGCATTGTTTGCATTTCAAGCCTTCATCGGCGGCTTTGTTGCGCACTATACGATCGAGGGTCAGTCCTTTTTCGGGCTTGATATTTCGCAGTATATCCCTTACTCGCTAGCGCGCACCTGGCACGTGCAGGCATCCATTTTCTGGATCGCTACGGGCTTTTTAGCGGCAGGATTGTTTTTGGCTCCGATCATCAACGGCGGCAAGGATCCGAAATTTCAAAAGCTCGGCGTGGACGTGCTTTTCTACGCGCTTCTTTTCTTGGTCGTCGGCAGCTTCGCGGGCGAATACATGGCGATTGCGGGCAAGATGGATCCAAGCAGTAGCTTCTGGATCGGACATCAAGGATACGAGTATTTAGACCTCGGTAGAATTTGGCAGCTGATACTATTCGTGGGCCTTGTAATCTGGATGGTGCTCGTGCTTCGCGGCTTTATCGCGGGCTTTAGAGCCGAGGGTGATAAGAATTTATTAGCGATCTTTACCGCTTCGGTTATCGCCGTGGGGCTTTTTTACGGCGCAGGACTATTCTACGGACAGCGCTCGCCGATCCCTGTAATGGAGTACTGGCGCTGGTGGGTCGTGCACCTTTGGGTCGAGGGATTTTTCGAGGTTTTCGCAACGGCGTCTTTGGCGTTCGTGTTCGCGTCCTTGGGCTTAGTAAGCAAGAAATTTGCCACCTACACCTCGATTGCTAGCGCGTCGATTTTCCTAATCGGCGGAATTCCTGGTACCTTCCACCACCTCTATTTTGCGGGCACCACTACGCCGATAATGGCTGTGGGTGCGAGCTTCTCGGCGCTTGAGGTCGTGCCTTTGGTGCTTTTGGGCTCAGAGGCGTTTCATTACTACAAGCTTCAATTCGCGCAGGATTGGGCTAAGCGTTTAAAATGGCCGCTTTACTGCTTCATCGCCGTGGCGTTTTGGAATATGCTGGGCGCGGGCGTTTTCGGCTTTTTAATCAACCCGCCGCTTGCGCTGTTTTACATTCAGGGCTTAAATACCACCGCAGTGCACGCTCATACGGCGCTATTTGGCGTATACGGCTTTTTAGCGCTCGGCTTCGTGTGGCTCGTGGCGCTGTATATCTACAGGCAAAAAAGCTTTGACGATACGCTGATGAAGATCGGCTTTTGGGCGCTAAATGCAGGTCTGCTTCTGATGGTGCTAATCTCGCTTCTACCGGTTGGAATTTTGCAGGCGTTCGCGGCGATCGATGTGGGTATGTGGTACGCAAGAAGTGCGGAATTCTTGCAAAAAGATAGCCTCTATGGGCTCCGCTGGGCGCGAATCATCGGTGATACGATCTTTTTGGTAGGAAGCGTGTGCTTCTTGCTTCAAATCGTGCGAATGATATTCTCACGCGCTAAATAGAGCTTTCGCGAGCTTCTATTACTCGCTTTGCCTCGTAGGAATTTTATATTCTTACGAGGCTTTTTAAATTTAGCGCGCTTCGCGCGAGCTTTTTTCCGCAAAGGGGAGCTGCGCGCGAGTCTTTGCCGCGGACTATATCAGCGCGAGCTTTAAGCTTAGCCGCAAATCGCGCTAAATCTTTAAAATTTTAAAATTCATCCTCTTGAATTTACCCGAGCCAAATTTTAAATTTGCTACAATTACCACCGAAATTTCAATCTCAAGGAGTAGAAAATGGGTGTGCGAGAGCAAATTTTAGAAGACATTAAAACGGCGATGAAGAGCGGCGATCACTTCCGCAGAGACAGCTTGCGGATGCTTAACGCCGCGCTTAAGCAGGTTGAGGTGGACGAGCGCATCAGCCTTAGCGACGAGCGCGTCTTTAGCATACTTCAAAGCGAGATCAAGCGCCGAAACGACTCTGTGGAGCAGTATCGCGCGGGCGGTCGCGAAGATCTGGTGCAAAAAGAGCAGGGTGAGATCGAGATCATCGCGTCCTATCTGCCAGCGCAGCTAAGCGATGCCGAGCTTGCAGCCGAGGTTAGCTCGCTAATCGCCGAGCTCGGTGCGAGCGGCGCAAAGGATATGGGGCGCGTGATGAAAGCCGCCAAAGAAGCGCTTGGCTCAAGCGTGGACGGCAAGCGCCTAAGCGAGGCGGTCAAGGCGGCACTGAAGTAGCCTGCATTTGAGGCTAAATTTCGGCTACGGCTAAATTGTATCGACGTAAAATTTCACCGCTGAAATTTTTTGAGATAGAGCTTTGGTTGCGGAATTTATACGCTAATTTAAAATTTTTAAAGGATCATCATGAAAAAATTTATCGCGGTTTTACTAGCTGTCCTGCTTGTGGGATGCCAGTGCAAACAAAACGTAGTGCCTGGGGCAAATGAAACGCCCGAAAAGATTACGGCATTTTTCATAAACGATGGCAAGGAATACATCGTAGGCGAGAAACTCAGCTATGTGCTAACGAACGGTTCGTCGCTTAAGAATATCTCGGAATTTTACGATGGCGGATACGCCAAGGGGCTTAAGCGCGAGTTTGTGCAGATCGAAGTAACCGATGCTAAAAACGGCGAGGTGCGCGGTAGCTTCAGCGCATTTTTGAATTCCGCAGCCGGTGCAGACGTCGCCAAAATCAAAGCTCTAGCGAACCGCATCGAAATCGATGAGAAAAAAGGCGAGATCGAAGCTGTTTTCTACTTCCGCGCGCGCGTCGTGCAGATCAAAAATCTGAGCGAAATAATGAAGCCAAGCGATAGGCTGCGCTCCCCGATAGCCGCAAACATCGAGGTTTTGCCGGAGGGCTGCGAGGGCAACGCCCTGTTGGATACGCTAGGCATCATCGTGGCTATACCAGTGGTAATCGTGGGCGTAGTGCTATTTCTGCCCGTCGGGGCGATGGAGGCGCTTGCGATGCAGCATAGCTCGCGATCATAAAAGCCGTAAAATTCCGTATCTTGCAGCGAAACTTACAATGTAATGATCGATGAAGCTCGGCGAAATTTGGTATAACTTAGATCGTAAGTTTGATCTATTTATGATCGCATTTTATTTGGCGGCGATGTGGTACGGATTTCTTTTTAGCTTGAATCCTAAAAGCTTAGATGATCTGAAAATCGCAAATGGAATAATCATAGATGTCGGAAGCGATGATGGGCGCGAATATATGCAGATTTTTACGGACGAGCGCAAATTTATCAAAGTCTTTTTAAATGGCGATACGGATAACTTAACCTCTTTTTATAAAAATAAAATTTTGCTCAATGCAGCAATTGCTGAAGCTAATTTTAAGCGCTCAGGAGCGGACGAGTGGCAAGGCGTGAATATCAAGCCTTCTATCTCGCTAATCGCATACGAATGGCTGGAAGGCAAGCGAGTTAAAGCTTGGTATCAAAGCCGTCCGTTTCCGTTTCAGGGTCGCGGCACGGCGTATCAGGTTTTATTTTTGGATTATAATGCGAGCGTCGATCTTCCGCAGCGCGAGTATCTGATGAAATTCAGATATGACAAATACGCTACGACGGATGATAAATTTACGGCTATGGTATTTGGAGCTTTGACACTCATTTTTCTTGCGATTATGGCGGGTAAATTTTATCAAGCATGGCGCCAACTGCAATAAACGTTGCGCCGCGAAATTTTAGCGGCAGCAAGAAAACACGGCGCGCAATATCGATACGAAACACTTTAAAAGACGCTAGGCTTGCGGCGTGCATTTCATTGCGGATAGCGGCGCAAGCAGGCTAAGTTTACGGCGATAAATTCAGAGCGTCATTAAAATACAGACCGAAACGAGATTTAAAATTTCGATAAATAGCGTCCGCCGAGTTTTGAAATTTTGCGACCCTAGCTACGCCGGCTAGCGCGAAATTTCAAAATTTCAAAATTTCAATTTTCGCACTCGTTTAGCAGTATCCATAAATTTTAAGCGCCAAATGGGAGCAAATGGGCTAAAATAGCCCATTTATCAGCCCCTTAATCGCGTCAGATTTTTCCTTTTTTGCGTCGTTTTTGCTGCTGTTATCGTCCTTTTTCACACCAAAAAGCTTGTCGATGCCCTTGCCGATCTGCTTGTCGAGCTTGCCCTTTAGATAATCCGATTGGATATTGTATTTCGGCTCCTTGATCGTGCCGGTGATGTTTATTTCAAGATCGGTCTTTTCGATATTTGCTTTAACCGGCACCGAAATCGCGCCCGTTTTGCTATCCAGCGTGCCGCCGGTGACGTTTAGCTTGCTTTTTTGCGCGCTCATATCGGCGTTGAAATTGATTAAATTTTGCTTGATCGTGCCGTTTACTTTGGCGTCGTTATAGACCTCGCCGCCTAGATCGCGGCCTAAAATTTTGCCGATTTTATCGATCAATCCGCCGCTAGGAAGGCGGCCGTTGTTGATGATCGCGTCGAATTTGCCGCTGTGCGAGTTTGTATTATACGTAAGATTTGCGTTACCAGTGCCGTCGTAAACGTGGTCGATATTTAGAAGTGTCGTAAGCTCTTTGACGATAAAATTTTGGATTTTAAAGTTCACTTCATCGCCCGCGATCTGTCCGTTCAGCTCACCGCCCGCGACCTTGGAATTTACGGTCGCAAACAGGCTCTTGCCGTCGTGCGAAAGCTCACCGGTAGCGGCAATTTTGCCGTTTAGTCTGCGATTTAGAAAAAACTCCAGTCGCTGCAGGCTCGGGATCAGCAGCGCGTAGTTTGCCTTAAGCGCTTTGTTTTTAAGTTCGTAAGTGCCGTTTAAGCTCTGAAGCTGCGCCAGATCGGAGTTCGCGCTTGCGCTAAAGGTCGCGACGGAGTTTTTGATATTTGTCTGCGCCTGCGCGTCCGCTTTTAGATCATTCGGGAAGTTCTTGCCCGTCGCGCCGTCTAAAAATTTCTTAAAAATCACGCCGTTAGCGAGCGAAATTTGCGCCGTACCGTTGATACCGTCCTTTAAGCTTAACTTCGCATCGCCGTTTATCGCGCCGTTTCCGATCGCATTGCCATAAAACAGAGCCGAAAGCACAGCCAGATTTAGATTGCTCGCCTTAAGCTTCAGATCGCTTAAATTTCCGCTCGCATTCAGGTTGCCGCCCATCGCGTTTAGATTTAAGCTTAGATTTTTAAGCTCATTTTGCGCTAGAGCTGCGCTAAGCTCGCCGTTTGCTTTGCCTTGCAGCTTCACTCCCAGGACGTTTTGCAGCGCGGCTAGATCGTTTGCGTTTAGCTTTGCGGACAGCTCGCCGTTTTTGTTTTTAAGATCGTATTTAGCCTCCGCATCCGCTTTAAGCGCGTCTTTAAACGCTGAAATTTGCGAGTTTGAAAGCTCAAGCGTAGAAAAATCGGTCTTTAAATTTCCGTTTGCTTTAACGTCGCCAGAAATTTTGCGCCCGATAAGGCTTTCGAGCTTCGCTAGATCCGGTAAATTTAGATTAAAATCGGAATTTAAAGTTTTGCTTTTCAGATCAAATTCCGACTTTTCGGCGCTGATCTTGCCTAGCGTCGAATCGATCTTACTTGCTGCTCGCAGGACGTCATTTTGCGCCGTAATGTCCGAGTTTAGCGTGATCTGCACGCCCTTTGGGATGGAGATATTCATATCTTTAAACGCAGATTCGTTTAGGATCAAATTTGAACTCTTGACGCTCGCGTTGCCCTCTGCGCCGCCGCTGCTAGCCTTGATGTCTGAGAGAATGTCGATATTTCCTTTGGCGTAGATCGGCAGAGAGGCCACGGCAAGGGCTTTTTCGACGTTTAAGCCCTTAGCGTCGATTTGCAGATCAAGCGGACTAAGGTCTTTTAAATTTGCTAAAAATTTTACGTTGCTATCAAAAATCCGCCCGCTGCCGTTGACGCCGAATTTGCCAAGATCGCCTAAAATTTGCCCTTTGAGGCTTAGCCCTTCACTCGTTTTGATGCCGAGCTTGGCTAGATCGTGCGCGTTTGCGTCGTAGTTAAGATCGAAAGAGCGCGCAAAAAGCGAGTATTTGCCCTTTACGTTTACATTTGCAGCGTCATTTACGTTAGCGCTGATGTCCAGATCGCCGAAATTTAGATCGAATTTCTCAAGTTTCACGTCAAGGCCGCTTTTTTCTTTGATCAAATTTTCTATATAAGGCTTAGCAAGATTGTTGCCAAAATCGCTGAAAAATATGCAGCCCGCGCCTACGATAAGCAGGATTAAAATTCCTGCGATTATGCCGAAAATTTTCATTTCGTCCCCTTAAAATTTAAAATTTGAGGGTATTATAGCCCTTAAAATTTAACGTTTGAAATCTCAATACTTGAGTTTAAATCACTAAAGTTTTATAAAAATTTTTCATAAACTATTGACAAGATTTTAAATTTTGCATATAATCTTAGCACTCAAACACATTGAGTGCTAATTTTAGAAATCACAAATCAAAGAAAGGACTGAAATGAAATTTCAACCACTTGGCAAGCGCGTTCTAATAGAGCGCGAGGAGGAAACAAAAAAGACCGCTTCGGGCATCATCATCCCCGACAATGCTTCAAAAGAGAAGCCTTCGACCGGCAAAATCGTAGCCGTCGGCAGCGAATGTGAAGGCGTCAAAAATGGCGATACCGTAGCGTTTGCAAAATACGCAGGTAGCGAGATCAGCTTAGACGATAAGAAATTTCTTATCTTAAATTTAGAAGATGTTTTAGGCATAATTAAATAAAAAGGATTGAAAATGGCAAAAGAGATTATTTTTTCAGACGACGCAAGAAACAAGCTTTACGCGGGCGTTAGAAAGCTAAACGACGCGGTAAAAGTTACGATGGGACCTCGCGGTCGCAATGTCTTAATCCAAAAAAGCTTCGGCGCTCCGGCGATCACAAAAGACGGCGTAACCGTCGCTAAAGAGATTGAGCTAAAAGATACGCTAGAGAATATGGGCGCTTCCTTGGTGCGCGAAGTAGCGAGCAAAACTAACGATCAAGCAGGCGACGGCACTACGACTGCGACCGTACTAGCTCACGCGATCTTTAAAGAGGGTCTACGCAACGTAACTGCGGGCGCAAATCCGATCGAAGTTAAGCGCGGTATGGATAAATTTAGCGCTGCGGTTATTGAGGAGCTAAAAAAATCATCCAAAAAAGTAAGTGTCAAAAAAGAGATCGCTCAGGTCGCTACGATCTCTGCCAATAACGACAGCGCGGTGGGCGATCTGATCGCAGACGCTATGGAAAGAGTCGGCAAGGACGGCGTCATAACCGTTGAAGAGGCGAAATCTATCAACGATGAGTTAAACGTAGTCGAGGGAATGCAGTTTGACCGCGGCTATCTAAGCCCATATTTCATTACAAATGCCGAGAAAATGCTAGTTGAGCTAAGCTCGCCGCTAGTGCTTCTATTTGACAAAAAAATTACAAATTTAAAAGACCTATTACCGGTTTTGGAGCAGGTTCAAAAAAGCGGCAAACCGCTTCTAATCATCGCCGAGGATATCGAGGGCGAGGCACTTGCGACCTTGGTCGTAAATAAACTTCGCGGCGTGCTAAATATCTCCGCGGTCAAGGCTCCGGGATTTGGCGATCGCAGAAAGGCGATGCTTGAAGATATCGCGATTTTAACGGGCGGCACCGTCATCAGCGAGGAGCTTGGCAGAACGCTAGAAAGTGCTTCTATGGCCGATCTTGGACAAGCTGAGCGCATCGTGATCGACAAAGATAACACCACTATCGTAGGCGGCGCGGGCAAGAAAAAAGATATCGACGCGCGCGTTTTGCAGATCAAAGCTCAAATCGCCGAGACTACGAGTGATTACGACAAAGAGAAGCTTCAAGAGCGCATGGCTAAGCTTAGCGGCGGCGTTGCGGTTATCAAGGTGGGCGCTGCGACCGAAACCGAGATGAAAGAGAAAAAAGACCGCGTGGACGATGCTCTAAACGCAACCAAAGCAGCCGTAGACGAGGGTATCGTAATCGGCGGCGGCGCTGCGCTAATCAGAGCTGGACTTAGCGTAAAGCTAGCTCTAAGCGGCGACGAGCTTATCGGCGCAGATATCGTTAAGCGCGCGCTTTTCGCTCCGCTTCGCCAGATCGCCGAGAATGCGGGATTTGACGCGGGTGTCGTAGCTAATAAGGTCGAGCAAGGCTCAGATAAAAAATTTGGCTTCAACGCCGCAAATGGCGAGTACGTCAATATGTTTGACGCAGGTATCATCGATCCGGTCAAAGTCGAGCGCATTGCGCTTCAAAATGCGGTCTCCGTAGCAAGCCTGCTTCTAACGACCGAAGCGACCGTCAGCGAGATCAAAGAGGAGAAACCTGCAATGCCTCCAATGCCTGATATGGGCGGAATGGGCGGCATGGGCGGAATGATGTAGTCCCATAGGAGCGTCATTCGGCGCTCCTATACGCCTTGCTGTGGCGCTGTGAGATTTTGCAGCGTTCCGCAATGCCTTATGTGCGGCGATATTGTAGCTACACGCCGCTAAAATGATATGTGCCGCGTTTTAGATACGTCTGAAGCGCGGCGATTTATTATGAATTAACGATTAAGTGGTGTGATTTTTAGTCACTGCATGATCTTATAAATTTCGTATCTCACCGCAAATTTACGGTTTTGCCGCATTATCCTTTAAATTTAAAAACTTTATTTGAGCTTGCTTTTTTCCTTAAATTCTGACTTGCCACTCAAAATTTAAGCGCAGAATTCTAAAACTTTAAAATTTTCAGCTATCCCACCTAAACGCTTACAAGATAAAATTTTTTCGTGGCGTCATATTTTTAGTGTGATAAAATTCTATTGCCAAACAGAATCCTAGCTGCGGAATTTTTAAAGCTTAGCCTTTATTCGGGCTTTTGTTTGGCGATACGGCTTTGAATTAGAGCTGAAATTTTATAGCCTCACTCATTAAATTTAACGCGGCTTAATCTAAGCTTTGCTAAATTTCGCCTAAAATCCATTGAAAGGAAAACGATGAAAAATTTAGCTCGTATCTTTTTAATCGCGTTCATTTTGGCGAGCTTCTCTAGCGTTTTTGCCGCGGAGCAAAGCCACAAATCGCCCGCCGCGTTGCAAAACTATAAATCTAAAATTTCATCTCAAAATCTGCGAGCCAAAGATCATCCGAGTAAAAATACCTCGGTAAAATCCTCTGCCGAGCCGCATGCTAAAAAACCTGCAAATGCTAAAAGCCTTTCAAATCCCAAGTTCATAAAAAATACGCGTGCGTCTAGGAATTTCGCTAAAAATTCCACGCAAAAAAGTGTGAAAAATTTTACTAAAAATTCTGGGCAAAATTTCGCATCGCATTCTGCGAGAAATAAAGCATCTATGAGCCCAGCTAATCAATCAGGCAGTCAGAATGGAGCTAGCAAGAGCCTAGTCGCGACGCTGATGCGTTTGCCAAAGACTCGTATTTATGAGGATGAGGCGTCAAGCGCTCACGATACGGAGCAAACTTACAGAGGCGCAGATATGCGGAGAAGCGTAAGCGCGCAAACTCACGGAGGCGCGGATGATCAGACCGGCAAAACCGTAGACACACAAGCTCGCAAATTAACGACGACTCGAATTGCACAGCCGCAAGCTCTCCGCGTCTATAGTGCAACTCGTTCTAGCGCTATGGGGCATGCAGCTGCATCTCATTCGAGCGCCACGAAATATACGGCTCGTCAAAATGCCCGCGCGCCCTATCTTCCCACATCTGCTCGCTCTAGCCGTGCGATAGGGCGCCCTAGCGGTAGCGCGCTTGGTAAGATGTCGTCGCCAAAGCGGGGTAATGCGCTAGGACAAGGTGCCGCGATGCGTTATGATGAGCGTTGGGCGAAGCCCGCTCCACAGCCTTATGAGCCTGCGCCTGAGACCGAGAAAAAGCGCGGGCTGATATTTTCGTCGCAGTGGGGCCCCGCCGCGCCGAAAAGCAAGTGGCAGCAGCACGAAGCCCCGACGGATGACGCTTCGTCGCGCAATGAGTCGGTGATGGATATGCTGCAGGATAAGATGAGCAGGGTCAAGGTGAATATGGAGCTGGTGCGCTAGCCTAGGCGGCACGCCGACGCAATTTCATATACTTGGGCGGATCAATTTCGCTGCCTATGTAAGATCGCGATACGGGCGCTTGCATTGCAAAAACACGAACGGCTGACGTTTTTTCGGCTTTGCCGCCGTGCGAAAAATGCCCTACTGCTGCAATTAAAGATAAAATTTTCATATTTCATCCATGCGCTTTGAAATTTCACGGCTGCATGCCGCGCTGCTAGGATAAACCAGACTGCACTAGTTTTGCGCGAGCGGGCACTGCGACGATACTGCAAGTAAAATTTCGCCGAAATTTCAAGAGCTTAATTTCGTAATTTTATGTCGAGAACTTCGCTTGCCTAGCCTACTAAATTCGCGGAATTTTGCTTGGCTACGTGGTTTATTAAATTTCGCTTGCCTGCCAAGTTTGCGAAATTTTGCTTGGCTGCGTGGTTTGATAAATTTTACTTGCCATCAAATTTTGTAGAGTTTCGCTTGCTACTGGAATTTTTAGAATTTTATTAGATGGCGGAATTTTATAGACTCTATTCACTCAAATTTCGCGGCGAAATGAAATTTTTTGCAAGCGCGAAAGTAAAATTTAGTGGGTAAAATCCTGCAGGCGAAATTCTACGGCGGCTAGCGAGCGCGAATTATTAAATTTTAACCCCGTTTTGAATAAAATAGCGCAAAAAATTCTAAAGGCTTAAATTTGAAAAATCGCTATCCGACCCGCCAAATCTCCGTCGGCTCCGTCAAAATCGGCGGCGGCGCGCCCATCTCCGTGCAGTCGATGAGCTTTTCTAAGACCAAGGACGTGGAGGGCACGCTAGAGCAAATTAACCGCCTGTATTTTGCTGGCTGCGACATCGTGCGCTGCGCCGTGCTCGATAAAGCGGACGCGGACGCGCTCGCGCGGATCAAAAAAAGCTCGCCGCTTCCCATCGTAGCGGACATCCATTTTAATTTTCGCTTGGCGCTGCAGGTTGCGGAATTCGTCGATGCTATCCGCATAAATCCCGGCAATATCGGTGGCAAGGACCGCATTAAAGAGGTCGTGCGCGCGTGTAAAGCTCGCAGCCTGCCTATCCGTATCGGCGTAAATTTGGGCTCACTCGAGGAGCAGTTTGAGCAAAAATACGGCCGCAACGTGGAGGCAATGGTGCAAAGCGCGCTGTATAACGCCGCGCTGCTGCAGGATGAGGACTTTAGCGACATCGCGATCTCGCTTAAGACCTCCGACGCGCCGAGCACGGTGGCTGCGTATCGCGCGCTGCGCCCGCTATGCGAGTATCCTTTTCATCTGGGCGTGACCGAGGCGGGGACGAAATTTCACGCGAGCATCAAGAGCGCAATCGCGCTGGGCACGCTTTTGATGGAGGGGATCGGCGATACAATGCGCGTGAGTATCACGGGCGAGCTTGAGGAGGAAATCCGCGTCGCGCGCGCGATCCTGCAGGATGCGGGCGTGCAAAAAAGCGGCGTCAATATCATCTCGTGCCCTACCTGCGGGCGTTTGCAAAGCGATCTACTAAGCGCGATCAAAATCGTCGAAGAAAAAACCGCGCATATCAAAATGCCGCTAAATATCAGCGTCATGGGCTGCGTCGTAAATGCGATCGGCGAGGCGAAAGGCGCGGACGTGGCGATCGCGTTCGGCAACGGGCGCGGCATCGTGATGCGCCACGGCGAAGTGGTCGCCAAACTCGATGAGAGCAAGCTCGTGGAGCGGTTTTTGCAAGAGGTCGAGGACGAGGTGCGGGTTCGAGAAGGAGCGTGAGGGCTGCGGCGCCTAGCAGTTTAAATGTCGCTATGATTCGTGGCTCTTGGGCGGCTCGGCTCTGAATTTTGGCGCGCTTGGCTAGTTATAGTTTGCTTGGCGTTTTAAGGCGCGCTTGGGCTCATCGCGGTTCGTTTAGGTTTATAGGTACAGCGCGTCTTGGCGTGAAATTTTAAAATTTCATCCTTAAGGCGGCGCTTTTAAATTTGAGCCTTTGGGGAGTGCGGCTTGGAATTTCGGTTTGGAATTTTAGCGCTGAAATTTCGTGTGAAATTTTTGAGTTTAAAATTGTAGCTTTGGAATTTCGTCTTGAAATTTCATTTTAAAATTTCAACCTCGCGATTTGAAGCGGAATTTTATAGAGCAGAATTTGCAGTGTGAAATTTTAAGGCACAAAATTTTAAACCGTAGGGCTCAGCTGCGTAGAGTTAAAATTTGGCGTTCAAGACCAGTCGCGTTAATTTAATGCGCTCACGCTCACGACAGCCGTGCGGGCCCTGCGCTTAGATGAGCCGCGTAAGCGCCGGACATGCTGTTTTGCGAAACAGCGGGCGAATGTTAAATTTAAATGCCGCGGCTTCGGCCCACTATTTAAGGCGCTTGGGAAATTTCAAGTCGCGACATTCGGTTTAAATTTAGCAACATTCGCTCGCTACGGAGTGAGCATAAAATTTGGCGCACTAACTCGAGGCGCTAAATTTTAATGGGCGGGCTTAAAATTTTAAAAAATTCTAAGCCCTAGCGAAATTTCAAGCTCTATGAAATTTCAAAATTTTAAATCCGCTGCCGTAGCCTTTGGTGTAGCCTTAAAGTCGCCGCGGTATATGCGGCATAAGAGCGTAGCAGCTTAAAATTGCGCGGCTTTTGGTAGCGTTAAGTTTCAAAAGCGTTCGAGCTTTTAAGATCGCAAGCTGTTTGATCTAGCGAGATTTTGAGCCGCAAAGCTTCGAGCTTCGCGGGCTCTCGGAAGCACAAAACTTTCAAAGCCGCGATAGTTCCAAGATCGCGACGAGCGTTCAAAGCCGCATCGCTTTTCAAAAGCGCGTACCGGGGCTGTGGATTAAAATTTACGATTTTATAGAGCTTAAAATTTAGACGCGCAAAAGCGCGCGAAACGAGGGGAAGCGATGGCAACGAAGCAGAATGTGCCTGCAAATTTATACGATCTGGATATGGAGCGCGCGATCTTAAGCTCGCTTTTGCAAAACGAGGACGCATACGGCGAGCTGAGCGAGATAATCTCGGTCGGCGATTTTTTCTACAAGCCGCACGCCGATATCTACGAGGCGATCGTCAAGTGCTCCTCGCACAACGAGCCGATCGCGCCGAGCTTCGTTAAAAAATGGCTAGCCGAGCGCTACGACGATGGCGCATTTACCGAGGTCGTAGCCACTAGCGGCGTGGTCGATGCCCCAAAATACGCGCTCGAGCTGCGTGAAAAATCGATCAAGCGCTCGCTAATCAAGGTCGCGCACGAGATCCCTTCGATGGTAAATGAAGCCGTGCGCAGCAAAGACACCGCCGATAAAATCAGCTCTAAGATTTACGAGCTCATCGACGAGGAGTGCCACGGCGGCATCAAAAAATCGCACGAGATTATCGCCGACGTGGTAGAGGAGCTGAAACGCCAAAAGGCGCTCGCAGGCTCGGAGCTCGTGGGGCTGGATACGGGCTTTCGCTTCCTAAACGACTGCACGAAGGGGCTGAAACCGGGCGAGCTTATCATTATCGCCGCCCGTCCCGGCATGGGAAAGACCGCATTTGCGCTAAATTTGATGATGAAAACGCTGCAAAGCGGCAAAGGCGTCGTATTTTTCTCGCTCGAGATGCCCTCCGTGCAGCTGATGTATCGCATACTAAGCGCGCTTAGCTCGATCCCGCTAAGCGACATAATGAGCGCCAAGCTCAGCGACGACGACTGGACGCGCTTCAACGACGCTTGCGACGCGGTGCTGAATATGCCGCTTTTCGTCTATGATAGCGGCTACGTGAACATCCACCAGGTCCGCACCCAGCTGCGCAAGCTCAAATCCGCGGATGCCAACATCGAGCTTTGCGTGATCGATTACATCGGACTTATGACGAGCACGAGCAACTACTCCGAGCGCCACCTGCAAATCGCCGAAATTTCACGCGGACTCAAGCTCTTGGCGCGCGAGCTAAACATCCCGATCATCGCGCTGTCGCAGCTAAACCGCTCGCTCGAGGCGCGCTCGAACAAACGCCCGATGCTAAGCGATCTGCGCGAAAGCGGCGCGATCGAGCAGGACGCCGACATCATACTTTTCGTCTATCGCGACGAGGTTTATAAAGAGCAGATGGAGCGCGAGCGCATTTCGCGGCTGGAGGCCGAGGGCAAGGACGCGGGCGAGCCCGTATTTAGGCGCAACGACTATCAGGAAAAAGCCGAAATCATCGTCGGCAAAAACCGCTCGGGCGAGGCGGGTAGGACGATCGAGGTGGGCTTTCAGGGCAGATTTACCCGCTTTGTCGATACGAGCTTCGGCGGCGAGCCCAGCGAGAGCGCGATCTTTAACGAAAACGACAATCTCGACTACGTCTCGCAGCTGCAAGATCAGGGCTTTGAGGAGCCTGTTGCGCCGCGTCTTGATACGGCGCAGCAGGGTGCAGCTCAGAATTTGCAGCAAAATTTAACGCAGAATTTTAATGAAGCCCAAAATTTTAACGAAGCGCAAAATAGCGGCGTAAGTTTAAATGAAAGCTCCGCGAGCGCCAGAAATTCCAGTGTAAATATCGACTTTGACGAGATGCCTAGCTTCGGTCAAAGCGATGCGCAGGACGGCGAGGAGATAGACGGCGAGTCTAAATTTAGCGTAGAGCAGGGCTTGGCAGAGGTACAGCGCGCGGCACAGAACGCACCGCAAAAGCAAGAATTTGAGGAGCAAAATTTAGATGATGCGAGAGCGGGCGGCGTCGTACCAGAAATAGACGTGCATAAAAATTTAGCAGGCACTCCGCGAGGCGTAAAAGACACATCGCGGGGCATAAAAGGCGCACAGCAAGGCGTAGAGAGCATATCACAAGGCGTAAAGAACACGCAGCAAGAGGACGCTGTGTATTTTGAAAATGGCGAGCGCGATGAGCCGCCTTTTGAACCGCAAGAGGACGAGGCGAAATTTAAACCCGCACCGCCTCTAAATATCGAAGAAATGGGCATTCCAAAGATCAATGAGGCAAACAGGCTCGATGACGACGACGCGCCGCTGGATCTGTGAAATAGCGCTTAGGCTAGCGCTGATCGTTAGCATTTTTTGTTTCGCACTTTACGCGCAGGATTTCAGTGACGCGGGCTTTTGCGCGCTGGCGGCGTTTTGGGCTTACGCGCAATTTAGGGTGCTATTTAGCTTTTTTTACGAGGCGAAGCAGCGCGCCAATGCGGCGCTATTTCGCAGCGGCGGGACTTTGATTAAAATTTTTAGAGGCAGGCTGATAAGCGGGGTTTTAGCCTTCGCGGGCGCAATCCTCTTAAGCGCCACTTTGGCGCTAGGCCTAGCGGATCTGCGCGGCGCAGAGCTATTCGTGACGCTCGCGGCACTGCCTGCAGCTCTTGCTCTGATGCGTCTGGCGGTGCTTAAGCTCAGCCTAAAAGAGATTAAAAATCCTAGAATTTTATCGCTCAAACTTAGCATTTTGCTGCTCGCCGCGCTTGCCGTAGCGGTAAATTTTGCCATAAATTTAGCCTATTTGCGGCTTGCGGACGGCGCAGATACTATCGCGCACTCTCAAAATTCCGCGATAAATTTTACTCCGCCCGCCCGCACCGCTTCATCCGCCGAAGACTTCGCGACAAACAACGCTTCCGCGCCCGTCGGAAATTTTACAACAGATAATGCCGCTAAAAATTCCGCTGCGAATAACGCCGCCATAGTTATTGGAAATTCCGAGGCGAATAGCATTATCAAGCCCGCAGCGGATGCCGCTAAAAATCTCACCGCTTCGCCCGCAAATTTTAAAGCGGGCTCCGTCACGGTAGCGCAGGTCTCGGCTGAAAATTCTAAGGCAGATCCCGCCGCTGCGCCGCAAACCTTCGCTAAAAATTCTACGGCAAGCTCAGCCGCAGTACAAAATTTAAATTTAGCTCCAACTCCCGCCACGCCGAACGCGTCCGCCGATAATTTGGCTGAAAATTCCGCACCAAGCCCCGCATCGGTAGCTGAAATTTTTGAAATTTTAAAATCTACCGCGCCGCAAGCGCACTTCAAATCCGCTCTGCTAAATGAAATTTACGCTTTGAAATTTTATAAAAACGCGCTGTTCGAGCTGGCGCTGTCGCAGAGCCCTAGCGCGCTAAAAATCGCTCTTTTGTTTCTGATCTGCGCGGGAGATTTCCTCTTTTACTGCGCGATCTTGCATCTTTGCGCCTTCGTGCTTTTTATGCCGCGAGCCGCAGCCGCGCCCAAAATAGGGCGCTTTAGCGGCACGATATTTGCGCTTGCCTACGTCACGCTGTGTTTGATCTGCGCCGCGCAGACGCGCACGGCAGGCAGCGGAGCGGAGAGCACACATCCTAAAAGCGCGGTCGAAACGAGCGTGCAGATCGTGCTGCAAAGCGGCGAGCGGCTGATCTTAAGCGCGCGCGAGGCGGACGTTCTAAGAGGCGAGCTAAACGCTACGCGCTTCGCCGCGGAAGCAAACGCCGCATCCGCGCTGAATAGCTACATCGACGCCGTTTACGACGAGGGCGCGAGGCTTAGCGCACAGAAAATGGCGGATTTCAATTACTCGTTTCTGAGCGATTATCTGGTGCTGTGGCACGGCGTGTGGGACGATGACGCGGGGGCGTATCTGAATGAGAAATTTGCGCTCTTCGTGAGCGAGAGTTTTCCGAAAGATTTTGGCGAAAATATCGCTAAAATCGCTGCGGCGAACGTCAAAAATTATGAGAGCTCGCTAAATTTTACGCTCAAAAAATACGGCGCGAAAGTTGATCTCAACGTCACGCAGAGCTTCAGCCTAAAAAGCAAGGCGTATCGCGCGAGCGGGACGGGGCTAGGGGCGCTGGGCGGCGTGCTGGGCGCAAAGCTGATAAGCAAGAGCCTCGCTAAAACTGCGGCTAAAACGGGCGCGAAGACCATTACCAAGGCGGGCGCCAGCGCGACTAGCGGTAGCGCAGGGCTCGTATGCGGCCCGGGCGCGGTGGTATGCGTGCCTGCGTTTGCCGTGGCTACGTGGTTTGGGCTGGATTTTGCGTTTGCTAAGGGCGACGAGGCGCTTAATCGAGAGGAGTTTGAAGCTGCGATCGTGCGCGATATGATGGCGGCGAAAGAGGAGCTAAAGCGCGCGCTGGCGGAGGATTTCAACGCGACGATAGATGAAATTTCGAGTGAAATTTTAAATTTAGACGGGAGGTAGGCGGCGGATTATGCCCGCGCGATTTAGACCCGTTGCGAGCGAAATTTTACGGCGGATTATGGAGCTTTCGTGCGTAGCGGGCGGCGGGCGGCGAAATTTTAAAATTTCATTTAAGTGTGGGCGGCGGGCGGGATTACGGCGCACTTATTGCGCTACCGCGCCTCTTAAATTTTAAGAAGCAGCTAAAAATTTTTATATATAATCGCCGCTTAAAACAAGGAGTGTTAATGAAAAAATTCTATCTTAAAATTTATATACTCACGTTTATGGCGGTATTAATAGCCATCCCTGCGGCGGCAAAAGTAAGCATAGACGACTTCAAAACGCAAGAGGAAAAAGATTTAGCGATCTCTTGCGATGACGGCGATGGGAAATACAGCGCGTGTATGAAACTGGCTGAAATTTTAACCAAAAGATGCGATAATGAAGATTTTAGGAGCTGCGAGATTGCGGGAGAGTTTTTATCTGCATTCGGACGATACAGAGACGCTATCGCTCCTTTAAGCAAGGCTTGCGATGCAAATTTACTGTTATCTTGCGTTTCGTTAATGACGACGGATATAGTAGCTACGGGAAATATCGATAGGGCGATAAGAAGCTTGGATAAAATTTGCGATGCCAAAATTGATGGCAGTGAGGAATATTGCAAATTTAAAAGCGAGCTTGAAATTTGCTTAAAAGATACGGAATGTAATCCGATAAAAAGAGGCAAAGAGCTTCTAAACTGGATAGTGGAGCAATGATATGAAAAGTTTGGTATTGATAGCGATGTTGGCATTCTCGTGTGCGTATGCAGGTTTCGATTTTAAAGAAAAGGATTTAGCAAATTTACATTCGCTTTGCAATAAGGGCGACGGGAAATATAGTGCTTGCACGAAGCTAACGGATATATTATCAAAGCATTGCGATATTGACAATGCCGAAAAATGCGGAGAGCTCGGATATGTGCTATATGAGATAGGCAAGACCGAAGAGTCTATCGCACCATTACAGAAAGCTTGCGATGCGGATTTGGCGTTTTATTGCTTTAAATTAGGATCAGATGAGCTTGGGCGCACAGATAATATAAATAGAGCGTATGCTAGTTTTTCAAAAGCTTGCAAGCTTGGCATTTAAAGATGAAAAACTTCTACAAGTATCTTGCATGGCCGAAGATAAATTAAAAGAGTGTTTAAGCAATAGCGAATGTAATCCATTGAAAGTGATAGAAAGTATTTACTACACGGCTAAAAGTATAATGCAAAATTAAAATTTTTAATTAAGGAGTAAAAGATGGCAAATCCAAAGAAGGGCAAAGAGCAATAATGAAAAAATTTTATCTTAAAATTTCGTTATTTGCGTTTATAACGGTATTCTCGGCGATCCCTGCTGCGGCACAATCGTCTTTAACAGGTTTAAAAAGTTAGAAGATTTGAGGAGCGAAGAGCAAAGAGCGCTTTTGAAATCCTGCGATTACGGTGACGGAAAATATAGTTCGTGCAATAAACTCGTTGAAATTTTATCTAAAGAGTGCGATGGCGGTGATATGCGCTCATGTGCTATACAGAGTGATCTTTTGCGATCATTACGCCGAATAGAGGAAGCTACGAAATATCTGATTAAGCTGTGTGATTCTAATAGTACATATCACTGTTTTATATTGGGTACGCTAGATATATATGTAAACGGTAATATGCAAGCAGCAATTAAAAGTCTTGAAAAAGTTTGTAATAGCGATCTTAAAGATAGAGATATAGTTTGCAAAAATATCGAGGAACTGAAAGCTTGCCTGAAAGACAAAGAGTGTAACCCTATAAAAAAAGGTAAAATTATTTTTGAAGGTGTCGAAAGGAAATTGTATGGGGAAAATTAATTTTGTATTTTATTCTATGATATTTTTAGCTTCTATCGTAATGGCTGGTAAGCATACGGCTGAAGAGGAAAATCTTTATAACGAATGCTATAAAGGAAACGGCAAATATAGCTCTTGTACTAAGCTAATAGAAATTTTATCTAAAAAATGTGATGGCGGAGATATGATCGGATGCTCGGATCTTGGTTCTATATTGGGTATTGAACTCGGTATGCGCGAAGCGGCTTTTGTGCCCTTAGAAAAATCCTGCAAGGCGGGTGTTGCAGCCTCTTGTTTTAACCTCGGAATTCATGATATAGGTTTAAGAGGCAACATTAAAAAGGCTGTAATGAACTACACTATAGCTTGCGAAAAGTATTCAGAACGCTTGGAAGAAGAAAGAATATTTAAACTAAGATCTTGCGCGTTAAAGGTAGCTTTAGAAAACTGCTTACGAGATGAGGAGGAACACGATCCCGTAAAGTGTGCGATAGAAGCATTTGAAGAAATAACTGATAAATACAACGCAAATTCAACAAAGGAGTAAAAGATGGCGAATCCAAAGAAGGGCAAAGAGCGATAATGAAAGAATTTTATCCAGCAATTTTGGCGCCTTTAATAACGCAAGCCGCGGCAGAACCCAACAAAAGCGTAGCCGATAGCAAAGAGATAAAATTTACGTCGCCTGCCGATCTAAATTTAAATTTATATCATTCGTAAGGATTAAAATGAAAGCACTATTGTTTGTACTAGCGTCGGTTCTGTTTTTGAAAGCCGCGAGCGTAAGCGAAATTTATTCTCTAGGGGCGCCTGCGTGCGATATTTACGATTTAAATTTAAAGAAATGTAATAGCGGCGACGGCGAAGCATGCTATTTGGCGGCTTTAATTCTAAATAATAAATCTTGCGCACGAAAAAACGACGATTTGGCATTAGAATTTTTTGAAAAATCATGCAGTTTGGGATATGCCAAAGGCTGCATTTTTATGGGACAAGCGTATTCGCTTACTTCTTTGGACGAAAAACACGCGAAAATCAAGACATATTACGAAAGAGCTTGCGAGCTAGACGCGAAATTTTGCGACGATTACGGGCTTTTATATTTTTACGGCGAGGGCGTAAAAAAGGATGAGCTTGCGGCAAAAGAGTATTTTAAAAAATCCTGCAATGCAGGAAATCCCGCAGGATGCGGGCACTTTGCCACATCGTTAAACAGAGAGAATGAGAATATAAATGAGGTTATGAAATTTTATGAAATCGGCTGCAACGGAGAGCATTACCCTTCGTGCTACGCTTACGGACTGCTGTTGTGGGCTAAAGTAGATAAAAATAAAGGCAAAAATTTTTGCAAGAAGGCTTGCGATAAGGGTAATGTAAAGGAGGCGTGCAAATGGGTGCTTGATATGAGCGAGGAGGAGGAAGAGCAAATTTTATATTTGAGGCGGTATTTAAAGCTGGGCTGCAAAGACGGCGACGCGCAAATGTGCAAGGATTTAGGAAAAATAGGGAATTAGAGCAGAATTTTAAATACTAAATTGCCCCACTTGCAAGCTCATGAAATTCGGACTTTAAAATTTAATCTTAATTGGGCTATAATCTTAGAATTAATATTCAAAAAGGAGTTTTTATGCAAACACAAAATAATTTTATAAACCGCGAGCTAAGCTGGCTACGCTTCAATACTCGCGTGCTGGAACAATGCAAAAAGGATATCCCGCTAATTGAAAAATTAAAATTTCTAGCCATTTACAGCACGAATTTAGACGAATTTTATATGATCCGCGTGGCGGGTCTAAAGCAGCTTTTCACCGCCGGCGTTATAACCAGCGGGGACGATGAGATGACGCCTCTTGAGCAGCTACGCGCGATCCGCTCCTATCTAAGAAACGAACAAACCGAGCTTGAGCAGCAGTATTTCGGCATCCAAAAGGAACTTTGCAAAAACGGGCTTTTTATCAAAAGCTACGACGAACTGCAGCCCGAGCTAAAGCCCGTGGCGGACGAGTTTTTCTTCTCGCAGATAATGCCCGTCATCGTCCCGATTGCAGTGGATGCAACTCATCCTTTTCCGCATCTAAATAATCTCAGCTTCTCCCTTGCGGTCAAGCTCTGCGATGAGGGCGCTCCCGAGTCGGTGCATTTTGGAATGATTAGAATTCCGCGCGTGATTCCGCGCTTCGTGCAGGTCGCGCAAAATACCTACGTGCCGATCGGCACTATCGTAAAGCGCCACGCGGAGGAAATTTTCCCCGGCTACAAGCTCATCAGCTCCGCAGCCTTCCGCGTCACGCGAAACGCAGATATCGTAATCGAGGAGGAGGAAGCGGACGATTTTATGATGATCCTGGAAGCGGGGCTTAAGCTGCGCCGCAAGGGGGCTTTCGTACGGCTTCAGATCGAAAAGGACGCCGATGCTGAACTATTAGAATTTCTAAATTCCCATCTTAAAATTTTTTACAAAGATATATATGAATGTGCCGTGCCACTTACGCTGGACGGGCTTTGGGAGATCGCTTCTAATAAGGATTTTTCCTTTCTAGCCCATCCTCAGTATCTACCAAAGACGCTGCCCCCCTTTAACGAAAACACCTCCGTTATGAGCGCGATGGAGAAGGAGGATATCCTGCTGATCCATCCTTACGAGAGCTTCGATCCTGTCCAAAAGCTCATCAAAGAAGCAGCTAAGGATCCGAAAGTCATCTCGATCCGCATGACGCTGTATCGCGTGGAGAAAAACTCCCCGATCGTTCAAAGCCTGATCGAAGCCGCAAGCGACGGCAAGCAGGTGACGGTAATGGTCGAGCTTAAGGCGAGGTTTGATGAGGAAAACAACCTGCACTGGGCGAAAGCGCTCGAAGACGCGGGCGCGCACGTGATCTACGGCATCACGGGTTTTAAAGTCCACGCCAAGGTAACTCAGATCATCAAAAAAGAGGACGGTAAGTTAAAATTTTATATCCACTTAGGCACGGGCAACTACAACGGCTCGAGCGCTAAAATTTACACCGACGTGAGCTTTTTTACCTGCGGCGATCGCTTCGATAAGGACACGACGAATTTCTTCCACATCCTCTCGGGCTACAACAAAAACCGCAAGCTGGACAACCTCTCTATGTCGCCGATGCAGATCAAAGAGCGGCTCCTGGCGATGATAAAAAATGAGGAAAAGCAAGGCTCTGCCGGCAGGATCATCGCTAAGATGAACGCTCTTGTCGACGGCGATATGATCAAGGCGCTGTATAAAGCAAGCGCTGCGGGCGTAAAGATCGATCTCATCGTGCGCGGCATCTGCTGCTTGCGCCCCGCACTTAAGGGCGTTAGCGAAAATATCCGCGTGATCTCGATCGTCGGCAAATACCTGGAGCACGCTAGAATTTTTTACTTCGCGCACGCCCAGCCCAGCCTATACATCGCGAGCGCGGATTGGATGCCGCGAAATTTGGAGCGCAGACTGGAACTAATGAGCCCGATTTACAACGAAAATTTGCAAAACAAGCTCAAAGAAATTTTAAAACTTCAGCTAAGTGATAACGAGCTTGCATTCGAGCTACAAAGCAGCGGCGAGTACCGAAAGATCGCGCCGAAAAAGGGCGAAGAAAAGATCGACGATCAGGAATTTTTAGAAATTTATTTCAATAAAATTTATAAAAACATCCGCAAGCACGACGAAAGCGACACGGCGCTAACCAAGCTTTTGAAGGAGAGCTAACGCGGTTCTGTTCGGTTTGCGCCAGGGCTAGCAACGCATTAAGCCCGCGCGCAACCCGAGCCTATAGATGCTAAATGAGGAATTTTGCGCCGCAAACGCGCAGTAAATTTACGGAAATTCGAAATTTTATAAATTTTACCGAGCGCGGCTTCGTAAAAATGCCAGTCCGCCATGATGCCCGAAATACTACGTGCGTAGATAAAATTCCGCTTGCTTATAATAAAATTTTAAAATTTTTTAACTTAAAATTTCAAAATTTATTTACCCGTCATCGTTTAGTATTTCATAAAAATACTTTTAAATTTAAAGTAAAAATTTGTAATTTTAAAAAATGTAAATTTAAGAGATAAAGGCGTAAACCTGGGAATTCTTTAAATTTAATTAAGTTCTATAACTATAAATGATAAATAAAATTCTTTTTAATTTAAATTTAAAGAATTTTTCACTAATATACTGCTTTTTTTAATAACGCCTATGAGAAATAGTATTATAAAAGGATCAAAATGAGCTTATTTAGGTTTTTTATTGCAGCGGGGGGGGCGCTTTGTTTATGCGCGGCCACTTTAGCTGCACAGGATGATAGCGAAGGTGGCTCCCAAAATTTAGGGCAGATCAATGTTACGGGAAACGTAGAAAGCGACCCGCTTACCAAAAAAGTCGGCGAAACTAAAAAGAGCGCCAAGCAACTCGCTAAAGAGCAAGTTAGCGATAGCAGAGATATGGTTCGTCACGAAACCGGCGTTTCAGTTGTCGAAAGCGGAAGATTCGGTGCTAGTGGCTACTCGATCCGCGGAGTAGATGAAAACCGCGTAGATATAAGCATAGATGGACTTCGCCAAGCAGAAACATTAAGCTCGCAAGGTTTTAAAGATCTATTTGAAGGATATGGAAACTTTAATAATACTAGAAACGGCGTTGAGGTTGAAAACGTAAGACAGGTAGATATCACTAAAGGTGCAGATTCGGTAAAAAGAGGCTCGGGCGCGCTAGGTGGCTCAGTAGCGTTTGAGACAAAGGATGCGAGAGATTATCTAACGGAGAAGGATTGGTATTACGGATTTAAACGCGGGTATCAAAGTGCGGATAGACAAAACTGGCAAAGCCACGCAGCTGCAGTTAGGTTTAAGTGGTTTGATCTCTTGGCTATTCACACCGATAGAGAAGGACATGAACTAAAAAACTGGGGATATAAAAAATATGATCCTACTGTTATAAGAAAAGTTAGAGAAAAGCCTGATCCTTATAGAATTTACAAAAAAAGCACATTGGTAAAATTTGGCTTTCAGCCTACCGATACCGATAGATTTAGCTTAGGATACGATAAGTCTAATATAAAATCAGAGGGAATAGACTGGTCGAATCAATTTGCTCTTTATAATACGCAAACTCCTTGGGGAGCCTTGACTAATGACATACGACATACCAACGATAGAAGCGAAAGAAAAAACTATTCGTTCACTTACGAGAATTTCGATGAAACGCCTTTATGGGATAGCTTGAAATTTAGCTATAACAAGCAACACATTAAGCTAAAAGCGAGAACGGATGAGTATTGCGAAGGCGATAACTGCGCGGGAAATTCAAATCCATCTGGCCTTCATATAAACAAAGACGGAAAAATGGTAGACAAATATGGAGGGGAAGTTAAGACATGGCTAAAGTGGGGATTTATGCCTACGTTAGTAGATAGTCAGTTTGATTTTTCAGATCCGGATAATCCAAAGAATGAATCCCATATATTAGATATGAATGCATATAGCAGTTATAAACCTAATGATGATGCCTATATAAATTGTGATGAATATGATTGCTCTAAAGGTATGACTCTTTTTGATACAAATAGCGGTACATATAAAACATATTCAATAAATAAAGTAACTACGCCTTATAGTAAAGGCAATTACGGCAAATTATCACCAGTTGGTTCGGATGAGATACTTTTACCTAGCCAAAATGGATACGTAGAAAACAACTGGAAGGATAGAGATTTAAATACCGATACTAAGCAGTTTAATCTTGATCTTACAAAAGACTTTCATATAAAAAGCACAGAACACTCTTTAAGTTATGGAGGGCTTTATAGTAAAAGCGATAAAAGTATGGTAAATAGGGCGGGTTATTCTCCTCAAAATAAACAATGGTGGGCTAAATACTTTGCAGGAGTTAGAAATACTAATCCTAAGTTTCCCATATTAGGCACTTGGTATCCAGATAAATGCCAATCATATACCAATGCCTCTGCCTATAATAACGCTTGCGGTCACGAAGATGATCCTTTTAGCTTCCTTATTCCGGTTGAGACCAAAACCGGAGCGCTTTATGTGGGAGATGACTTTCGTATAAACGATGTTTTAGCCTTTGATCTTAATTATAGGTATGATAAAGTTAAACACAATCCATCATATACCCCAGGCGTTACGCCAAAAATTCCAACTGATCTATTTATCGGGATGTTCGTTCCTTATACTCCGCTTCCCGGTACGCCGTCTAGTGATGAGATAAAGGCGCATAAGAATGCAAATGCAGAAGCCAATGCCGTATATTTAGCTTCTCAGAAGAGAAAATATTCGGCAAATTCATATTCTTTATCTACAAGCATCGATCCGCTTGATTTTTTCAGGCTTCAGCTTAAATATGCAAACGGATTTAGGGCGCCTACTTCGGATGAAATTTACTTCACTTTCCAGCACCCTGATTTTTCGATATATCCGAATTTGGATTTGAAAAAAGAAACGGCAAAGACTAAAGAGATTGCCTTTACGCTTCATAATTCTCCAAGCTTCGTTACATTGAATTTATTCCAAACGGATTATAGGAATTTTATAGATTTACAGTATAAGGGGGAATTCCAGCTTCCTTATGGAAACGGTGGAAGTACAATGCCTGCCTCTGTGTATCAAAACGTAAATCGTCCAAAAGCAAGGGTAAGAGGAATAGAGATAGACTCGAGACTGGCTTTGGATCAAATTTGGCAGCCATTGCAGGGTTTTAGCATTGGATACAAGCTAAGTATCCAAAAGGGTAGAATGGACATAGGTAATGGCAAAATAGATACCCCGATGAATGCGATCCAGCCTAGAACGGCGGTTTATAGTGTAAGCTACCAAAGCCCAGGCGATAAATTCGGCGCGGATCTATTTGTAACTGCGGTAGCTACAAAAAAAGGAGACGACACCTATAATATGTATTGGTATGAGCAAGCGCGAAGCGGCAAAATCGTAAACGGCAAACCTGTAAGCAATAGCGAAGTGGAATGGAGAAGCGGCGGATATACCACGATAGACTTCGTAACATATGTAAAGCCGATCAAATATCTAACTCTTCGTGCAGGCGCATATAATATAACCGATCGCAAATATATCACTTGGGAAAGCGCCAGATCAATAAGGCCTTTTGGAACTAGCAATCTGATAGATCAAGAAACAGGGCTTGGCATCAACCGCTTTTACTCGCCGGGTAGGAACTATAAACTCACATGGGAGTTTCAGTTTTAAAAATTTAATCAAATGTTTGACGTCTTATTAAAACAAAAGCCTTTGGAATCAAAATTTATAGATTTATTACTAAATTTAAAAAGGATGGTGATAGTAAATCATTTGGCATCATTTAGATTTCCGAATTTTATGTGGCGTGTAAATTTCAAATTTTACGTAGCACGGCAGTCCAAGGGCTCCTGTCTGTAATTGATGTCAGCTTTATAATTTTGCAATGACGTCCGCGGTCTTTCCCTCGCTTAGAGATCGAATTTTTTGCCCGTGTAAATTTATCGAGCCGGAAAACATAGCATCCGTATGTGCTAAAAATTTCGCAGGCGCACAGCCCTACACTAAGCAAATCGCAGGGGGAATTTTAATGTCGTAAATCTTGCAGACGTATCATCTCGCTTCCAGGCAGCGAGAGGCTTTTTGTGGCAATGAGCGCAATCTATTCTCTTCGCTCTATCTCGCCCGCTTGTGACGATAAGTCTTATAAACGCAGTGGTCCTTTAAAAATTTTAACTTCAAATTTTACTCCGAAGCTCGCTAAATTTAAGGAAGAGCCCACACAGATAAATTGTTCTATTTTCCGCGGCGCCTGAGGTTTTTAAATTCGCGGCGCCTGCAAGGAGGTTTTAAAGCTCGCTAAGTCTCGCCGTCGTTAGCGCGCAGGGCTGATCCGGCTAGCGATCTTTTGCGCGGTTTATCTCCTTGTATTACTTGCTTAAACTCCCGCCGCAGTATATGTCGGCGCCGGACAAATCATAGCTTCGTTTTAAATTTAATCCTCATATCCTCTAATGCCAATATGCCTTCCCTCTATCTTAGGAACTACGGGCTTCTTTTTAAGCTTAACGCCATACAAATTAATGCCGTAAAGTTTGCTAAGGCGGATAAAATCGACGTTAAGCTCCTCTAAATCGGTATCGCGAAGATCAAGATATTTAAGACTCGTCATATTGTTTATACTCTGCGGTAATTTTTTAATTGCAGTCTCGGAGATATCTAAAATTTCTAAATTTTTTAAATTTCCGATGCTTTCCGGAAGCTGCGTAATATTTTTGCCGTGGATGTAAAGCTCCTTTAAATTATGTAGGTTTCCGATGCTCTCAGGGATTTTCGTAATGGCTTGGCTGTTAATTTTCAGCTCTTCCAAAGCATCAAGCATGCCGATGCTCTCAGGCAGACTCTCTTGCTTATATCTGCCAATATCAAGCTTTTTTAAGCTTTTTAATGCGCCGATACTTTCAGGAATTTCTTGTATATTTTCAGACCAAATATCAAGCTCCTGTAGATTATGCAAATCCCCTAACTCGGACGGGATCGTTTTGATATTTGAACTTATATGAAGCCTTTTGAGCGACGGGATTTTCACGGCGAGCCGTAATCTCTGCTCGTCCATATGACCCCACTCCTCAAGATTGGGTAAATTTACGATATTTTCAGGAGGAGAGGTAAAATCTTCGCTTAGTTCCTTTAGACTCGGCATTCGCGAAACCTCATCGGGTAGCGCCTCTATATGCGTGTTCGTAAGATATAAAATTTCCAGACTTTTCAGCTCTGCTAGATACGTAGGCAAAGTATGTAAAAAATTACAACTATAACAGTGGAGCTCTCGCAGCTTGCTCATCCCTGTAATCTGTGGCGGCAATTGCGAAATATGCGTTTCATCCAGTTCGAGATATTCTAAATTCTTTAAATTCGCTACATTCGCGCTCAACTCTTTTACGGGGCAACGATCCAAAATCAGCGTCTTAAGATTCGGAATTTTAGAGATATTTTCACTAATCTCCGTAAATTCGGTAGCGCGCAAGCCTAAATACTTGAGCTTTTTTAAATTTTGCACGCAAGAGGGCAGATCCGAAACTCTTGTGCCTTGCAAATCGAGCTTTTTTAAATTTGAAAGCAAGCAAATCTCGGGCGGAACCTGTGTAACTTCATCCACTCTAATCGGCGAAACGGTCATAAAATTCGCGTTTCTGCCGAAGTCTAGCTCATCAATGTCCGCAAGCTTTTCATACAAATCCCACGTCGTAGCGATATCGCTAAAGAAGCTTATACCATAGTAATTCTCTCGCCCTTTATCGCTAAAGCGTAAAAAATTCGCCAAGTTTTGCATCTGCGTATTTTGATCCTCTCTCAGCTTTGGGCTAAACTTCAGGCGGATGTCCTGCGCATCGTTTGACATACTAATTTTAATGCCTTTAAAACCGGAGATTGATTGTATGCAGAGCGAAAAAGCAACTGCTATAAATAGCGCGATATAAATCTTTTTCATTTGAGTCGCCTTTTTAAAATTTAAAATTTTAGTATCTAGCTGCGCGATATTTATAAAATTTAAGCGAGCGCTTTGCAAGCTTGATTTAAAAATCCTCACATCGCTCTGCGCTTCGCAAATTCCATCAAATTTTAAAATTTTGGAATTTCGCCAGCGTCTTAAAGGTGAGGCGAAATTCCAAATCAAAGGATGCTTGTAAATTTTATTTATAAGCCTTAATCGCTTTGTCAAGGATTTTCTCGGCCTCGGCAGCGCTTGCGAAATCCTTTACTTTGACCCATTTATTCGGCTCTAAAAGCTTGTAGGTTTCGAAGAAATTTTTAATTTTATCCAGCGTCGCTTTAGGCAGATCGGAGATAGATTTAATGCCCTCATATCGCGGATCGATCTTGCTAACCGGCACGGCAAGCAGCTTCTCGTCCATTCCGCTTTCGTCCTCCATCATCAAAACGCCGATTAGGCGGCACGGGATCACGCTGCCTGCGGCAAGCGGGTATTCGTTTAGCACCAAAACATCCGCGGGATCGCCGTCATCGGCTAGAGTATTGGGTATGAAGCCGTAGTTTGCGGGGTAAAACATCGCGCCGTAGAGCACGCGATCTACGTAGAGCGCACCGCTTGCTTTGTCGATCTCGTATTTGATATTCGAGCCGTAAGGGATCTCGATCACTGCATTGATTTTATCGGGGTTTGAGCCCACTTTTATCTTTGAAAGATCCATAGTTTTCCTTTATTTAGAATTTAAAATTTTGATATTTTTCACGTCTATCGTCGTTTTGGTAAAATCTTTATCGATCTCGCCGCTAATTCGCACGAGCGTATTTTCATCCACGCTCACGTCGCGCCAAACGTCATCGTCGATCTCGACCTCGATGCTATCGCCGTTTTGATCCACAAATCTATAATGCTCGTGTCTGAGTTGAGATTTTATCTTGCCGTCGATTACGACAAAAGAATCATCTCTTAATTTAAGCGCTTCTTTGACGCTTGACGGTTGAGTTTGCGCCGCGGAGCCGCTTGGCACAAAGCCGCCCGCGCCGAATGCAGCCGCACACAAAGCCATACTAAGTAAAAATTTTCTAACCATATCTATCCTTAAAATTTTAACCCCTGCATCCGCAAACAGATCCGAAATTTCATTAAATTTAAAATCCGCTTGCATTTGACGATCGCATTTAAATTTACACGGCGAGCTGCTTAAATTTACGCTTGAATTTTAGCTATCTCGCGCAACGGCAAGCTATAGATTTAAAGGCGCACTCGCAAAAAAAGGCGCATTAAATTTAAGCGCGATTTGCGCCGCTTGCGGTATAAAAAAGGAGCTGGAGGCGCTCAAAATTTAAGCCGCCATCCAAGCGCGCTAGCCTAATTTTTCGATCTGCGCAGCGATTATAGCGTTTATGTCCGCTACGATCTCCTCGACCGTGCGCTCGCCGTTTACGCTGTAAAATACGCCCGCGTCGCCGTAAAATTTACGGATATCCTCGATCGGCTCTGAAAATACCGCCATGCGGTTTTTAAAGACTTCCTCGTTATCGTCCGCCCCGCGAGCGCGCCCCAAAACGCGCTGCTCGGCGACCTCCTCGCTGACGCACACCTCGATGACTGCGCTAAGATTTACATCATCGTCTCCTCGCAGTACCTCGTCTAGTTTGCTCATCTGCTCGACGCTTCTTGGATAGCCGTCGATGATGATGAAGTCTTTAGGCGAGCTTTTAATCGCGCTAACGATAGCATTTACGACGATATCAAG
Source organism: uncultured Campylobacter sp. (assembly GCF_937959485.1). Classification (NCBI taxonomy): domain Bacteria; kingdom Pseudomonadati; phylum Campylobacterota; class Epsilonproteobacteria; order Campylobacterales; family Campylobacteraceae; genus Campylobacter; species uncultured Campylobacter sp. The sequence continues at coordinate 350,755 of NZ_CALGPY010000014.1, forward strand.
CGGCACGAGATTGCCTTTAGATATGAAACCATCTATCTGCCTGCCCAGAGCGCTGCCGCTTGCTACCTCGGCGCGTAGTAGATCGCCCGTGGAGTAGTGCTCGATGCTTTGATTCATCTGAGCGATCATGCTCGCATCGGTCGTTTTGCCGCTTCCCGGAGCGCCGATGATTAGAAAAAGACTTTTCATTTTTGCTCCTTCTTATGAAGCCTAAGACCTAGCTCGCGAAGCTGCTCGTCGGTCACGACGCTAGGGGCTTTGGTAAGCGGACACTGCGCGCGCTGCGTTTTAGGAAACGCGATAACCTCGCGAATACTGCTTGAGCCGGTAACGAGCATCATCAGCCTGTCAAAGCCGATCGCAATACCTCCGTGCGGAGGCGCGCCGAAGCTTAGCGCATCGAGTAGGAAGCCGAATTTCTCCCTCTGCTCCGCAGGCTCGATTTTAAGCAGCCTAAAGACCTTTTCTTGAATGTCCGCCTTATGGATCCTGATGCTGCCGCCACCAAGCTCAATGCCGTTTAGCACGACGTCGTAGGCAATCGAGGTAATATCCTCCAAATCTGGCTCGTCGGGATTGTTCGGCATCGTAAAAGGATGGTGCATCGCGGAGTAGCTGCCGTCGTCGTTTTGCTCAAACATAGGGAAATTTACGACCCACAAAAACTCAAGCCTGTTCGGATCGATCAGACCAAGCTCGTTTGCGAGGAAAATTCTAAATCTACCCATATAATCAAGCACGATTTTCTTTTTGCCCGCGCCGAAAAACACGACGTCGCCGACTTTTAGCTCGCAGCGCTTGATGAGTTCGTCCAGCTCGCTTTTTTCAAAGAATTTTACCAGCGGTCCCTTTAGCCCGTCCTCTTTTACTTGGATAAACGCGAGGCCTTGCGCGCCGAATTTTTTCACGTATTCCTCAAAGCCTTGCATCTGGCGCTTGCTAAATTTCAGATCGCCGCCCTCGACTTTAAGAGCTTTTACACGGTTAGCCTTGCGGTCTTTGGCTAAATTTGAAAAAATTTCGTTGCTCGATTTTTCAAAAATATCGGCTACGTCGATGAAAGGCATATCGTAGCGCAGATCGGGTTTGTCGCTGCCGTAAAGCTCCATCGCGTCCTTATACTCCATATGTCTAAAAGGAGTGACGATCTCGCGGCCGCAGGATTTGAAAATATCCTTTAAAACCTCCTCGGCTACGCTCATTACGTCGTATTGGGTATTGAAGCTCATCTCGATATCGATCTGCGTAAATTCCGGCTGGCGGTCGGCGCGCAGGTCTTCGTCGCGAAAGCAGCGCGCGATCTGGAAGTATTTATCAAAGCCCGAGCACATCAAAAGCTGCTTGAAAAGCTGCGGACTTTGCGGAAGCGCGTAGAAGCTGCCAGGATAGACGCGGCTAGGCACCAGATAATCCCTAGCGCCTTCAGGCGTCGCGCGCGTTAAGATCGGCGTTTCGACCTCCACAAAGCCTAGCCTATCAAGAGCATTTCGCGCGGCGATCGCAGCCTTGGAACGCATCTTAAATTTATCGAAGCTTCCCTCGGCGCGCAGATCCAAAAAGCGATATTTTAGCTTCGTTTCTTCGTTGACGCTTTTATCGCCGATTACGAAAGGAAGCGGCTTGCTTGGATTTTCGATCTGCAGATCCTCTACCACGACTTCGATATCGCCGGTTTTTAAATTTGGATTTTCCAGCCCCTCGCCGCGAGCGCGGATCTTGCCGACGGCTTTTAGGACGAATTCGTTTCGCACGGTATTTGCTACCTCGTATGCCGAGCTGCTATCTTTGGGATCGCACACGAGCTGAAGCAAGCCGCTTCGGTCGCGCAAATCTATAAAAATCACGCCGCCGTGGTCGCGGTAAGAATTTACCCAGCCACACACGGTTACACTTTTGCCGATATCGTTTTTACTCAAATCGGCGCAATAATGACTTCGCAAATTTACTCCTTTAAAATTATTTGTAAAATGCAAGTATAGTTAAATTTTGCTTTTACAAAGCTAATTTTTTATAAAATAAAACTATGGAAAACAAAATTCATAAAAACCTTAAATTCGCGGGGCTAATAGCCAAAAAATCAGAAGAGATTCGCCCCGTCGTGGAGCAAATTTGCGAAATTTTAAAAGCGCAAGGTATTGAGCTTTTGCTTGAAGAGGACGGAGCGGAATTTTTCGGCCTTAAGTCGCATACGCTTGCAGAAATTTTAAAAAAGACCAATTTTTTAATCAGCCTCGGCGGCGACGGCACGCTCATCGGGCTTGCGAGGTTGCTAAGCGACAAAAACGCCTTTATTTTGGGTATCAACGCAGGTACTCTCGGGTTTTTAACGGACGTGCAGCCGAGCGAATTCGCAAAATTTTTAAAGGAATTTTTGCGTGGCGAATACGAGATCGAGCGCCCGTTTTTACTCGAAGTGATACTAGAAAACGGCGGCGGTAAAATCATCCGCAAGACCGCATTTAACGACGTCGTAATCACCCGCAGCCACATCTCCTCGATGGCGAAGATCGATGCGTTTTTAAATAGAAAATATTTCAACACCTACTACGGCGACGGCGTGATCGTAAGCTCCGCCGTGGGCTCGACCGCGTACAATATGAGCGCGAACGGCTCGATCGTCTATCCGCTATGCGACGTGTTTTGCGTCACGCCGATCTGCTCGCACAGCCTGACGCAGCGGCCTTTGATCCTTCCAAAAGAGTATCTTGCAAGCTTCAAAAACGCCGGAAGCTCCGAAGTTAGCGTCGTCATCGATGGGCAAGACGTTTTTGATATTGCGGAATTTCACAGCGTGAGCGTTAAAATTTCACACGCAAAGGCAAATTTAATAAAACGCAGAAGCTACGATTATTTCGACGTTTTAAAAGCCAAACTCAGATGGGGGCACGGCGGATGCTAGAAAGAATTTATATTAAAAATAATCTAGGTTTTTGCGAGAGCGAGCTTAGCTTTGGCCCAGGGCTTAGCGTATTTACAGGTATCAGCGGCGCGGGTAAATCGGTATTAATAGGCGCGATTTTAGCGGTGTTCGGGCTTAAAGAATGCGAGGCAGAGCTCATAGAAGCGGACGTAGAGCATAAATTTGATATGGAAAATTTCGGCTTGATAAACGATACGCCAAATACCTTTCGCGTCCTAAAAGAGCGTAGCTTGCGATACTTTATAAATTCCCAATCGGTCTCGAAAAAAAATCTAAGCACGATCGCCGGCGAATACGTGAAATTTTTAGGCGCGAAAAACGCCGGCGAAATGAGTAGCGACAGCTTGCTAAAATTACTTGATTTTATCGCCGCGAAAAAAGATGCGGCACACACGCAAAGCCTATCGGAGCTTCAAAGCGCCTTTACGGAATTTAGCCGCACAAAAAAGCAGCTGGATGAAATTTTGGATCAAGAGCGCAAGATCGAGGAGTTAAAGGAATTTGCTCGCTTCGAGATTGAAAAAATCGAGCGCGTATCGCCTAAGATCGGCGAATATGAGGAGCTTTTGCAGATCAAAAAAAAGCTTAGTAAAAAAGATAAGATCGAGGAACTTTGGGCTAGGGCGCAGGGCGTTTTTGAGCTAGAACGCAGCGTCATCGAAGCGCTAAGTCTTAGCGGGCTGGATAGCGCATTTTTCGAGGATGCGATGAACGAGCTGCGGCTAAAGCAAGAAAGCTTGAATTTAGACGAGCTCGAAAATATCGACATAGAGAAAATTTTAGATCGCATCGAAGCTCTTAGCGCGCTAAATAGGCGCTACGGAAGCGTAGAGGAGGCGCTAGCTACGCTTGAAGCGCGCAAGAAAGAGCTTGAGCATTACGAGCAGTTAAGCTTTGAAAAAACCAAGTTGCAAGCGGAATTTAAACGCCTTAGCGAAAGTACCGCTATCCTTGCCGAAAAAATTAGCGAGGCTCGCAAGGGCGCTAAAAAACGGCTCGAGGATCTGATAAATTCCTATCTAAAGCAGCTTTATATGGACGGAGTGGAGCTTAGTTTTAAGCCCGTGGTTCTTAGTGAGCACGGCACGGACGAAATTTGCGTCAGCTTGTGCAAGACGGAATTTAAAAATTTAAGCTCAGGCGAGACGAACCGCCTACGCCTTGCTTTCATCGCGGCAAGCTTGGAGCTTACAAATAACGGCGAGGGAATTTTAATCTTAGACGAGATCGATTCAAATTTAAGCGGAAAAGAGGCAATGAGTATCGCTAACGTGCTGGTAAAAATTTCAAAATTTTATCAAATTTTTGCGATCTCGCATCAGCCGCAGCTTAGCTCAAAGGCTGCGTCACACTTTTTAGTAAGTAAAACGAACGGCAAATCTAGCGTGAGATTATTAAGCGAAAATGAGAAAATAACAGAGCTAGCTCGTATGATAAGTGGCGAGACTATTACTGCAGAAGCCCTGGAATTCGCTAAAAAACTAAGGCAAAGCTGAAGGAATTTTAAGCTTAAGTTTAAATCTGAAATTTTTTGCTACAATACCGCGTTTAATTTAAATTTAAGTGTGATTTTGCAAAACGACGTAAAATCCGCTTCGAAAAATTTTATCAAGTGAGTTTTATGATTATAGATACACATTGCCATTTAGACGATGCTAGTTTCGATGCTGATTTGGACGCGGTGATTGAGCGCGCCACGATTGCAGGCGTGCGCAGCATCATCATTCCCGGTGCCGATGTAGCAGACCTAGATAAGGCATGTGAAATTTCGCACGCGCGGAATAATGTGTATTTTGCCGTAGGGGTGCATCCATACGAGATAGATTCTTTCGATATGGAGGTGCTGAAGCGGTATGCTGACGATCCCAAATGCGTGGGCGTTGGCGAATGCGGTCTTGATTATTTCAGACTTAAGCAGCAAGAGAGCAAGGAAACCAAAGCCTTAGAAATCTCCCGCCAAAAAGACGCTTTCATCTCACAAATCGATCTAGCAACACAACTTCAAAAACCACTTATAGTCCATATCCGAGAAGCAAACGAAGATAGCTTTGGAATTCTAAAAGATCGTGCCGGCGATTTATGCGGTGGTGTTTTGCACTGCTTCAATGCCAGCAAGCTTTTGCTAGGTCTTAGCGAATACGGATTTTACTTCGGTATCGGCGGAGTTTTGACATTCAAAAATGCAAAAAACTTAGCTGAGATCTTACCGCAAATTCCGCAAGAGCGCCTTTTAATCGAGACGGATGCGCCCTATCTGACCCCACATCCGCATCGTGGCGAGCGCAATGAGCCTGCATTTACGAGACTCGTGGTAGAAAAAGTCGCGGAAATTTTAAGCCTAAGCGTAGAAGAGGTTGAAGCAATAACGACTCAAAACGCCTGCAGGCTTTTTGGCGATAAAATCAAAGGAGAGATATGAAAGCCATAAAATTTATACTGCTAGCCCTACTTTTAGTGGGCGAAGCGTTTGCGAGCCAGCCCGGTCTGATGCGCGCAAATCACGACTATATTTTAAATCAATTCGGCATCGAAAATAACGAATCGAGCAAAAACGTAGTTGCGGGCATATTCCGTGCGATCAATGCAAGCGATCGCAAGCAGTTTAAGCATATCGTGACTTCACAGTCGCACAATGCCTACTTAGTCAAATCCGAGGTCGATAACATCGAAGCTCCGGAATTCTTATTGTATTTGGCAATGGTAGAATCTCATCTTAAAAACACCGTAACTTCGGGCGCTAGCGCAGGTGGTATGTGGCAGCTGATGCCGGCGACTGCGAAAAATTTCGGTCTTAGAGTAGATAGCGCCGTAGATGAGCGTCGCGATCCCGCAGCCTCTACGGATGCTGCGTTTTCGTATATTTTGCATCTGAAGCAAAATTTTGGCAAGTGGTATTTAGCGCTAATGGCGTATAATTGTGGCGATCAAAAGCTTAAAAATGCGATTGCAGCTACTGGCAGCGACGATCTGGATCGCTTGCTAAAAAGCCCCGCACTTCCTAATGAGACTAAGAATTTTATCAAGCGTATTATTAAATACGCTTACATCGCTCAAAATGAAAATATGCGTAAAATTCTGCTTTTTGAAAGCGAGCCATGGGGGCTAAAGCGTATCGCAGTAGCTCCGGGCACAAAGCTAAGCGCAGTTGCAAAACAGATCGGAATTTCGCCGTCGCAAATGCAGGATTACAACGCGCATATTAAAAACGGAATTTCGCCGCTTAACGGCAAGTACTTCTTTTATATCCCACAAAGCAAATATGCAGAATTTGTCGTAAATCAAGGCGCGTTTCAAGCGTATGAACCACGTCTGAAACAGCGCAAGCCAGGACGCGTGTTAGCAGGTTTGGCGAACGAGCTTAGCCTCAAAGACAAAAACGAAATAGCGCTAAATAATATAAAATTCAACAAATAAGATTGGACCGTAGGTGTCGTACCAGAAAATCGCTCTTTTTAGTGCGCTTTTTGCGCTGATTCTTGCCGGTTGCTCGTTTCGCACCGCACCGCCTTCTAGATCGTCTGCGAGCGGTGCGGGCAAGATCGGCAAAAACTCTCCCGCCACCATGCGCCCTTATAAAATCAACGGCAAAACCTACTACCCCGAGCAAGTAAGCGTCGGTGACACTCAAATCGGCATCGCCAGCTGGTATGGGCCGAATTTTCATGGCAAATACACCTCAAACGGCGAAATTTACGATATGAATGGCATGACTGCCGCGCACAAAACCTATCCAATGAATACTATGGTAAAGGTCACGAATCGCGATACCGGCGCTACCGCAACCGTGCGCATCAACGACCGTGGTCCATTTGTGGATGGTCGCATCATCGATCTTAGCAAAACAGCTGCCAATCTGGTGGGCGTTTTTGCCAGAGGTACGGCGCCGGTAAAACTCGAAGTAGTGGGTTTTTATGGGCGCACTATTGCTAAAGGTTCGCCGAAAGCAACCATTGTCGGCGGAAATTTTATGGTGCAAATCGGTGCGTTTAGAAACAGAAGCGGCGCACAAATTTATCAGCGCGATTACCACGGCACGGCGGGATATCCTGCGATCATCAAAGAATTTAGCATAGATGGCGCGCCGATTTATCGCGTCTTTTTAAGTGGATTTAAGAGCGAGGATGAGGCGAGAGATTTCGCGCATAATGGCAAGTTTACTGGAGCTTTCATCGTAAGGGAGTAGTAGTTTTATTTGACGGCTTTTCCTTCGTTTTTTGCTTGATAAGAGCTTTGTTAAATTTATTTGTGAGCTACTTGCGGTAAAATTTCCCGTCATCTAATAGTTATCTGCTTTAGCTGCGGCGAAGTGCGAACTACTTGCAAGCTATTCGTAGCAAAAAGTGCGCCTGCCCGCTTGAGCTTTGTTTTTTAATAGGGCGCCGCAGCTGATAAAATTTTATATTGCTAGGGGATAAAGCATGCAAAAATATCCGGAAGTTTATAGTTTAGAAAAGAGTTTGGCTATACTTGAAAAATATAAAGACGAGCTGAGCGCAGAACAATACGAGCAAAATAGATCTATCATCTGCAACCTTGCGATAGAGGGTATGTTTGCAAACGAGCAAGATATAATCGATCTTATCAGGGTCGATAAGGGAGAAAGAACGCCCGATGAGATAATAAACGAATATAAAAAAGAGTGGAGCGTTTTATAGCGCAGTAGAAAATTGAAATTTGATAGTGAAATATCAGATGTATTTTGACGCAGCTCATCGATTCTTTGAATTTTAATCGTGCAGAAAAGTTACGACTTCATGATCTTTTGGTAAAAATTTTCTGCCATCGATACCATCATCTCCGTATTCCAACAATGCTTCATTTAAAATTTCATAAATTTCACCTATTGAAATATCTCCAATGTCAGAATTTACGCTTTGGAATTTATATTTGATTTTAAATGGATTTTCCGTGAAATATTTACTCGTAGTCTCATCATAAATTCGCCTTATATCAAGCTCGATATTTTTACCTTTATAATGAAGCAACCAAATATCCTCGCCCGTATAGCCATCTC